>JADYYG010000051.1 GCA_020853755.1 Dehalococcoidia bacterium | reverse complement strand
TGCAGGTCGGCACGTCCCGCGTCCGGAGGATGTTGTTGAAGGTCAGCGTCACGCCGTTCGGGGTGATGTTCTCGAAACGGTCGCCCGTCAGCGGCACGAAGCCCGGCGACGACGCGTTCGATGCGCCTTCCTTCACGATGTAGTCCGTGCAGAGCGGCAGGTTCGTGAACAGCGCATCGCCGTTCGCGTCCGTCACCGCCTGCTGGTTGATGCCGCAGGCCGCCGAGGTCAGCGTGATGGTCCAGCCATCATCGTCGTTCGGGGCTGCCACGTTCGGGCCGCCGTTGTGGCTGGTGAACGCGTTCTTATGCACCGGGATCTGGCCCAGCGGCTGGTTGTAGAAGGTGACATCCCAGTCCGCGCCGTCCGGCAGGTTCACCGAGGTGGCGTTGCTGTTGACCAGCGCGTTGCCCGTCGACTCGTTCCGCACGCCCACCTGGACGTAGCTGAACTGCGAGCCTTCGGTGATGGTGTAGACGCCTTCGGTCAGGCCGTTGAGGTGGAGGCCGGCGACCGGCACGTTGAAGACCTGTCCGCCCGGGAACTCAGGACCCTGGATGGTGACGGTCCAGACGATGTTGGTGTCCGCGCCGTTCATCACGCCGTCGCCGAGGATGTCCCGGACCTTCCAGACGTGGAGGCTGCCGGTGCCGAGGACGGCGCCGCAGTCTTCGTTGCGGAAGGCGAACGTGATCTCCTGGCCCGGCTGGGTGATGTTCAGCGGGCCATCTTCCACGTTCGTCGTGAAGTACTGGTGGATGCCCGACTCGCCAGTCGTGCGGCAGGTGTCATACGAACCGTTGTCTTCGGTCGCGTTGTAGCCGTTGCCCAGCGGGACGTTCACAAACGAGACGCTCCCGCCGCCAAGGGCGATGCTGCCGCTGTTGCTGTAGCTGTTCGGGCCCGTGGCCGTGAAGTCCCAGTCCGCCGGGCGGGCCGTGTTGTCCTCGGTCGTCATGTCGGTCTTCACGATCGTGATCTTCCCAACCGGGTAGTTGCAGAACCAACCGATCGTCTGGACGTATTCTTCGGAAACGACGTTGAGGGCGTTCCCCACGAACTCAGAGAGGTCGCGGACGAGCTTGGGCTGGCATTTGCCGTTGTAGCTCTGGACCCAGTTCGCGGCCGGGGTTTCGCTGACCGTGGGGTTCGGCTGCGAGTAGGGGATGGAGCAGGTCCAGGCGATCTGGCCTGCAACGCTGGTGTCGAGGTCGCAGTTCGCGTCATCGACGATGGTGTACGTGCCCGAGTTGGTCCACGGGTTCGGGGTCATGGTGAACGCCGGGTAATCGGCCGAGGTCGGCACATAGCCGCTAATCGGCGTTCCGTCGTAGTTCTGGAAGAACTTGACCACGCGGATGTCACGGTTGCAGAGCTTGGTGTCCTTGCCGAGGTCTTCAAACGTCTTGCCATCGACTGACCAGTCCGGCTTTTCGGTATCGGCAGCGCGGCCGAACCAGACCTGGGCGTCGTTGCTGACGTCCGTGCCTTCGCAGGTGGCCTTCGGCATCGGCTTGGTGACCGTGATCTTCAGCATGCTGTTGGCGTTGACCGAGCAGACGATGCCGGCCGTCATGTCGGTGACGCCCGCAGTAGCCGAGCAGCTGCCGCCGGTCGCGCCCTGGTAGGTGGCGCCGTCGTCCTTGACGAACACCGCCACTGCCGAGTCAGCCGTGCTGGTGATGTTGATCGTCCAGGTCGGGGGTTCCGAGGTCTGGGACTTTTCCTTGGTGACCGTCAGGCAGGATTCGTTCGGATTACTGTCGACCGTCTGCTTCGTACCTTCGCCACCGAACTGCCCAAGGTCTTTCGCCTTGAGGTTTCCGGGAGCGCTCAGCCAGACGTGTGCGGTGTTATAGACAGACTGCACGTCGCAGGTTGCCGCCGGGATGGGCTTGCTCACACGGAAGGTCAGTTTGGCGTTCGCCATTACCACACATTCGAGCCCATCACCATCGCTGAAGTCTGGATCCTGGCAACTGCCGCCACCGATGAACGAGTAGAAGCGAGCCCCCGCATCTTCGATGTAGACGGCCTGGTCAACGTTGCTGCCCGTGTTATCCACGGTGATCAGCCAGATGAACTCGTCTGTGTCAGATCCGTCAGCCACCTTGGTGATTGCCGGGTCGGTCGTGGTGCAGCTGATGGTGACGGAGTCCTTGTCAGACTGCGCGCCGGAAGTCGTCGGGACGTTGGTCCCGTTGATTGTGACGGTGTTGTCGTACGTCGTGCACTGGCCTTGCGTCAGCTGCGCGGGGACGGTGATGTCGATTTCGACCGAGTACGTGCCCGGGGCCGTGGCGGTCGCCAGGGAGCAGGAGACCGTTGCGGGGTTGGCATCGCCATCGTTGCAGGTGATCGGACCGGTGATGGTGTAGCCGGCCACACCTTCGGCAACGAACGGCGCCGGGATGGTGTCGGTGATGGACGTGACGCCGGTGGTGGCTGAGCCACTCACCGTGACAGCGAGCTTCCACTTGAAGGTCGCGCCTGGGCCGAACGGGCCAGCGGGGTCATGTGTCTTGTCAACGCTGACGCTGGATGGTGGCGGCGGCGCGTACTTGTTGGCGAACGTGACTTCGCAGTCTGAGCCGTACGTATTGCTGGTGTCCTTACCTCCGTCGCAGGAATCATCTGTCACTGTAACAGTGATCGATGAACTTCCATCGGCCGGGTCCATGCCAGAGTCAGCATCAATCTTCGGATAGCCAGTCGCGTTGTTCCAGCCAGATGGGAGGCTGCTTTCGGTGATCGTCACCGTCGCTCCATCTGCCACAGTGAAGCTCTTGCAGTCTCCAACGATTTCATTTGCAGAGATGTTGAAGGTAGTAGAGAGGCCGCCGGAGGCGGTGAATCCAAAGGTACCGCTGTCGATTTGGCCATTGCCATTGGCATCAATCACTTTGCAGACTTTGAGGGCGCGCGTGGGTACTTCAGAGTTCTTGAATGTGCATGTGACATTGGAACTATTGGTGAGGGTGACCGTCACTGCTTTCGTGCCCGTAACCGGTGAGCCGCCATCACAGCTGACACTGTCGAACTGCCACCCTACGGGGAGTGCACCCTCTGTGATAGTGTAGCTATCAGACGCGCCAGTGACTGTCGGGAGCGTCACGTCATGATACTTCGGGTTGCCCAGAGGGCCGTCATCCGCTAGGTCAAATGCTGCATCGCCGGCGGTGAGGATCTGCGATTCCGATCCCATGACGGTGAACGAGAATGTCTGTACATCATTCCCAGGAACCTCTTTGACTACTCTCAGTTTCGGGGAAGCTGGCTTGCAGTCGCCATTGAGATCCGTCTTCGTGACATACTGCAAGCTGTTTGTGTCCGGATAGCGGCTGCCAGTACCATCGGCATTCGCTGTCCAATGGAAGCTCGCAGTCAGAGTGATGCTCGTGGAATTCCCAGGGATCCCAGTGGTAGTTGCAAAACTGTTCCGTGTCCCGGTCTTCGGTACGGGGTTGGGAGAAATGGCCGTCGTGCTGCTCGTAGGGACGTCGGTAGACTGGCTATCCACCCACATCACCTTGTCCGTTTGCGAGTTGTTCACGGTCCACACGACCGTGTAAGTGCCGTTCTCAGCACATGTGGCGACACCCGTGATAGTCGCATGGTGTGCGAAGGCGCTGCCGATGATGGCCAGGCCGCCGACGCTTGCCGCGATGATCGCCAACAGCGCCGCGAGCAGCAGACTGCCCTGGCGCTTCCGCGATTTGCCGTATAAGGCGAGAGTCATAAGGGTCTCCGTCCTTGTGTGGCTGGCTGTCCCGAGCCGGCCGTTGCGTAAAGGTTCGAGCTACTGTTCCTCCCCGAGCTCAAATCCCCGTTCTCCTGCTTACCCCGTGGGCCTCTCCTCCGATGCGGCGTTCGTCCCCGGTGGCTGGCTGGTGGCCGGGAGGTGTTCGCCAACAGGGACCGGGATCTCCCTGCTGGCCTCCGGGCTGCCACGTGACGTCCACTCTCTGTCCATAACAGAGGCCGTCCAGTGAACAACAGGGGAAGAATACGGGAATCCCCCTATGTCCGTCAGTAGGAACTCTGTTAGAGCGTGAGAGGTTAAGCCTTCGCAAGCGGTGAATACAAGGTTGCAATGTGATCCGGGCCACATTTGGCCCTGATCTGCCCGCAAATGCGCCTTCGGGGGCTCAGAGTTCGGCTTCGACCAGCGGCTCGGCGGGCGCGTCTGGCAGCGGGGGCAGTTCGCGCGGGCTGCGGATGCCGAAATGCTCGAGGAAGCGCATCGTCGTGCGGTAGAGCTTCGGGCGGCCCGGGCCATTGCCCGTACCCGTGTTCTCGATGAGCCCGCGCTGCTCGAGGATGGCCACCTGGCGGTCGCTGTTCACGCCGCGGATGGCCTCGATTTCGGCGCGGGTGCAGGGCTGCTTGTAGGCGATGATGGTGAGCGTTTCGAGGGCGGGCCGGGTGAGCCGCTGACCAGGCCCCGCGCCGAGCATGTTCTCGATGTAGCGGGCGAACGCGGGCGCGGCCCCGAGCTGGTAGCGCTGGTTGTCTTCGAGCAGCCGCAGGCCGCGCGCTTCGTAATCGGCTGAGAGCTGGCTGAGGGCCTTGCGGGCCGCGCCGTCGCTGACTCCGGCGGCGCGGGCGAGGGCCTGCAACGTCTGCGGCTCTTCGGCGACGAACAGCAGCGCCTCCATCACCCACGGCAGTTCGCCGGGCGGAGGCGCGGCCGTGCGGTCAGCTTCGGTCATCGGTGGTGGTCCCCTCGAAGGCGCTGCCCGTGGGCGCGGCTTCATCCTGCGGGTTCGCGAAGTAAGGCGCTTCCGGCGGGCGCTCCGGACCGTCGGGCGGGGGCGGCAGGGGCGCCGCCGGGGCCTGCGACGGTTCGGGGCGCCGCACCGAACCGGCCGGGCGCACGCCCATCTCGTCGTAGGTCACGCGGATGACGGGCCGCCGGATCGAGGTCACGCCGACGTGTTCGCGGAGGGTGAGGTCGATGGTTTTGGCGATGATGCTGGTGGCCGTGGCGATGCTCGCGCTCGGTTCGACGTTCGCATCGAGGTAGGTATCGACGGCGCCGCCGCTGAGGCGGACCTTCGGCTTCGCCGAGCGCACCTCGGGCAGCGCTTCGAGTTCGCCGCGAAGGAGGGACTCGATGGCCCCCGCGGTCACTTCGACCGTGCCTCCGTCGGCCTGGCGCAGGCGCAGCGTGCCGGAACTGCTGTAGCCGGAGCCCTTCGGCCAGACGGCAATGAGGAGCGAGACGATCGCCACGAGACCGATGGCGGCGAGGACGCCGGTGAAGGCCCACTTCGCGGTGTCGCTCGCTTCGACGAAGGCCTGGATGTTCAGGTTCGAAATGGAGAGGTCGAGCTTTCGCTCCTGGTTCCAGGCGAGGCCGCCGAGGCCGCCGACCGCAGCGAGCAGGAGCAGGCTGTACAAGACGAGCAGAATGCGCCGCACGACGTTCATATCGCCTCCCCGGGGACGCTTCCCCAGACGCCGTCATGGTACACCGGCCCGAGTTGGCCCTGCGTAACGCGCCCGTCGAGGCCTGCGTCTTCGGCGTAGACCGGCAGGTAGTTATCCGTGTGTCCGAAGGCGTGGCGCGCGCCGCCGGGGCCGCTCCGGGGCGCTTCCCAGAGCACCGGGCGAAGCGTGCCGGCCTGGGATTCGCGGAAGCGCGCCCAGAGGTCATCGCCCAGCGCGAGGAGGCGGGCCGTTCGCTCTTTCACCACCTCCGCGGGGAGGTGTCCCGGCATGAGGGCGGCCGCGGTGCGCGAACGCAATGAATAAGGAAAGGCATGGATGCGCGCGAACCCCACCGCCTCGCAGAGCGCGAGCGTCTCCGCGAACTGGGCCTCGGTTTCGCCGGGGAAGCCCGCGATGACGTCCGTCGTGATGGCCACGCCGTCGACCGCTGCGCGAATGCGTTCGGCGGCGCGGACGAACTCGGCCGCCGTGTAGCGCCGCCGCATCGCCGCGAGGGTGGCGTCGCTCCCGGCCTGGAGGGCGAGGTGGAAGTGGGGCATGAGCCGCGGGTCCCGCCAGAGCGCGAGGAGTTCGGGCGTGATGTCCTGGGGTTGGAGCGAGCTGAAACGGATGCGCGGCACGTCGGTGGCTTCGAGGAGGCCGGCGATGAGTGCCGCGGGCGTCTGCGGCGGGTCGAAATCGCGGCCCCAGGCGCCGAGCTGGGTGCCGGTGATGACGGCCTCGCGGGCGCCCCCGGCCGTGGCCCGGCGCACCTCTTCGGCGACGCGCTCCACCGTCCGTGAACGTTCGCGGCCGCGCGTCCGGGGGACGATGCAGAAGGCGCAGACGTCGTTGCAGCCCTCCTGGGCCTTGATGAAGGCCCGGGCGATGTGCGTGCCGGCGGCAGCCGTGGCTTCGGAGGGAACCGGCTCGATGCCCGGTTCGGCGAGGAAGCTCACGATGCGCGCCTTGTCCTGGTCGCTCGTCCCGGCCACGAGGTCCGCGCCGAGGTCGGCGGCAGCGGCTTCGCCGGCAGCGCGCGGGAAGCAGCCGGTGACGACGACTCGTGCGCCGGGCGCAAGGCGGCGCACGGAGCGCACAAGCTTGCGCGACTTGCGGTCGGCCACGTGGGTGACCGCGCAGGTATTAATAACGTAGGCATCAGCTTCGCAAAGCGATGTGGTCACACGGTAGCCACAGCCCTGGAGGCCGCGGGCAACCTCTTCGCTGTCGGCCAGGTTGAGCTTGCAGCCGAGGGTGAGGACGGACGCGAGCGGGCGGCGCATCGCCACAGGGTAGCGCGAACGGCCGCGGGAAACAGCGGAAAGGCTGAAAGCGGCCGCCCGTTTGTGGTAGGGTTAACGCCAATCACAGTTTCGATTCGAGGGTTGTCCTGTTTGGCGAAGAAAGAAGCGATTGAAGTCGAAGGTATCGTGACGCAGCCGCTGCCCGATGCACAGTTCCGGGTGGAATTGGCGAACGGTCACGTGGTGCTGGCGCACATCAGCGGCAAGATCCGCAAGAACTACATCAAGATCCTCACGGGTGACCGGGTACTGGTGGAACTTTCCCCGTACGACCTGACGAAGGGCCGCATCACCTACCGCTTCAAGTAACCGCGCACGGCTGCGCGCCGAGAACCGAGGTACCCCGATGGCCGACGAACTGAGCCGAGTCCTTCGCGAAGCACAGGAGGCTGCCAGCGGCCGCGGCGATGACCTGGTCGAACGGCTGGCCAGCCGCATCGGCCTGCACGCCAACAGCCGGGCCGTCTTCGGCGAGGCCGTCGAGCGCGACGGCGTCACGGTAGTGCCGGTGACCAAGGTTCGCTGGTTCTTCGGCGCGGGCAGCGGCCGCGGGATCGAAGAGAACAGCGACCAGGGCGACATCGGCGAAGGTTCGGGCGGCGGCGGCGGGCTGCTCTCCTCACCCCTCGGCTTCATCGAGATCCGTGAAGGCCGGGCCGACTTCCGGCGCATTAATGACCCTGTTTCGGCGGTCCCGATCGTGATTGCGAGCGGCATCGCGGCGTGGCTTTCCCTGCGCGGGCTGACGAAGCTGCTGCGCGGGTAACGATCGTTCGTCCCTCGAAAGCTTCCCCGTTCGCACCATGACGGGCCGAAGCGGGGAGCGCACCGTTCCCGGCGGAGATCATCCGCGTGCCTTCCATGCCATACCCGGGGAGTGTCCTTTACGTCCGGCCCGCCGCCTTGGGCTGGGAGTGCTCCGAAGACGACCGGGAGTGGCGCGTGTTGCCGGACACCACCGGGATGACCGCCGTCGAAGCGATGGAACTGGCGCGTACGCTCTTCCCCGGCCGCATGGTTGCCGTCATCTCCACACCACCCCAGAGTTGCCCGCCCACGGGCACCGGCTAACCCACGGCCCTCAAACGCCGACCGTGATTGGCTCGGGCGGGTAGGTGCCCGCGAGGAGCGGCGCCAGCAGTCCCGCGAAGTCGCCGGGCACGAACGGCTCGCCATGCGCTCGGATCTCGTCCAGCGTGAACCAGCGGTGGGCGGTGAGGAATGCGCGCTCCTCTTCCTGGTGGTTCGCCACGGACACCTCGAACGCAGGCGTGCGAACGACAAAGTAGGACTCGACCTGGCAGAGCTGCCCGCTGCCCCAGCGGAACGTGTGGTCCCGCCGCCATACACAGGGGCCGACCTCGAAGTCGCTCAACCCGGTCTCTTCGAACACTTCGCGGCGGACGGCGGCGAGGGCATCCTCGCCCGGCTCTATCCCGCCGCCGGGGGTAATCCAGAAGACGGTCGAACCATCGGGGAAGCCGGGCATCTGGGCGCGAAACAGCAGCGTCCGCCCGCGGTCATCGATAAGGACGGCGCGGGCAGCAAAGCGGATACGAGGTTCCACGGGTTCAGGGTAGGGGCGGGTTTAACTGGCCACGCGTTCTTTGGCATATCGCCGCCGGACCGCCTCAACAACCTCAAGCGCACGCTCCTTCGCGTTTCCGCGGAGCGTCGTCACGCGGATGCTTCCCCCCGAACCCTGCAATCGAAGCCGGCCGGAGTCAGGTTCAAGAGAATTCGCCGAGGCCGTACGATCGGTCATCCTGAATCACACCTTCCTTTGCATCATAGTACAAACTGAGCGCCCCATGCCGATTGAGCAGTTCGTGGTCCAGGAACATACCTCGATACGAGACTGCGAAGACGTGGACGATCAGTCCTTCAACGCTCGCTCGAACAGACCCAAGTTTGATTCCGGTTGTCTGCCCGGGTTCCAGGTAGGCGAACTCGGCTCGCACCTCAGTTACCTGCTCACCCTCACCTTCCTTCCAGACAACGTACAAGCCCAACTCGATGTCGTAAGCGACGCCCAGCGGCGCCCTCTGTTGATTTGTCGCCCAGAGACAGAGGGTCATGCCGGGTTGCCCGGCCGCCGGTTCAAGTGACTGCAGGTCACCCTTCTCGAGTTGGGCGCCGAAGTCGGCCGCTTCGAACAGGTACTTACAGTCGGGCGGAGTAAAGCCCGGGTGATGAGCCTCGTCTTCGAGGAAGCCCACGTCAACGCGCAGGTATGGGGTGAGCGAGATCCGTTCAGTCCGCCGGGTCTGGCGAAGTTGTTCTACCCCGTAGGCCACGCTCCCCAGGGCGCCGACCGCGGCCAGCGCGCCCACCACAGTCGCGAGGGAACTCACCACACCCCAATCGAGGTTCCCGCCGCTCGTATCGAGTCCGCCGGCCGCCCAGACGACGAGAAGCAAGCTACCGGCGACCGCGGATGCGACTCCGAATGCAACCGCCATCCAAACCGCAAGCAGCCTCACCGGCTGGATTCTAACCCAGGTGCTACCCCGGCTTGGCCGCCCGCATGACGCCAATGGGGATGGTGAACGACCACGGGTCTTCGGTCCGGATCTCGAAGGCGGCGCGTGCCTGGGGGCTCGCTTCGCTCAGCAGTTGGCGCAGCATCGCCACCTTCTCGGGCGGCGTCTGCATCCGCTTCACCCAGTCGGCGAAGTCGAGCGTGAGCGGGAAGTGGCCGACCATCTCGGGTTCGAACCCGGCCGCGCGCAGCAGCCGCATCCAATCGGAACCCTTGTGGTTGCGAACGTGCGAAGGGTCGCGCAGGAGTTCGACCGTGTTGAAGAAGGTGTCGAACTCGTTCACCTCGGGCGCGATGGTGTCGGAGATAAGGAAGAGGCCGCCGGGCTTGAGCACGCGGAAGGCCTCGGCCAGGGCGCGGCCGATGTCCGAATAATGGTGCGCGCTCACCCGGCTGGTCACGACATCGAAGCTGCCCGTCACGAAGGGGAGGCTCTCGACGTTGCCCGTGCGGAACTCGACGTTGTCGAGGTGGCGCTGGGCGGCGAGCGCGGTAGCAGCCACCACCATCTCCGGCGTGACATCGACGCCGATGACGCGGCCGGCGTGGCGGGCGCACGCCATCGCCGTGTGGCCCGGGCCACAGCCAAGGTCGATCACGCATTCACTGCCGGTGAAGTGCGCGGTTTCGACGAGCAGGGCGAGGTCCGGCCCGTTGGCGTGGAATGAGCTGTTCACGTACGCCTCGGCCACCGCCCCGAACTGCTGCTTCACCTGGTCTGTCACGCTGCCCACGAGTGCCTCCGGTTTCCCTGGAGAACGGCCGCTGACGAAATCGCGCATCCATTCATACTCGGCCGCGGCAAGGGGCGCCGCGTCCGTCCAAGGTCTGAGAAAACGGTAGGCCGTGCGTCCCACTGCGTCTAAGATATGGAATCCATGATTTTCATAGCCTGAGGGCATAATGGAACTCCACCACCTCCGCTACCTTCGCGCCGTTGTCCGCACGGGTTCAGTGACAGAGGCGGCGGCGGCGGAGTTCGTCGCCCAGCCCTCGATTTCGAAGCAGTTGCGCCAGCTCGAACAGGAGCTGGGGGTGCCGCTCTTCCACCGCGTGGGACGGCGAGTGGCCCCCACCGGTGCAGCGCTCGCCCTCGCGGACCTCGCGGACCGGGTGTTCGACGATATCGCGAGCACCCTCGGCGCCGTCGCCGGGCCGGATTCGGCGTACGGCGGCGCACTCCGCATCTGCGCTACCGAGACGGTTTCGGACAACCTGTTGCCGCCGGTCCTCGCGAACCTGCGCCGGCGCTACCCGCGCTCCCACCTCCAGGTCGAAATGCTCGGTTCGGACGATGCTATCCGCCGCGTCCTCGACGATGACTTCGACCTCGCAATCGTCGTGATGCCGGTGAACGACTCGCGGCTGGAAGTGGCCCCGCTGTTCCGCGAGCCGGTGCTCCTCGCCGTCCCGCCAGGCCACCCATGGGCCGAACGCGGGGTAGTTCCGGTAGGCGAGGCGCTTGCCGACCCGTCGCTCCTGCTCTCGATGCCGGGACTGGGCCTGCGCGCGATGGTGGACGAAGAAGCCCGCCGGCTCGGCGTCACGCTCCAGGCGAACCTCGAGATGCGGTCGCAGCAGGCGATCCTCGCGCTGGTCGCCTCGGGGGGCGGGATCGCCTTCGCGCCGGGCATTAGCGTGGCCCACCGCACCGACGTCGCCGCAGTGGCCCTCGAACCGGCGCAGTCACGCGAGATCGGCTGGGTGCGGCGGCGCGGGCGGCATCTCCCGCCAATCGCCGTCGAACTGCTGAGCGCCCTGGCGAGCGAACCGGACGGCGCTTGACGGCGCTCCCGGGTGGTCCCTAAATCAAGCGACCCACTCCCGGAGGCGCCCCTTGCCGTTCGATCCCATTGCCACGCCCACCGTCAGGACAGCGCCGAACCGTGAACCAGCGTTCCGGCATGAGGCCCAGGAGGAAGCCGCCCAGCAGAAGCTCGAAGCGCTTCGTCAGCGCACCGGCAAGCGCCCCAACTTCCTCGTCATCCTCATGGACGATGTCGGCTGGGGCGACTTCGGCTGTTACGGCGGCGGCATCGCGGTTGGCGCACCGACGCCGAACATCGACCGGCTGGCTCGCGAGGGCCTGCTGCTCACCTCCTGCTACTCAGAGCCGTCATGCTCGCCGTCGCGGGCCACGCTGCTGACCGGGCGGGTCCCGAACCGCCACGGCCTCCAGCGGCCGCCGATGTACGGCGAACCGGGCGGCCTCGAAGACGAAGTGACCATCGCCCGCATCCTCTCCGAGGCCGGCTATTCGACCCAGGCCGTGGGCAAGTGGCACCTCGGCGAGGCCCTCGCATCGCAGCCGCAGAACGTTGGCTTCGACGACTTCTACGGCTTCCTCTCGGTTTCGGACATGTACACCGAGTGGCGCGACCCGCACTTCTTCCCCGAGATCGTCTATTCCGACGCACGCACCGAGTGGGTGAAGAACATGCCGTTCAACCGCTCGTTCGTGCACGCCACCCGCGGCAACGAACCGGAGCAGGTGGAGGAAGTCACCATCCCGGTGCTCTCCCTGCTCGACGACAAGTGGCGCCAGTACTCGGTCGACTACATCCGGCGGATGGCCGGGAGCGACCAGCCGTGGTTCCTCCTCCACGGCACGCGCGGGGCGCACTTCGACAACTACCCGCACCCGGACTACCTTGGCGTTTCGCCCGCAAAGCACCCCTACAAGGACACGCTCATCGAGCTCGACGCCATCGTCGGGAGCCTGGTCGACTGCCTGAAGGAGACCGGCCAACTGGAGAACACGCTCGTCTTCATCAGTTCGGACAACGGCCCGCACATGGAGACGTGGCCGGATGCGGCCTACACGCCGTTCCGCTGCGCGAAGGGTTCGACGTGGGAAGGCGGCGTGCGCGTGCCCGGCATCATCTCCTGGCCGGGAACGGTCGCAGCCGGCGGCCAGAGCGATGGCCTCTTCGACTTCAACGACATCCTTCCGACCTTCGCCGCCCTGGCCGGAGCAGCCGACCGCGTGCCGACGGATCGCTTCATCGACGGCGTCGACCAGTCATCGTTCCTCGTCACCGAAGGCGGTCTTTCGAACCGGAAGTACCACTACTACTGGCTCGTCGACACGTTCTCGGGGCTGCGCGTGGGCGAGTACAAGTGGATGCGCGCCGCCACGAGCGACAGCGTGACCGACGCCTGGGGGCCGGGCGGCTTCACCGGCGTGACCGAACACTACACTTACGCGAAGCTCTTCAACCTCTACCTGGACCCGAAAGAGCAGCACAATTACATGACGCGGAAACTGGCCTACGTCGAGGCGTTCCAGGCCGGGGCGCGAAACCACATGGCGACCTTCCGGGCGTACCCACCGAAGCGGGTGCTCGGTCCGCGGCCGGCCAGTACGTAGGGCGAAGGCTCAGCCGCGCGGTTCGAGCACCATCACGGTGAGGTCCTGGGGCAGGCTCGAACGGCTGACGGTCACCTTCGGCAGCGGCTCGGGGCGCGAACCCGTCTCCTTGAAGAACGCTTCGAGCGGCTCGAGCGGGAGGGGTTCGAAGGCGACCTTGTAGTTCATCGGGATGACGACACTGGGGTCGATCTTGGTCATCAGGTCAGCGGCCACATTCGGCGCCAACGCATTGTTCCCGCCCACCGGCAGGAGCAGAACATCGACACCCTTGAAGTCATCGAGGGCCACGTTGTGAGCCAGCCCGAGGTGGCCGACGCGGATGCCGTCGATCTCGCTGATGAACATCACGTTCCGCTGGCCGTCGCTGCGCTTGCTGGCGATGCCGGTCACGAGGATGCCGCCGATTTCGTACTCGCCGGGGGCGTCCAGCACCATCGGGTTTCCGCCGATGGCTTCCGCGTACGAGTAGCCGGGGTCATCGCGGCGGCTGATCGTGACGATTTCGGCGGACTGCTTGGCCAGCGAGAAGCCGCTGTCCGGCGGGCAGGGATCGGTAATAACCGAGCCATCGCGGCCCTTTAGCCGGAAGCAGTTTCGCCCGAGGTAGGTGATTTCGATAGGCACGACGGGATGGTATCGCGCCGGGGTGCAAGGAGCGAGATAAAGCTAGGAGAAGTGAGCAGTTTGGCGGTTATTCGAGCTCTTCGTCGAGAAACTCGTCGTCATCCGCGCGCCGCCGCCAGAACATCACCGCGCCAGCGAGGGCGCCGAGCAGGGCAAAGATGCCCAGGAACTTTTTCACGGGAGACCTCCAACGCCCGGTTGCCCGGACTCCCCAAAGTATAGGCGCGGCGCGAACGCTGGGAGAAGAGAATGCGGCCGCGTGCCACAATGCCCGGCGAATCCGCCGGGAGCCCGCCATGAGCCGAACCGTCTACGTTGTGCCGCACTGCCACTGGGACCGCGAGTGGTACCAGCCGCACGAGCTCTTCCGCTGGCGGCTCGTCCAGATGATCGACGAACTGCTCGACCACATGGAGCAACACCCGGAGTACCGCTGCTTCAATCTCGACGGCCAGAGCATCGTCATCGACGACTACCTCGAACTCCGCCCGGAGAACGAAGGCCGGCTGAAGGCCCTGATCGAAGCCGGGCGCATCGTCATCGGGCCGTGGTGGGTGCAGCCGGACGAGTTCCTGCCCAGCGGCGAATCGCACATCCGCAGCTTCCAGCGCGGCATCCGCTTCGCCGACCGGCTCGGGGGTTCGCTGCGCGTCGGCCACTGCGCCGACCAGTTCGGGCACATCGCCCAGATGCCCCAGCTGATGAAGCAACTCGGACTGACGAGCGCCTGCCTCTGGCGCGGGGTCTCCGACGCGATCCCGGGCTGGAGTTTCTGGTGGGAAGCGCCCGACGGCACGCGCCTGCCGGTCCTTTACCTGCGCAACAGCTACTCCAGCGGCTGGCGACTGCCGAAGGAGGCGGACGACCTCCTCGAACGCGTGCGCCGCCAGGAGCGGGACCTCGCCGAAGGGATCCCGGCGGTGCTCATGAACGGCACCGACCATTCGCGCATGGAACCGCACGTTCCCGATGCGCTGGCGGCCGCCGCCGGGCGCGGTTACACATTCCGGCTCGGCACGCTGGCCGAATACGAGAAGGCTGTCCTCGAAGCCGGCGTCGACGAGGTGGTCCACAACGGCGAGATGCGCTCGCCCGACCGCTCGAACGTGCTCGTCGGCGTGCTTTCGGCCCGGATGAACATCAAGCAGCGCGACTTCGAGGTCTCCGGCTGGCTGGAAAAGTACGCCGAGCCGCTCGAACTGCTGACCTACCTCCATCACGGGCCAGACGGCACGCCGGCGCTCCGCCACGCCTGGCGCACCCTGCTCGAAAACTCGCCGCACGACTCCATCTGCGGGTGCAGCGTCGACCAGACGCACCGGGAGATGTTCCCTCGCTACGACCGCGCCGAGCAGCTCGCCACGCAGGTCGCGAAAGAGTCGCTCTGGCACGTCGCACGGCGAATCGCCGTCCCCGCGCCGGGGGCCCTCGCGGTCTTCCGGCCGGTCGCGAACACTGCCGCGGTCCTCCGCGCCGATGTCCCGGCAGAGTGGGCGGAGGCCGCCGAACTGCGCCTCCCGGACGGCAGGGCTGTCCCCTTCGCCGTCGAATCGCTCACGCCTGCCGAGCCGCTGGTCCACCAGCGCGACCTGACACCGTGGTCGGCGATGCGCCACCTGGACTTCCTTCGCGAGCAGCGTTATGACGAGCAAAACATCGAGGCGATGGAGTGGGAACTCGACGGCCGCCACCTCAAGGTGACCACCACCGTCGGGCCTGACCTGAACGTGGTCGACGAAGAGATGGTGCGCCACGAAGTTCGCCAGGTCGCCGCGAACAGCCTCGCCGACACCGCCGAGGTCACCGTGCGGAAGAGCGCGCGGGCCTCGATCGTGGCCGTCCTCCCGCCGGCCGAGGCCATTGGCGTGCAGGCCGCCGTGCCCACAGTTGCATCTGCCCCCACTCCGCCAGGAACGGCAGCCGGCGAACCGGGCCGACCCGCAGCCATCGCGAACGAGTTCTACCAGGTGTGGCTCGATGCGCGCGGTCGCCTGCGTGTCCGCGACTGGCAGAACGGCATCGACCTGAAGAACGTGAACGCCTTCGTCTCCGAGGGCGACCGCGGCGACGAATACAACGCCGACATCCTCCCGGACGGCGTCTCCGAGCCGATCTCGGTCGACCTCCTCGCCATCGAAGAGGACGCCGTGGCGACGTCGTTGCGGTACGCCAGCGCCTACAACGTCCCGCTCGAACTAAAAACGAACCGGAAGGCGCGCACCGGGCGGCGGCGGACGCTCCTTCCCGTGGTCACCACGGTCACGCTCTATCGCGGGCTCAACCGGGTCGACTTCCGGGTGACGCTCGACAACGCCGCGCGCGACCATCGCCTGCGGGCGCTCTTCCCGCTGCCGTTCACGACCGAGACGGCGATCACGGAGAACCAGTTCCACGTTGCCGAACGTTCGCTCACGCCTCCGCCATGGAACGGCGTAAGCCCCGAACAGCCGCCAACCACCTTCCCACAGAAAACGTTCGCCGCCTTCGAAGCAGAGGACATCGGCATCGCGGTCTTCAACAAGGGCCTCCAGGAGGGCGAAGCCGTGCGCGACCGTCGCGGCCGCCAGGCGTACGCGCTCACCCTGCTGCGCTGCGTCGGCTGGCTTTCGCGGCCAGACCTGGTGAGCCGCCGCGGTGGCGCCGGCCCCACGATTTCGACCGAGGACAGCCAGATGGCCGGCACCCACACGTTCGAATACGCGCTGACCACCTACCGGGGCGGCTGGCGCGAGAACAACGTACAGGCGATGGCGCACAGCTTCGCCTACCCGCCGCTCGCCTTCGCCACGAACGAGCACGAGGGTTCGCTGCCGCTGGATGTGCCGCTGGCCCGCGTTTCGCCCGGCGCCGTGCCCACCGCGCTTACGCGCAGCGACGCCGACGGCGCGCCGATCATCCGCGTCTACAACGCTGCCGGCGCCAGCCTTCCTGCGAAGGTGTCCGCGCCTGCTGCGGCGCCCGGCGCGGGGCTCGTCGACCTGATGGAGCAGCACACGGGAGACGTGGGGAACGCGGACGGCGGCTGGCGATTCGCGCTCGAGCCGTGGCAGATCGCGAGCGTGCGCTTCGGGCGGCGGTAAGAGCGACCGTGGGTTCACCAGGCCGGTTGTATACTCTGGACGAAACGATGTCATTCGCCGGGCGGAGAAAGGGCCGGGAGATGCGGTTTTGGTTCGACGAAGCGCGCACGGCGCAGGCCGCCGCGTACCTGGTCTCCCTCGACGGCGGCGAGATGAGCTACCTCAAACTCATGAAGCTGCTCTACCTCAGCGACCGCGAAGTCTTCGTGCGCACCGGTGTCCCGATCACCGGCGACCGCTGGATGTCGATGCCTGAGGGACCCATCCTCAGCGCCACGCAGGACCTCATCAAGGATCGCGACGCTGTAGTTCGCCCCCGCTCACCCTGGCATTCTTTACTGTTGACCCGGCCCGAGCGCAGGTCAGTCGCCCTGAGGGCCCCCGTGACAGACCTCGGCGAACTATCGGAGTTCCACCGGCAGATCCTCGAAGAGACCTTCGCCACGTTCGGCAGGCTATCGTCACTCGACCTCAGGGAATCGACACACGAGTACCAGGCGGAAGCCGGGAACCCCGACTATCCTTCCCACCCGATTGAGCCACGAGCGGTACTCGAATCCGCGGGAGTCCCCGCGGACGAGATCGATCTGATCGAGCAGGAAGCAGAAGAGGAATGGTTCATGCGCTCACTTGAGCGCAGCGCGTGAACCCTCCCGGCTTCACGTTCCTGCCCGGGACGGACCGGCACGGCCATCTCTACTTCGTGATCTCAGCCCCAACGCCATTCTCACAGCTGGCCATCGCCAACTTCACGACAGCGCGCCGCCTGGGTGACTGGACCTGCGTGGTCGAACCCGGCGAGCACCCGTGGGTCAGGCACAGGACGCTCGTCGCCTACGGCCGGGCGCGGTTGGTGGACGTTGCCGCATTCGAGAAGCGGGTAGCGACCGGAATCTACCTCCCGTATCCGGAGCCGCTGACGCCGGGCCTCCTTGAACGGATCCAACAGGGCGCACTGGCATCGGCCCACACCGTGGCGAGGGTGAAAGAAGCTGTCCGTTGGATGATCGAGGAAGGAAGCGCCTGAGGCCGTACTTCCGGCCCTATCGTTCCGTTATTCGGACCCGAACGGCCCTCGAATAACCCATGCCCGGACGAGCATAGTCGCCCGCACATTTTTCCCGGGAGTGCCGAACCGATGGCTTCGACCGATGACCTCGACAACGCTGCCGTACGCGACCTGCTGCTGCGCAACTGGATGACCCACGACGCGATGTGGTTCCGGGAAGCCCTCTCGCGCCACGGCATCGCTGCGGCCAACGCGATGAACCGCGCGGCCGTGCGCAACATGGCCGCCATCGAAGCCAAACGCATCATGCGCCTCATCGGCATGGACGCCGTGCGCACGAACGATGATGTCCGCGCCTTCTTCGACTCCGCCATCGCTATCGCCATCCCGGATTTCATTACCTCCGAAATCGCCTGGGCCGACGACAATTCGGCCATCACGCTGGCGGTCACGCGCTGCTTCGCGCACGACGGCGTGGCCGCCGCCGGGGTCATCGCGCAGTACGAATGCGGCATCTTCGAACGACTTTACGGGTGGCTTGACGCGCTCGGCGCGGAGTACAGCGTTGAGCCAGACACGCTCGGGTGCCTGATGCACACGCGCGGCGCTTGCGCGCGGACCATGCGCATTTCGCTGAAGGAACCTGCCACGGCCTCCTGACAGACCACTGTCAGGAAACCTGATTGCGGTTACCGCCGCGCAGCCCGCAAAGTGGATCTTCAGCCAGTTTGCTGTGTGGGGTGCGCATGGCGGCTATCGTCGCGAGAGCGCTGGTCAAACACTTCTCCCAGGAGATCAAGGCGGTCGACGGAATCGACCTCGATATCCCCGAAGGGCAGGTCTTCGGCTTCCTCGGCCAGAACGGTTCGGGGAAGACCACCACCGTCAGGATGCTGACAACGCTCCTCAAGCCGACCTCCGGTTCGGCCGAAGTGGGCGGCGTCGACGTCCTCGCTCACCCGGAACGGATTCGCCGCAGCGTGGGCGTCGCCATGCAGGAGGTTGGCCTCGACGAGGTCCAGACCGGCCGCGAGCTGCTCACCCTGCAGGCGCGGCTCTTCGATGTGCCGGGACCAGTCGCGCGGACGCGGGCTGGCAACCTGCTCGACGTCGTCGGCCTTGCGGGCGATGCGGACCGGCCGCTCAAGGGTTACTCCGGCGGCATGAAGCGCCGCCTGGACCTTGCCTGCGCGCTCATCCACGAGCCGCGCATCGTCTTCCTCGATGAACCGACCACTGGCCTCGACCCCATCACCCGCGAGGCGATGTGGCGCTACGTCGAAGACCTGAACAAAGGCGGCGTCACCTTCTTCCTCACCACCCAGTACCTCGAAGAGGCAGACCGCCTTTGCGACGACATCGCGATCATGGACCGCGGGCAGATCGTCGCGAAGGGTTCGCCCGAGGCGCTCAAGTCCTCCATCGGGACCGACGCCATTACGCTCGGCCTTGGCAGCGCCGAAGATGCCGGCCTCGCCGAACCGCTCCTCCGCCGGTTCGAAGGCGTCGATTCGCTGCAGGTGCAGGGCGCCCAGGTGATCCTCTACCTGAAGAACGGTGCAGCCGCGGTCGCGCCGCTCGTCCTCGCGCTCGCCGAAGCGAACGTGAAGGTGGAGGACCTGCGCCTTCGCCAGGCCACCCTCGACGACGTCTTCCTGCGCGCCACCGGCCATCACCTCGAAACCGGCGACCAGGGCCAGGGGAGGCTGTGATGCGATTCCTGCGAGACACCATCCTGCTGATGAACCGGGCCCTGCGCGAGGCCATCCGCCAGCCCGCGAACGAGATCGGCAACGCCTTCATCCCGCTCTTCTTCTACGCCGTCACCGTCGGCGCCGTTGGCGATGTGGCCCGCGAAGCGTTCGGCGTGAGCGACTACAAGGGCTTCCAGCTCCCGGTAGCCATCCTCCAGGGCGCTGCCGGCGTGGCCGGGGGCGCGGGCCTCGCGATGACGCTCGACATCCAGTCGGGCTACTTCGAAAAACTGCTGCTGACCTCGACGCCGCGCCTCGCCATCGTCGGCGGGCGGATGCTGGCCGACGGCGTGAAGTCGGTCATCCTCTGCACGCTCATCGTGGCGATGGCTCTGGCCTTCGGCTCGGGCTTCGAAACGGGACCCGTGGGCATGGTCGCGCTCGTGCTGTCAGGCGGCGTGTTCGCCCTCTGCTATTCGGGCATCGGGGTCGCCATCGCGCTGAAGACGGGCAGCCCGCAGGCGGCGCAGGCCGGCTTCCTCCTCTTCTTCCCGCTGCTCTTCCTCGCGCCGACGTTCGCCCCGCTCGACGTCTTCGCGACATGGCTCGAAGTGATCGCGCGCGCCAACCCGGTGACCTACATCCTCGAGGGGATGCGGGCGCTGGTAACCGGCGGGTGGCAATGGGGCAGCCTGCTCAAGGGCTCGGCCGCCATCCTCGGTATGGGCGTCGTGACCTGGACGATGACGGCGATGGCCCTGCGCGGACGCGCAGCCGGCGGCTAAGCGGCAACCTCAGCGTTCGCGGGCGAAGCGGTCGCCCGCGCCGCGGTAGCGGTACTCGTCGCCGCCAGGCCCGCGGAGCACGGCCAGCCAGCCCGGCACGAGCGCCTGGGTACAGACGACGCCCGGCCCGCCGAGTCCGAGGCAGCCATCTGGCCAGATGAAGGCTTCGAGCCTGACGACGTCGATCCCCACGGGCGCGACGCCGAGTTTGTTTGCGAGGTCCGCTTTCAGCCGGGCGACAACGTCCGGGCCGGGGGTCGCCGCTGGTGGCTGGGCCTGCGCCAGCGTCGGCACGGCGGTGGCTTCTGCCCCGGAGGGACTCGGGGACGGCGGCGTGACCGCGTCAGTCGCGGCATCACCGCAACTGGCGGCAGCGGCGCCCAACAGCATCGTGAGGATCAGTAACCGGGACATGGGGCATCACGATAGCGGAAAGGATGTCCTGCCGGGGTGGTCGTGCCCCGGCAGGACCCCTGGGGGAGGTGCAGGGAGTGTGGCCCCTTCCGATCCACGAACCACCACCGCGGTGGGCCACAGACCCCTGTACAGAGAAGACGCCGGAGCGGGCCGGGAAGTTCCCTTCGCGGTTAGCGCGCGGTAAACGGCAGTACGCGGAATCACGGCCGGGCGGGCGTATCGCCAGCGAGGCCATTCGGCCAAACTGTGTGCCATGAAGTTCCTCGTTTGCATCGACGGCTCACCACGCTCGTACGGGGTGATACCGCACGCCGCACGCCTCGCCAGCGTCACCGGCGCCGAAATCACGCTTACGCGCGTGCTCGACCCGCGAGTCGATGCCGCCAGCGTGGTCTCGCCCGAGCTCGAGCCGGCCCTGAAGCAGGTCGAAGCGGCCTGGACGGCCGACCTCGAAAGCCATCTTGGGGGCCTCGGCGTGCCCGGCGGGACGGCGATCCTGCGCCGCCAGTGGGGCAAGGACATCGCCGACGCTATCGCGGGCGCCGCGATGGGCGAGGGCTACGCGCTCATTGCGCTCACCTCGCGCGGGAGCGGCGCGGTGCGTCACGCACTGCTGGGAAGCGTCTCGATGGGCGTCATCTCCCGCGGCGCCGACCCGGTGCTCGTCATCGGCGCGGAGGTAGCGCCCCCGGCCACGGACCGTGACGGCTACCACCTGCTGATCACGTCGGACGGTTCGCCGGACGCCCGGAGCGTGTTCGCAGGGCTGCGCCCGTTGCTCGCGACCGGCGGCGTGCGCGTCACCCTGCTCCAAGTGGTAACCGTGGGCCCGGGTGAAACCGAAGCAGCCGCGAAACTTCGCGCCAGCAAAGACCTGGCCGCCCTTCAGGAACGGCTGCCCGACGGTGTCCGCGCTGAACTCGAGGTGCGAACCGTGCCGCCGGGCGCGGGTATCGATACGGCCATCCTCGCGGCCGCAAGCGCCCACAGCGCCGACGCCGTGGCGATGGCCACCCATGGGCACAGCGCCCGCCGCCACCTCGTGGCCGGGAGCACCGCGATGGGCGTGCTCGGCCAATCGACGTTGCCGGTCATCCTCGTGAAGAGCCGCGCCGTCGACTGAGTCCGGCCTTCACCAAAGGGCGAAGGTCAGTGGAAGAGCCGCCGGTAGTGCGCGCTCGCGAAGAACTCTTCGAGAATGGCGCGCGCGTGTGCCGGCATCGCCAGTTCGGCCAGTTGTTGCGGCGCCCAGTAGCGGAACGCCTGCCCTTCGTTGACCGCGATGTCGCGTTCGTCGATGTCCGGGTCGCCGAAGAAGGCGTGGTAGGTGTCGGCGAGCGGCGCGTCCTGGCCCGGCTCGCGGCGGAAGAGGCGGAACAGCTTCAGCTCGGGAAGGAGCACGCCCGTTTCTTCTTCGAACTCGCGGAAGGCGGCAGCGTCCGGCGCTTCGTCCGGTTCGATAATGCCGCCGGGGATCGACCACATGTCCGGGAAGCGGTCCGGCGGGAGGTCGGCGTCGCGCAGCTGGAGGAGGGCGCGCCCCCAGCGGTCGAGGGCAATCACACCCACGCCGGTGATGACCCGCCGGGCGAGCGCGACGGTCCCGCGGTAGGAATCGCTGGCGACGAAGCGGGCGAGCAGGTTGCGCGTGCCCGGGTTCATCTTCAGCGCTGCGAACCCGTCGGGGTGCTGGTACTGGAAGTCGAGACCTTCGTTCACCTCAATGCGGTCGCGTGGGACGCGGTCGTCCGCGAAGAACACGTGCAACACCTTCGGCAGCAGTTCCGGGATGTCGTCCGGGGTGACGGTTTCGCAAAAGCGGAGCCGTTCGAGGCGGACGCCGGTCTCCTCTTCGAACTCGCGCAGGGCGGTCTCGCGCGGGGATTCGCCCTCTTCGCTGCCGCCGCCGGGTGGCGTCCACCGTCCCACGCCGGCCGGCAGCACATCGTCATCGCGCTGCTGGAGCAAGATCGAGCCGTCCGGGGCGATGAGCAGTACGCAGCTGCCTTCGCGGCCTGAGCCTGGCGCTTTGTAGGGCATGGTTCGAGGGTAGCGGGCCTGCCCTGCCGGGGCCAGACGATGCCGTGGCGAATAGCCCGCCGCTGCGGTGTAATGCTTCTTCGGAGGTGGCCCGATGACGTACACGCTGGTGCTCCTGCGGCATGGCGAAAGCACCTGGAACAAGGAGAACCTGTTCGCCGGCTGGCACGATTGCGGCCTCTCCGAAACGGGCCTCGCCGAAGCCGAACGCGCGGGCGCGCTGCTGCGCGACGCCGGCCTGCGCTTCGATGTCGTGCACACCTCGCTCCTCCGCCGGGCGATTACGACCACCCAGGTCGCGCTCGATGTGATGGACCAGCACTGGCTGCCGGTGAAGCGGTCGTGGCGGCTGAACGAACGCCACTACGGCGCGCTCCAGGGGCTGAACAAGAAGGAGACGAGCGAGCGGTACGGCGCGGAGCAGGTGTTCGCGTGGCGCCGCAGCTACGACGTGCCGCCGCCGCCGCTCGCCCTCGATGACCCGGAACACCCGCGCCACGACCCGCGCTACGCCTCGCTCGCTCCCGAACTGATCCCGGCTTCGGAATGCCTTAAGGACGTCGTCGCGCGCTTCCTTCCCTACTGGTTCGACGGCATCGTGCCGGACCTGCGCGAGGGCAAGACCGTGCTCGTGGGGGCGCACGGCAACACCCTGCGGGCGATGGTGAAGCACCTCGACGGCGTCAGCGACGACGAGATCGCGGAACTGAACATTCCGACGGGCATCCCGCTCGTCTACACGCTCGACCAGGATCTGAAAGCGCTGAAGTCGGAGTACCTCGGCGACCCGGAAGCGGCGAAGGCGGCGGCAGAGGCGGTGGCCCGCCAGGCGGGCTAAGAGCGGGGCTGGACCAGTCCCTTCTCGCGCGCATCGGCGACGTCTTCGAAGAGCTTATTGGTGCCGAAGACCGGGAAGACGCGCTCGAATACGCCCGGCATGAACTCGGCGAGCCCGGTGACCAGCCGCCCCGGGCCGCGGTAGCAGAGCATCTCCGGGCGGTCCCGCTTGATCGCCTTCACCACGTCAGAGGCCACCTTCGCCGGCGAAACGGTCCCGGCGAGGAAGTTCTCCTTCACGCCGGCCTGGTCCTGCATGTCGCGGTACATGCCGGCGTCGCTCACGAGCCCCGGGCAGATGACGCTGGCGCTGACGCCGCGCTTCTTGAACTCGGAGCGGAACGAGCGGGTGAAGCCGATGAGCCCGGCTTTCGAAGCCGCATAGGGCACGCTGAACGGCACGGGCACCTTCCCCGCGAGCGACGCGATGTTGACGACGTGCCCGGTTTTCCGTTCGAGCATGCCGGGCAACAGCGCATGGGCCAGCTGCATCGACGACGTGAGGTTGACCTCGATGACCCGCGCGAGTTCCTCGGCCGGCTGCTTCTCGAAGTGGGCCGAAAGTTCGATGCCGGCGTTGTTCACAAGCACATCGACCCGGTTGTATTCCGCCAGCGCCGCCTGGATCAGCCGATCGCGGTCGGCGGCTGAGGTGACGTCGCAGGGCACGGCGATGGCCCGCGCCCCGGAAGCGCGCAGATCCTCGGCGTTGGCCTCAAGTTCGTTGGCCGAACGCGCGGCGAGGACGAGATGCGCGCCTTCGGCGGCAAGAGCGCGCGCCATGTATGGCCCGAGGCCGCGGGACGCCCCGGTCAGGATGCAGACACGATTCTTCAGCTTGCGCATGCGGTTCCTCCCCCTGGGAAGGCGGGAGTGTAGCGATTCGGCGGGAAGGTTGCCAGAAATGGCCCGACCGGCCCCTTCGAAGGGGTGCGAGCGGCTGTGGCAGTGGGCGCTGCGGCTGGTACCCTAAAGGGTGAAGTGGGCCGCACACTGACCGCACAACGCAACCGGCGCAGGATCGCGCTCCTGCTGCTGTTCGCTCTTCTGCCCATGCTGACCTTCATGGGGCACTGGCCGTCGTCCGTACCGATCCCCGGCACCGACCAGTACCTCTCGATCCCGCTGGCCGGGCACACGGACGAACACACGGGCCACAACGACGGCCACGACCACAGCCAGCACTGCCACGGCGACGCCGCTTCCTGTTCTGACGCGCCGGTGTTCGCCGGGGTGAGTTTCGCCCTCATGAGCGAACCTCTCGCGGTGCAGGCGGCCGCCGGGCTGCTCTGGGCCACGGCGCTCCTCGCATGGCGCCCGCGCCAGTCGAACAGCCTGCTGCCTGAACTCCAGCCGCCGCGCCTCGCTCCCGCCTGACTCGAACCGAACCCTCACGGGCGAATGGCGCATGCCGCCTTCGCCGCCAGGCACATGGAGTCCTCCAAACAATGAAGCACCTTTCACGGCGGCCGCTGCTGGTTGCCCTGTTCGCGCTCCTCGCATTGCTCACCGTCTTCGCCGCCGCGGCCTGCGGCAGCGACGACGGCAGCTCGTCGAACGAGTTGGACGTCGTCACAGCGATTTCGCTGCTCGACAAAGCGGGCCTGCATGACATCGACACGCAGGTCAGCACCGAGAAGACCATCCCGTCGAACGCGGTAACGACGTTCCGCCAGTTGCAGACGATCACGCTCCTTACCGAATGGCCAACCAAAGACCTGCAAAATAAGGCGAAAGCCCTTGCCGGCATCTTTGGTGAGGCGGCGGCAGCCACGGACGGAACGAACCCGGACATGGCGAAAGCCGCGGCCGCGGTGAAGAAGGCACACGACGGGGAGCATGACTTCGCTCACGAAGTCTGGGCCCACCTTTACGAAAAGGCGGGCATCTCGAACAGCGGCGGGCACACCGACTAAGCGGTCCGCCCCAGGGGCCCAACGCGGGCGGACGCGCGGCCAGGGAGTTGATGAACCATGAAATTCACCGTTCGCGGAGCAGTGCCGATCGCACTCCTCGGCCTGGTCGCGGTCGCCGTTGTTGCGGGGGCGATTGCCCTCGGGATGGCGGTCTTCGGCGGCAGTGACGATGGCGGCAAGGCCGAGTACATGGGCGCCGTGACATCGCGCCCGGTCGAGATGCCGGACGCCACCCTCACCGACCAGGACGGCAAGCCGTTCAACCTGAAGCAAGAGTCGGAGGGGTACGTCACCCTCCTCTACGTTGGCTACACCCACTGCCCGGACATCTGTCCGACTCATCTCTACAACATCAGCGAATCGCTGAAGAAACTGCCGAAGGACGTGAGCAGCAAGGTGAAGGTGGTCTTCGTGACCGCCGACCCGGAGCGCGACACGCCCGAAGTGCTGAAAGACTACCTGAAGACGTTCGACCCCAACTTCATCGGCCTGACCGGCACGCGTGAACAGACGGACACCTTCCAGGAAGACCTCGGCGTGAGCGTGGCCACCCGCACCGACCTCGGCGGCGGGAACTACGCGGTGAACCACGCAGCCTATGTCATTGCCTTCACGAAGGACGAGGTGGCCTACACGGTCTACCCCGCCGGGATGGGCATCCCCGAGTGGCTCAATGACCTGCCGCTCCTTGTAAAGAAGGGATTCAAACCTGCATGAACGCACGTTTTCTGCGGCGGGGGGCGCTGTTCGGCGCACTGGCCCTCGTTGCTTTCGGTCTCGCCATCGTCGCTGCTGCCTGCAACGGCGATGACGACGACGACACCGGCACGACCCCAATCCCGGTTGCGACCGTCGGCAAGCTCACCATCCTCGACCCATGGGTTCGCACCACCACGAACGACGTGACCGCTGCCTACTTCACGGTGAAGAACAGCGGCCCGGCCGATACGCTGGTGAGCGTAAAGACGAGCATCAGCCCGATGGCCCAGATCCACGAGATGGTCACCTCCGGGGCGACCTCGAGCATGCAGGAGATGCCGAACGGCCTCGACGTCCCTGCCAACGGCGAGGTGACCCTCAAGCCGGGCGGTTACCACGTCATGGTCATGAACGTGAAGTCGGCCCTGAAGGAGGGCGACTCGGTGGACCTCGAACTGACATTCAAGAACGCCGGTACGGTCAAGCTCACGGCGCACGTCCAGAAGGGCGAGGCAATGTCGGGAATGGACATGGGGAAGTGACGCCCGATGTCCGCCATCGCCAATAGCCGCGTTCCCGCCAACAACGCGCTTCGGGGGAACGGGAGGACGGCGCTCGTCGCCGCCCTCCTCGCCCTGGCAGTCTGCGGCGTGGGTGTCGCCGCCTACCTCGCCTGGGAGAACAGCCGGGGCGGCAGCGGCGTCTGCACTATCGTCCACGGCTGTTCGACCGTGCAGCAGAGCAAGTACGGGAAGATCCTCGGCGTGCCGGTCTCGATCCCGGGGCTGGCGCTCTACCTGGT
The DNA here is from genome assembly GCA_020853755.1 of Dehalococcoidia bacterium. GTDB lineage: Bacteria > Chloroflexota > Dehalococcoidia > Tepidiformales > Tepidiformaceae > Amarobacter. The sequence goes on along the minus strand of JADYYG010000051.1, from coordinate 156,629 downwards.
CCTCGCGGCCGCGGCGCTCGCCTGGCTGACCGACTTCCGGGGCTGGCGGCAGTACGCGGTGGTTGTTGGCGCGTTCGGGTCGCTCTTCGGGTTCCTGTTCTCGGGGTTCCTCACCTACCTCGAGGCGTTCGTCATCGATGCCTGGTGCATCTACTGCATCATCTCGGCGGTGCTGCTCACGCTGCTGGCGGCAGGCTGGGGCGCGCTCCTCGCGGGGGAGGTGCGCGCCGCCCGGCGCTGAGGCGAGCGCACACGAAAAGTGAGGGAACCGCGCACCCCGGTTCCGCAAAGGCCCGCGCGTCGCCCGCGGTTCCCTCACGGCGTGTGGGCGCCTGCATCGTGGTGGTTTGTCCCACGCCCTTGCTAACGCGCGGGCCTTTGCGGGGCGTGGTGAGCCGACAGTCGGTGGCCCGGCCGGGGCGGCCGCTCCCGGTTTTGTGATGGGCCGGTCAAGGCCGTTGGCCGGTCAATCGCGATTTATTTCAAGGTTTCGAAAAAAAGTAAGCCGCAGGCTAACAACCTCAGCTATACTGTGCATAAGCCGTGTACATCTTCGATCTCCAACTGACGAATTACCGGAACTACGTGCGCTCCGCGGCGAAGCTCGAGAAGGGCGTCAACCTCTTCGTCGGCGATAACGCCCAGGGCAAAAGCAACCTCCTGGAGGCTGTCTACCTGCTCTCGACTCTGCGCAGCAGCCGCGCCAGCCACGACAGCGACCTCGTCCGCAACGGCATCATGCAGTCCGATTTCCCGGTCGCGCGCCTCACGGTTGAGGTGGAGCGCGCCGCCGGCAACCTGCAGCTCGAGCTGGCGATTGTCGGCCGGACGACGGACCCCAGCCACCGGGCGGGCAAGCGGGTGCGCGTGAACGGCGTGCCCAAGACGGCCTCGGATGCTGTCGGCCAGCTCTGCGCGGTGCTCTTCACCACCCTGGATATCGAGATCGTGGCCGGCCCGCCCCTGATGCGGCGGCGCTACCTCGACATGATGATTTCGCAGGTGGACCGCGGCTACCTGCGGGCTATGCAGAAGTACCAGAAGGTGCTCCAGCAGCGGAATAGCCTGCTCAAGCGGATCCAGGCGCGCGAGGCCGCTCCCCACGAACTGAACTTCTGGGACCAGGAACTCGCCCATGCCGGCGGCGCCATCTTCTGGGCTCGCGCCGACGCCCTCGGCCACATCGTGCCGCAGGCCCAGCAGCAGATGGAGCGCCTCAGCGACGGCCTCGAAGACCTGCAGCTCACCTACCGGCCGTCCCTCGGCGGGCTCGACCACCCGGACGTCCCGATCGACGACTCCGAATGGACCGCCCGCATGCTTCGCGCCATGCAGAACCTGCGCTCGCGCGAGATCGGCGCCGGGGCAACCCTCGTCGGGCCACACCGCGACGACGTCTCCGTCGAGATCGACGGGATGGCGGCCGATTCGTTCGCTTCCCGGGCGCAGCAGCGCACGGCGGCGCTCTCGATGCGGCTGGCCGAAGCCAGCTACCTCCGCCGGGCCCTGGGCGATGACCCGGTGGTCCTCCTCGATGACGTGCTCAGCGAACTCGATGCCCGCCGCCGCCGGGGCGTCCTGGAGTACATCGATACGTTCCAGCAGACACTGGTAACAACCGCCGATCCCGACCGCCTGCGCGAAGTGATGACGCGCGCCGCTGCCCGCTTCGTGGTGAACAGCGGATCGATTACGCGGTTCGAGGAGTAACCCGCATCAGCCGCCGGCGGTCCTTCGTGCTTGCCGGGGCGGTCGTCGTCGGCAGCATCGCGTTCCTCAACGGCATGGCCTCGCTGGTCCTCCTCGCAGCGGTTAGCGACGAGCCGCGCGAGCGCCTGTTCGACATCAACGTCGCCCTCGGCACCGCGATTGTGACACTGACCCTCGGCGGCTTCCTCGCCTACCAGGCGGCATCATCGCTCGGCGGGGTCGGCTCGTCGGTGATGTCGCTGCCGCGCTGGAAGTGGGTCGCCCCGGTGATGCTCGCCGCGTTCCCGGCGCTCGTCGGACTCGGCCAGCTGGAGGTGAACCACCCCGAGCGACTGCCCTGGCTCTTCCCCGTCACGAACGTCCTCATCGTGACGATTCCCTCGCTCGCGATCAGCCTCGTGGTGGCCCAACGCTACCTGCGGTTCAACGCCTGGGCGTGGCCGCTGAGCTGGCGTGAATGGTCATCCGCCATCGTTTACGGCGCTATCGGCGCGACGACCGTGGCGGCCATCATCAACACCCTCTACATGGTCTTCGGCGGGGCGCTGCTCATAGATCTGAAAGGCCACGGCGACCCCTTCCTGATCGGCGACAACCTGCCGACGCTCCCGCGCTGGCTCGGCGTCGCCTTCGATATCAGCGCGCTCTCAGTCGTCGCGCCGCTTAATGAAGAGTTCTGGAAGGGGATGCTCGTCGCGTTCTTCTTCTTTCGAAAAGGCCGGGCGGCGCGTTGCTTCATGTGGGGCGTGCTTGCCGGCGCCGGGTTCAACATCCTCGAGACGTTCCAGAACAGCCTCGTCATCCTCACGCCGGCGGAAGTCAGCGCGCAACAGATCGGCAGCCAGTGGTGGCTGTTCGCGGTGGCGCGGGCGGGCACCGCGGCGGTCCATTCGGCAGCGACCGGGTTCTCCGCGCTCGGGGTCTATGGCGTTCTGCGAGGGCGGCCGCGGCTGGCCCTCTGCTACTTCGTTGGCGTCACCATCCACGGCAGCTGGAACTTCCTGAACTTCACCCTCGCCGGCGACAGCTTCCTCAGCCAGGCCGGGCCGGACTCTGACCTCCTCGACGTGCTCAGCATCATCGGGCTGATCGGTGTCTTCATCGCCTGCGTGACGCTGCTCTGGGAGATGTCGCGGCGAGTGCGCGACGGGGCGCCCGCACCCATCTACCGGCTGCTCGGGATGCGCCCCATGAGCGAGGCCGAGCGAGCAGTCTGGACGCCGCCGGCGCCGCAGCGCCACACCGCCGAGATGTACAAAGACTGGTGAAAGTCCCGGCGTTGATAAGGGGTATTTCGTGCTAGGCTAACAAGATGGCGCATGCTCCGCGCGAAGCAGACCACCACGGCCCGTCGAGCGGTAGCGCGTTTGCCTCGCTGCGTCACCAGCAGTTCCGCTGGCTTTACGCTTCGAATATCGCCTTCTTCTTCGCCATGAACGGCCAGTTCCTGGTGCGCTCCATCCTTGCCTACGACCTGACCGGCAGCAAACTCGCGCTCGGCATCATCAACCTCGCCGTGGCCATCCCGATGCTGGTGGTTTCGCCGTTCGGGGGCGTTCTGGCCGACCGGATGGAACGGCGCGGCCTCATCATGACCGGTCAGGCGCTGCTCCTCTGCAACGAACTGTTCGTGCTCGTGCTGTTGCTCACCGGTCACCTCCAGTTCTGGCATCTGTTGCTCGTCGTCTTCTTCATGGGCTGCCTCTTCCCGTTCATCATGCCGGCGCGCCAGGCGATCGTGGCGAATATCGTCGGCCGCCAGGGGCTGAGCAACGCGATGGCGCTCCAGATGGGCGCGATGAATGCGGCGCGCGTGGTCGGACCCGTGCTCGCAGGCACGATCGTTGCCCTCACCAGCGTCGAATGGGTCTACCTGATGGCCGTCGTCCTCTACAGCGCCGCGCTGGTCTCGATGTCGCGCGTTTCGAAGTCGGTCCCGGCTGAAGGCGCTGCGCGCCAACCTGTACTCAGCGAGCTTGCCGCGGGGATGAAGTACGTCGCCGGCGATGCGCCAGTTCGCGCGCTCCTCGTCCTCTCGATCGTCCCGATCCTGCTGGCGATGCCGTTCCAGTCGCTCCTCGTGGTGTTTGCCGAGGACGTCTGGAAGGTGGGCGACGGCGGCCTCGGCCTGCTCCAGGCGTTCGCCGGGTTCGGCGGCATCCTCGGCTCGCTCTACGTGGCGTGGGCAGGCGAATCGCAGACGAAGCTGCGCCTCATGATGTCGACCCTGCTCGCTTTCGCCGCCACCCTCTTCCTCTTCGCCTTCAGCCCGTGGTTCCTGCTCGCCCTGCCGCTCGTGCTCATCGCCGATGTTTTCGCGAACGTCTTCAACACCACGAACGGGACGATCATCCAGGTCCTCATCCCGGACGCGGTGCGGGGGCGCGTCATGAGCCTGATGATGATGACCTTTGGGCTAACTCCGCTGGGGACGCTGCCGGTCAGCATTGTGGCCGAAGCCTTCGGCGTGCGCGTGGCGGTGGCGAGCGCCTCAGTGGCGACGGCACTGCTGGCGGTGGCCATTTACTTCGCCAGCCGGGCCCTGCGCCACATCGATGTCACGAGTCGCGAAGCCGCCCTCGCCGAACTCGAGAGCGAGCGCATGTACTCCCGCGAGGCTGCGCCGGCCTCCGCAGCGGGCTGATTCGAACCAGATAGTGCGTTGGCCGGTGGTCCGCCGCCGGAGGTTGAACCTCCGGCGCCGCAACCTTGCCTGACTGCTAAATGCCGTCGTTCGTCGGCGTGCCGTATTCCTTGCGGAGATCCGTCTTGAGGACCTTGCCCATGGCGTTGCGGGGCAGTTCACCGACGATGGCGATGTACTGCGGGGCCTTGAACGAGGCGAGTTGGGACTTGGCGTAGGCGTTGATCTCCTCGGCCGTGACCGCCTTGCCGCTCTTGGGCACGATGATCGCCTTCACCACTTCGCCCCACTCGACATCGGGCACGCCGATGACGGCGGCCTCTTCCACCGAGGGGTGCGCTTCGAGCACGTTCTCGATTTCGCCGGGGGAGATGTTCTCGCCGCCGCGGATGATGAGGTCCTTCTTGCGGCCGGTGATGAACAAATAGCCGCCTTCGTCGATCTTGCCGACGTCGCCGGTGTGCAGCCAGCCGTCGATGATCGCCGTGCTGGTGGCGTCTTCCTGCTTGAAGTAGCCCTTCATCACGCGGTCCGAACGGACGCAGATTTCGCCTTCCGAGCCGGGCGGGAGCAGCCGGTTCCGTTCGTCCATGATGCCCAGTTCGACGTCGGGCATCGGCTTGCCGACGGAGCGCAGGCGAAGCTCCTTGACCTCGGTGTCCTCGCGCAGGTCGTGGTCTTCGGGTCCGAGGAAGGTGAGGGTGGCAGTTGATTCGGTCTGGCCGTAGGCGTTGATGAGGCCGATGCCGCGCGGCGAGAAGACGTCGCAGGCCTTACGCACCACCTCGTACGGCATGGGCGCCGCGCCATAGGTGATCTGGCGCATCGCCGAAAGGTCGTAGCTGTCGAAGTCCGGCACTTCCATGATGCGCTTGAGCATCGTCGGGACGACGAAGGCGTGGGTTGCGCCCTCTTCGGATGCGGCCTTGAGCCAGAGTTCCGGGGTGAACTGGGGCAGGATGACGAGCGTGCGCCCGCACCAGATGGCCAGCATCATCGCCGTCGCCCCGGCCACGTGGAAGAAGGGGGCCGAAGCGAGCAGCTTCTCGTGCAGCTCCGGGTCGGCTGGCTGCTGGTTCGTGACGTAGGCCGTCATATCCAGGTAGGTCAGCTGGACGCCCTTGGGGAGCGCCGTCGTGCCGGAGGTGAAGATGATGATCGTGGCGTCTTTGTCGTCGACTTCGGTCCAGATCTCGTCCTCGCCCGCATTGGCAATGAGGTCGCCGTAGACCTCGAAGCCGTCGCGCCCGGTCCCGTAGCTGACGAAGTGCTTCACCGTGGTCAGCGACGGCCGGATACGGTCGACGAGGTCGAGGTAGCGGTCCGAAACGAAGACGGCCTGGCACTCGGAGACGTTGAGCATGTGAGTCAGCTCTTCGTCCTTTGAACGGTAGTTCAGGGGGACGAAGGTGATGCCCAGCATGGCGCAGGCGTAGTAGGTGATGACGAAGTCGGCGCTGTTCTGCGCCATTGTCGCAACCTTCTGGCCCTGTTCGAGGCCAAGGCCCTGCATCGCATTGGCGAGCTTGACCACGCGCGGGTACATCTGTTCGTAGGTGATGCGCTGGTCATTTGGGCCACCCACTTCCACCAGCGCTTCGCGGTCGGGGACGACCGCGGAGGAGATCTGCAGGAACTCGATAGTGTTCATAAAAACTCCGGACAGTGGCTATGACAGTGCCGCCGAATTCTACGTGATGCGCCCGGGTGAGTCGAAAACGATGCCGCCGCACCCGCCCGGAACCCTCGAAATACGCGGTGCGCGCGCCCTGCCCCGAACACCCCGGTAGCCCCGGTAGGTGCGAGGCACCGCCCTCGCACGAGCACGAGACGCACGGGGCCTTGTGCGACGGACGCACCACGCACTTCGCAGGTAGGTGCGACGCACTGCCGTCGCACAGGTCCTCGCACACGGTCCCGCACGAACCGGCGCACCGAGGCGAACCACGGCCATTCTGCGTGGCCAGTGCCTCGCAGCTACCCACCATTACCACAGGATTCGCCGGGAAAGCCGAAACAACACAGCCGGCCGCAAACACCCCCGGTAGGTGCGAGGCACCGCCCTCGCACGAGCACGAGTCGCACGGGGCCCTTTGCGACGGACGCACCACGCGGGTAGCAGGTAGGTGCGACGCACTGCCGTCGCACAGGCCCTCTCGCACAAACGGCACACCAAGGCGAACCACGGACACTCTGCGAGGGCAGTGCCTCGCAGCTACCTACCACGGCGACGGGATGCGCTGCGACGCACTGCCGTCGCACAGCCCCCTCCACGCGATCCCGCACGAACCGGCGCACCGGTGAACCGCACCCACATTCTGCGAGGCCAGTGCCTCGCAGCTACCTACCGCCGTAGACTGCCGACGATGGACCGGCGGGCGCTCTGGCGGAGGCTGCGGCACGCAGCTACCTACCACGGCGACGGGATGCGCTGCGACGCACTGCCGTCGCACAGGCCCTTCCACGCGGTCCCGCACGAACCCGTCCGCCGGTGAACCATGGACATTCTGCGAGGACAGTGCCTCGCAGCTACCCACCACCGTAGACTGCCGACGATGGACCGGCGGGCGCTCTGGCGGAGGCTGCGGCACGCACCGGCGAACGCCTCGTTCGCCGATGTCGAGCAGTTACTGCTGCTCTCCGGTTGGTCGTTTGAACGGCAACGCGGGAGCCACGCCTTCTATCGCAAAGGGAACGAACGGCTGTCTTTGCCCTTTCGCCAGGGGTCTATACTGCCCATATATGTCAGACACGTCCTGGAGCAAACGAGACAGCCGGGCGATGAAGACGCCTGACCCGGAAGCTGTGCGGCAGTTGGCTTCGCGCCCGTACCAAAAGGTTATCCGCGGTGATGAAGTCGAGGGGTTCCTGGCCGAAGCGCCCGAGCTGCCAGGCTGTGTCACCGCCGGCGCCAGTATCATCGAGGCGACGGAAATGCTGCAGGACGCGATCGAGGGCTGGATCGAAGCGGCACTCGCGGCAGGCGAAGCCATCCCTGAACCGGGCGCCATGCGCCTCACCGCCTGAGCGACCGAATCGCGATGCCCATCGCCGCCGTCCGTGTCCGCCTGCGACTGCCATCCCGCACTCTCAAAGAGAAGCGCTCGATCGTGAAGTCGCTCGTCGAGCGGCTGCGTCACACCTTTAATGCGTCTGTGGCCGAGCTCGACGACCTCGATTCGCCCGGCATTGCGACGATCGGCGCCGCGGTGCTTTCGAATGACGCCCGCCATGCGGACGAGCAGGTCCAGGCGATCGCCGCTGCCATCCAGGAGTGGCGCCTCGACGCCGAGGTGCTCGACGTCGAAACCGAAATCATCGACTGACCCGGAGCGGGGTCGTCACCTGGTGACGCGAAGCCCGTGAGAATGAGGCCCGAGGGAGTGCCTCAACCAATGAATCGCACCCGCGACTGGGTCTTCGCCGGCTTCATCATCGGGCTCGGGATCGCCATCGTGCGCTATCCCGCGGCCCTCGGCTGCATCGTGGTGGTCGGCGTCATTCTCGCCATCCTGTTGACCATTGCCGTCTTCGTGGCCGCCATCAAGCTGTGGTACATCGTCGTGCCGCTCGGCGTGCTTTACATCGTGCTCTTCGCCCGCCGAAGGGTGGACGGGCGGCCCTAGCAGGGTACGTCGTGGATGGGTGCGCGTCGGCTCAGGTTAGGTTTGGAAGTGCACCGGGTACGGCGAGGACAAGCAGACCATAGGCGATAAGGGCGGCTGCAGACACTTCGGTCACGCGAAGGGAAGCGGGCAAGACCTTTTCGGCAAAGACGAGCGCTGTGACAGCGACCATTGCTGCGACGCTCATGATGCCGAGAGGAATAAGAATGGCGGCCAGCAGCCAGCAACAACCGAGGCAAAGACCTCCGTGGACGAGACCCATCCGGAGAGCGCCACCGGCGCCATCGCGCCAGGACGTGGCGATGAACGACATCGGCGTCCGGCACCGGCTGAGGCAGAAGCGTTTGGCCGGTGAGAGCTGGTACACACCGGCAGCAAGGATTAGCCCGCCACCGGCACGGGCGAGGTGGCTCGCCGGCCAGTCGCGCTCCATCGCGTAGTCCTCCAGCCAGCGCGCCGGGAAAAACGCAACCACGCCACTGAGACCCCACAGAACGAGATACCCGGCGGTAAACGCCATCGGTGGGATGACCCGGTTCCCAAGTTCTCGATGGCGCTGCTGGATGCGCACGAATGCATCGAGCATAGGCGACATCGAGGGCAGCATCATTGCGGCCATCATCAACGCCCAGGTCACGACGAAGAGCGGGAAGCCGAACCCCATGGTCAGCATCCTGCCGTCGTCTTCCATGGGCATCTCGCGTGCGAGCATCACAGCCCAAGCCACCCCGGCCAACAACAGCAGGAGCGCGAGGACGATCGACCGTCGGCGATCCGCCGGGAACCCGACGGTTCCGCTGCGAGCCATTTAGCCCTTCCAATTGAACGGTGCGAAGTGGCCGTTCTTACCCGTATTGTCGATCGTGAAGTGCTCGTCCTTGAAGGTGGCGCTCGTTGCCCTCGCGACAGCGATGTCGTCAGCAATGGGGTGCCCTGTCTTCGTTAGCACCAGCGTCTCGCCGCCCATGCCCGGCAAGCCCGAGACCTCCTGTTGACCGACCCCTTCAATCGAGAGTCGCTTTGTATTCCCATCGGCAGAGTACGAGATGGCCGCGGTCTTGAACCCGAGAAACTTGGGCATGAACCCGGACAGGGCGGCGGGTGCGCCGCCAGCTCTGCCCGACATGAGGTCTTCAAGCGCGGTGCGCTGTGGAGGCGTCGCCCGGCTATCCAGATAGACCTCGCCGGAGCTGTCGCCCATTGCCATCGGCCCATTGGCCCACCCCAGAATGGCGACGTTTAGCCCGTCAAGCCGGGCGCCCTGATGTTCACCTTGTTCGATCTTGAGTCCCATGACGAAGGAGCAGTAACCCGGGGTCGGGGAAGCCTGCGCCTGCGATGTGATGCAGGGACAAAGGACGTCACAGCTGCACGACTCAAAGTATTCGCCCGAGAGATGCCAGGACATGAGCAGACTCCATATTGCAGATTGACCCGAATGGTATCACCGATGTCAAGCAGTCGTTGCCTCCATTCGTCGTGGCAGGAATGAGATACTGATCGGCAACTCTTGGAGCAGGCCCCATGGACTTTGCTGATTTCGAAAACCTTGTCGCCACCCAGCGCGCCGTACGCAAGTTCGACGACCGCCCGGTTGACGACTCCGACATCGAGAAGGTGCTGAAGGCCGCTACCCGCGCGCCGAACGCCCGTAACCTCCAGCCGTGGCGGTTCGTCGTCATCCGCGAGCGTGAGACCAAAGGCGCGCTCGGCGCCATCTTCGACGGCCTCGGCCAGCAGATGTACCCATCCGGCGGACCGGACCGGCAGGCCTGGGCCGACGTTCCGGTCCTCATCGCGGTCTGCGCCGAAGACGCCTTCGGCGGCGGCGTTGGGGGCGCGACGGCGCTCGCGGCCTCGGTCTACCCGGCCGTCCAGAATCTCCTGCTCGCCGCCCACGCCCTGGGGCTGGGAACGGTGCTGACCACCCGCTGGAAGCAACGCGAGGCCGAGGTCCGGCCAATTCTCGGCCTGCCGGAGAACGTCATCCCGTTCGCCATCATCCCGATGGGCTGGCCGGCGGAGAAGCTCGGGCGGAATCGTCGTAAGCCGGTGCGCGAGGTCACCTTCCGGGAGCGCTTCGACAACCCCTGGTAAGCGCTATGCCCCCGGGTGGGCCTGCGCCGAACCCCGGCGCGGACCCATCCGGTTGAGGGTGAAGTCGCGCAGGCCTGCTGCCGTCGCCGCCACAAGGTCCCGGCGGCCGCTGGCCAGCCAGAGCGCGCTGCGGGCAGCCCGGGTCGCGAGGTAGTAGGCGAAGAACACGGCGAAGCGCGGCCACGGCTGGTGCTTCCGCACCAGGTAGGGCCGGTTCCGCGAGAGGTAGTAGCAGCCGAACGCCGAGAACTGCCCACCGAGCGTGGCCCCCTTCTGGTGGAACACCACCGAGGCCGGTTCGTAGATCACCGCGTAGCCCGCATCGATCGCCCGGCGGCAGAAGTCGGTGTCGTCGTAGTAGACGAAGAAGGCGTCATCGAGCAGGCCAACCCTGGCGAACGTTTCGCGCGGGACGAGCAGGCAGGACAGGTTGGCGTTATCGATTCGGCGAGCGCGGTTGTCCGCGGCGGTCTCGGCGCGGCCATAAACCCGGCGCTTCCACGCGCCCCGCCACCAGTCGAACTGCCCGGCCGAATCATCGAGGATGCCTTCGCGGCCGGCGAGGAAGGTCTTCGGCGCGACGAGCGCAGGCTGGCCCTTCGCCGCGAACGCCTCGGCCCGGGCGACGAGAGGCTCGATGAAGCCCGGTGTGACCTCGGTGTCGTCGTTCAGAAAGAGGACGTAGTCGATTGCCGGGTCGTCCTGCATCGCTTCGAGGGCGCGGTTGCAGGCGCCGGTGAAGCCCAGGTTCGCGCTGTTCCGAAGCAGGTTCGCCGCGGGCCAACGCTGCTTCACGATCGCCGCCGAACCGTCGCTCGAACCGTTGTCCACCACCGTGAGCGACCAGTTCGGATAGGTGGCGCGCGCGAGCGCACCGAAGAACACGGGGAGGTGCCCGGCTGCATTCGTGGTCACGGTGAGGATGGCGACGTGCGGCTCGCTCACGCTTTCGGTGGCTCCCACGGCCGGTCGCCCGGGCCGCGCCGCGTGGGGAAGTGCCGCGCCGGCGCGCCAACGGCCGTGCTCTCGGCGGGGACGTCATCGAGCACCACCGCGTTGGCGCCGATGCGGGCGTAGTCGCCGATGGTCACGCGGCCGATGACCTTCGCGCCGGTGCCGATGTTCACGTAGTCGCCGATGGTGGGCCCGAACAATTCGAACGGCTTCTGCGAACTGTTCCCAATGCCCAGGGTCACGAAGGGGTTGATGGTCACGTGGTGCCCGAGCGTCGTCCAGCCATCGAGGACGACGTGGCCGTGCGAGATCAGGAGCGCGCCGTTCGACCGCACCTGGTTACCGATGGCGACATCGAAGAGGAAGTCGTTGAGCCGCGAGAAGAAGGTAGCGATGGGCGGGAAGCCCGCCTCGTAGAAGAACGATTGCAGCCGGTAGAGCATGACCGCCGGGAACATGTGGATGCTGAAGAGCAGGTAGAGGAAGAGGAACCAGCGGGGCCGTTTGCGATTGACCAGCCCGAACATGAGGGGCCACTCGGCGTGGATATCGATGTCCCGGGAGACGAGGCTGCGCATCCGCCGCCAGGCGGCCCGGGTCTTCGCGATGGACACGGCGAGAGTGTACGGCAGGCGGGCTATTTGCCGTGCTGGCGGGCCGCTTCCTCGTCCATCCTGCGACGAAACTCGGGGTTCAGTTCGAGCGCAGCGGCGAAGGCGGCGCGGGCCTCCGGGTCTTCGGCGAGGAGCCGATCCATCCCCTCCTGGTCGGCGGCGATGTGCTCCTCGAGCGCGGCGCGGATCTCCGGCGAACTCGATGCCAGCCGTTCGACGTGCAAGCTGACCACCTTCTTCGGGTCTCCGATGGCGACGATGTGGCCGCGCTCCATGAGGGCGGCACGGTCAGAGAAGCGCTGCACCGCGGCAAGGTCATGGGAGACCATGACGATGGTCACACCCTGTTGCTGGAGACCGGCGATGTGCTCGTAGCACTTCTCCTGGAAGCGCAGGTCCCCCACCGCGAGAACCTCATCGACGAGCAGCAGCTCGGGTTCGAGGAAGGCGGCGATGGCGAATCCGAGCCGGACGTACATGCCCGAGGAGTAGGTGCGCATCGGCTGGTCGATGAACTCCTGGAGGCCAGCGAACTCGATGATCCGCGGGAGCAGCGCCTCGATCTCGGCGCGGGTCATGCCGACGAGCAGGCCGTTCATGACCGCGTTTTCGCGCCCGGAGACCTGGGGATGGAAGCCGCTGCCGAGTTCGAGGAGGGTGCTGATCGTGCCTTCGACGCGGATGCTGCCGCGAGTGGGCTTGCTGAGGCCCGCGAGCAGGCGGAGAAGCGTGCTCTTGCCGCTGCCGTTCGCCCCGATGATCGAGAAGAACTCGCCGCGCGGCACCTGGAAGGAGACGTCGCTGACGGCCCAGAGGTTGGCGCGCTGGCGGCGGGATCGCCACGCCGCGAACGGCCGCAGGAGCGTCGTCTTCAGTTCGGTCCCGGGCGCGACCATGCGGTACTTCTTTGCCACCCCGCGGACGTCGAGCACGACGGGACGTTCAGATGACATCGGCGAACGAATCCTCGAGCCGGCGGAAGGTGAACCAGCCCACGACAACGACGAGCGCCGTGAGCGCCACCGAGAACCAGATGTCACGGCCGGGCCAGGTGTTTTCGAGCAGGATGCCGCGCCAGCCATCAGCCAGCGGGGCCAGCGGATTCAGGCGGATAACCCAGCGGTACTCCGGCGGCACAGCCCCGGCCGAATAGATGATGGGCGTGGCGTAGAAGACGAGGTTGAGAAGCACTTCGACGATGTGTTCGAGGTCCCGGAAGAAGACTGTCACGCTGGCGACGAAGAAGGCGAGGCCCGTCGTCAGCGCGAGCTGGAGGGCGAAGATGAGCGGGAGCGCGAGCCACTGCCGCGTGGGCGTGTAGCCATCCCAGAGGAGGAACCCAACGAGCACAGGCAGCGCGAGGAGGAACTGGAGGGTGTTGCCGAGGACCACGCTGAGGGGCAGAACCTCGCGCGGGAAACGCACCTTCTTGAGCAGGCCGCCGTTGCCGACGAAGGTGGCCGCGGCCGCCTGCACCGAACTCTGGAACCAGAACCAGGGGAACAGCCCGGCGAGCAAGAACTCGGCGGTGATGCCGGTGCCCAGCACTTTGCCGAGGGCGAAGGTGAGGATGAGACCGAGAGCGAGCGGCCGCACGAGCGACCACGCCCAGCCGAAGAAGCTCCCCTGGTAGCGCAGGCGCAGCTCCCGGCTGGTGAGCGCGGCCAGCAACTCGCCAGACTGGCGCAGGCTGCGCAGTTCACGCGCGGGAAGCGAAACCGGCCCTGCCGTCATGCCGCCAGTATGAAGGAAACCGGGCGACTGGTGAGCAGTTCAGCCGGCCGCTTCGGCGCCAGCCTCGATGCGCGGCAGGAGCATCCCTATCGTGGTCCCCTCCCCCGGAGCGGATTCGACCGTGAGGCGGCCGCCGTGCTCGCGGACGGTGCGCTGGGTGATGGCGAGGCCGAGCCCCGTACCCACGCCGAACCCCTTCGTGGTGAAGAACGGCTCGAAGATGCGCTGCTGGGTGGCCTGGTCCATCCCTGCGCCGAAGTCCTGCACGGCCAATTCGACGCCGTCCGGGTGCTCGCGGGCGGCGAGGACAATCTCGCCCTCGTCTCCGGTGGCGTCCCGGGCGTTCAGCACGAGGTTCAGCAGGGCCTGGATGATGAGCCCGCGGTTCAGCCGGGCGAGGGTGGCTTCGGAACCCGCTTCAATACGGAGGCGGACGTTCACCGGCAGCGCCGGCCGGGCAAGGGCCGCCGTATCAAGCAGGCACTCGCGCACATCTTCAATCTCGTAGTGGTCGGGTTTCGCCCGCGAAAAGTCGAGGAGGGTGCGCGTCATCTCTGCGCCGCGCTGAGCTGCCTGTTCGATGCTGTCGACCGATTCCACGGCATCCGCGTCGAGCTTCTCCATGCGCAGCAGGGCCACGTTCCCGAGGACGACGGAGAGGAGGTTGTTGAAGTCGTGGGCGACGCCGCCAGCGAGCGCGCCGAGCCCTTCGAACTTCTGGGCCTGCACCAGCGCGTTGTGTTCGGCCTTGCGCGAGGTGATGTCGCGGGCCACGAGGAGCAGGCGCTGGGAGTCGCCGGCATCCATCGGCCGGGCGACGATCTCGAGGTCGATCTGCGAACCGTCGGGGCGCGTGAACCCGGTCTCGATGGGCGTTTCAGGGTGGGCCAGCCATGCGAACCATTCAGGCGTCTCGGCGCCCTTGAAGATGTCCGCCACCGAGTCCATGGCCTTGAGTTCGTCAAGACTGAAGCCGGTGATGCGCTCAGCGGCAGCGTTGGCGTGGATCACGCGCCCTGCTTCGAGGATGGAGATGCCGAGGCCGAGGTCGCTCTGGGCTTCGAGGACAGCCTCGCGGAAGGCCGTCTCCTGGCGTTCGTTGGTGAGCGCCTGGCGGAGCGAAACGATCTGGCGAGCGACGACGAGGCCGAGCCCGAACACCCCGGCCAGCAGGAGGTCGTCGGCCTTGCCGTGGCGCATCTCGGTCAGGGTGACCGCGCCCACCACGGCGACCAGCACGTAGGGGGCGAGGCTCGCCCGCGCGAACCGGAGCCGGGGAAGGCGCAGGTCGAGCCGCGGGTCGGTAACGGCGGCGATGGCGATGAGCCAGGTGGAGATGAGCCACGCCGTGTCGTAGATATCGACGTAGTAGTAGAACGCAGCATCACCACCGGCCTGGATGAACCCTGCCGCGAGGATGAGGGCGTTTCGGAGGGTGAGCCGCCTCGTGTAGAGCGCGCTGAGGACCGTCCCGGCCATCAGCAGGTCGATCATCAGGTAGGCCAGGCCGACCCCGGAGGCGAACAGTGAACCGTCGCTCGTCAGTGGGCGGACGAAGTGCCACAGCAGCCCGGCTGAGACCGCGAGCAGCGCGCCCGCATCGAACATCCAGCGCCGGTCACGCCCGCGCCAGAGCGGCGACACCAGGAAGCCAACCGCGACGACATTGACGGCGTGAGCCCAGAGGTAGAACGGGTCCGTCCAGTTCGGGTACGGGAAGTCCGGGTCGCGCTCAGCGATGGACCAGGCCACGTCGAGCACGCCGAAGGCGACGGTGGCGAACAGCATGAGCGTCCAGCCCTGGCGTTCGCGCCCGGAGCTCCTGCTCATCCTGAGGGCGATGAACAGGCAGGCCATGACCATCGCGGGCTTGTAGACGAGGATCGCGGTGGTGCTCGTGCCGTCGCCGTAGAGCGCGAAATAGACCGCCAGGTGCAGCGGCACGGCAAGGCAGAGCGCGAGGTAGCCAATGCGGCCCGCGGTGAGGGATCGCGCCATTTCGACGTAACTATCGGACGAAATGCGGCGAAACGCTGTCGGGGTTTTCCCTAGCACGCGCTCAGTTTGGGGCTACTGCTGGCGGACGCGCCGGAGGAAGTTCCGCGCCCGCTCGGTCGCCGGGTCGCTGAAGAAGCGCTCGGGTGAGCCCTCCTCCTGGATGACTCCCTCATCCATGAAGACCACGCGGTGGGCCGCCTCGCGGGCGAACCCCATCTCGTGGGTGACCGCGAGCATCGTCATCCCTTCGGCGGCGAGGTCTCGCATGACGGCCAGCACTTCGCCCACGAGTTCGGGGTCGAGCGCGCTCGTCGCTTCGTCGAAGAGCATGAGCTTCGGGTTCATGGCAAGCGCCCGGGCGATGGCGACGCGCTGCTGCTGCCCGCCGGAGAGCTGCGCCGGGTAGGCGTTGAGCCGGGCCCCGAGGCCCACGCGCGCCAGGGTCGCCACCGCTGTCTCGCGGGCCTGGTCCCTGGGGCGCTTCAGCACCTGGACCGGCGCTTCCATCACGTTCCCCAGGGCCGTCAGGTGGGGGAACAGGTTGAAACGCTGGAAGACCATGCCGATGCGCGAGCGCACCCGCGCGATCTCGGCCTCCGGCAGGTGCTTCGTTGTTCCCGGCCGGTAGCAGACCGACTGGCCGTCGAAGAGGATGTCGCCCGCGTCGATCCGTTCGAGCTGGTTGATGCAGCGCAGGAGGGTGGACTTGCCGCTCCCAGATGGTCCGAGGATGGCCACCACTTCGCCCTGTTCGACCGTGAGCGAGATGCCTTTCAGCACCTCGTTGTGGCCGAACCGCTTATGCACTTCGCGGACGTCAAGGAGGGGCATCAGTCCTTCCCTCCGCTGAACGAGAGGAAGCGCGAGAGCCCGCTGCGCTGGGGCGCCTGCCCGTAGTTGGTGTTGTAGCGCGATTCGAGCCAGGCCTGGAAGACGCTGCCCACCGTCGTGAGCACCAGGTACCAGATCGAGGCGATGATGAGCCATTCGAAATAGAGAAGCGTCGACGAGTACTGGAGCTTCGCCACCAGGAACAGTTCGCTGACCGAAATGACGGAGACGAGCGAGGAGTTCTTCAGCATGGCGATGAACTCGTTGCCGGTCGGCGGGATAACGACGCGCATCGCCTGGGGGAGGATGATCCGGCGCATTGCGAGGCTGTACTTCATGCCCAGGCTGCGCGCGGCCTCGGTCTGGCCGGAGTCCACGCTCTGGATGCCGGCGCGCATGATCTCGGTCATGTAGGCGCCTTCGTTGATCGCCAATGCCACAACCCCGGTGACGAATGGCGACATCTGCCCGTTCCACGGCGCCCAACTCGGCCAGGCCTGGGGCCGCGCGAAGAACCAGAAGACAATCTGGACGATGAGCGGCGTGCCCCGGAAAAACCAGATATAGAAGTACGCGACCCAGCGGACCGCCGCCAGCCGCGAGAGGCGCATGAGCGCGAACACCGTGCCCAGCGCCACGCCCGCGAACATCCCGAGGAGCGAAAGGCGCAGTGTCATCCAGACGCCTTCGAGGACCAGCCTCGAAACGAGGTGGTCCCCGATGTAGCCCCAATCGACTGCGGCGAGAAAGAGCGGCGTCGTCATGCGAGCGAGGAGGGCCGCCCGTCCCTCCCTCTCCCCGGGTTACTTGAGGGCGCCTGCTTCGAGGCCCCAGTACTTCAGGATGGCGTCGTACTTGCCCTTCTCGCGCATCGCCTTGAGGGCGGCTTCGAGGCCGGTCTTCACTTCGCCGTCATCCTTGCGGACGGCGATGCCGTAGTTGCCGGTGTCGTACTGTTCGCCGACGACTTCGGTGCCTTTCACCTTCGAAGCGCCGTAAATTGCGACCGGGAAGTCCATGAGCGCGGCATCGGCGCGGCCCGTGCCAACCGCCTGGATGGTGTCGGTGTTCTGCTCGAAGGTCTGGATGGAGATCTTCTTGTCGCCGCACTTGCCGTTCTGCTCTTCGGCTTCGTCAATCTGGACGGTGCCAACCTGGATGGCGACCTTCTTGCCGCAGAGGTCCGCGATCGTCTTCACCTTCTCCGGGTTGCCCTTCTTCACGAGGATGCCCGAGCCGGCCGTGAAGTACTCGACGAAATCGACCTGCTTCTTGCGCTCGTCGTTCGCGGTCATCGAGGACATGATGACGTCGGCCTTCTTGCTCGTGAGCGCGGCGATGATGGCGTCGAACGGCGTGTTCTGGACGTCAGCCTTCACGCCCCATGCCGCGGCGATGCAGTTCGCGATATCGACATCAGCGCCGATTGCGTCGTTGGTGCCTTCTTTGACGAACTCCATCGGCGCGTAGCTCAGGTCCGAGGCGACGATGAACTTGCCGGCGGACTTGATCCGGGCAGGCGCGGTGACGCCGAGGTCCTTGCAGTCCACCTTCGCCGACGTGAGGTCGGCGCTTTTGCCGCCGCTGTCGTCGTCGTCATCGCCGCAGGCGGCGAGGGTGAGCGCGCCGGCACTGAGCAGCGTGAGCGCCGCCCCGGCCATGATCCATTTTTTCAGCATTTCTGAATCTCTCCCGGTTAGACTGCGCGCAACTATCGCACCTCGAAGCCGCAACCGATAGCCTGTTTCTTACCGGCCGGTAAGCAGCGCGAAGGTGCGGGCGCGCGTGGCTCCTATGCCGCCCGCTGCTACCATGGCCGCTTTGCCGGACCGGAGAGCCAGAGATGCAACCAACCGCCGTCACCGTTCGCGTCCCCGCCACCAGCGCCAACCTCGGCGCCGGCTTCGATTGCCTTGGCCTGGCGCTGGACATGTTCGCCTCGATCACCGTGACCTTCAGCGATGCCGAGCAGCCCCCCACTGAAGACGTCGGCGAGAAGATGGTGCTGACGGCCGTCCGCCAGACCTACGTGCGGCTCGGCAAACCAGCCCCGAACGGCCTCCGCGCGCGCTACCAGGTCTCCATCCCGCTCGGCCGTGGACTCGGCGCGAGCGCCGTGGCACGGGTAGCCGGGGTGGTCGCCGTCAACGAATTCGAACATCACGCGCTGACCGATGACCAGTGCCTCGACATCGCCTCGGACCTCGAAGGGCACGGCGACAACGCCTGCCCGGCGCTCTTCGGGGGCATGCAGGTCTGCGTGCAGGCGGCCGACGGCCACTACCGGCGGGCAGCCTGCCGTTTCCCCGCCGATGCGGCGATGGCCATCCTCATCCCGGACCATTCGATGCCGACGAAGGAGGCGCGCAAGGCGCTCCCCGAGCAGTACTCGAAAGCCGATGCGGTGCACAACACCGGCCGCGCCGCCCTTTTCGTGGCTGCCATGGCCAACGGCCAGATGGACCTCCTTGACGAGGCGACCGATGACCGCATCCACCAGCGCCAGCGGGCGAGTATCTTCCCGCCCATGTTCGACATCTTCGCGGCGGCGAAGGCGGCGGGCGCGCACGCCACGTGGCTGAGCGGCGCGGGCAGCAGCATCGCCGCCATCTGCCCCGAGGGCGCGGCCCGCGAGGTCTCCGCGGCGATGCTCGAAGCCTCCCAGGTCCGCGGCTACCCGGGCCGCTCGCTCGTCACCCGTATCGCCCGCGAGGGCGCGACGGTGGCCCGCGTCGAACTGGCGAACGACTGATGCTTCGCCCGGCCGCCGAAGCTGACCTCGACACCATCATCGAGCTCATCCACGCCCTCGCCGAGTACGAACGCGAACCGGAGGCGGTCCGCCTCGACCGCGAAACGCTGCGCGGCCACCTCTTCGGGCCGCGCCCCTACGCCGAGGTGATCCTCGCGGAGACGGACGCCGGACAGAGCGCCGGGTTCGCCCTCTTCTTCCACAACTTCAGCACATGGGAAGGCCGCCCGGGCATCTACCTCGAAGACCTGTTCGTGCGGCCGGAGTTCCGCGGCCACGGCTACGGCAAGGCGCTGCTGAGCGAACTCGCCCGGATCGCCGTCGAACGCGGCTGCGCCCGCCTCGAGTGGGCAGTCCTGGACTGGAACGAACCCTCAATCCAGTTCTACCGCGCGCTCGGCGCAAGGCCGATGGACGAATGGACCACCTACCGCGTAGACGGCGAAGCCCTGCGAGCCCTCGCGAGATAGCCCCCACCTCACACCTCACACCTCAAACCTCATACCTCATACATGACACGCAGTTCACCTTTTTGGCGGTCTTTACCGTCAGCGTGACCCCTGCTCCGGGTATACTTATAGGCAGGAGGTTATCCAACTCTCGATCATGAATTTCGTCAAAACCACCCTGCTGCTGGCCACCCTGACCGGTCTGCTCGTAGCGATCGGTGGGCTCATTGGCGGCCCGGGCGGGCTCGTCCTCTTCCTCGTCCTCGCGGGGGCGATGAACTTCGCCGCCTACTGGTTTAGCGACAAGATGGCCCTCGCCATGGCGGGCGCCCACGAGATTTCCGAGAACGAAGACCCGCAACTCTTCAACCTCGTGCGCGAAGTCGCCCAACTTTCGAAGATGCCGATGCCGCGCGTCTACGTGGTGAACACGGATTCGCCGAACGCCTTCGCCACCGGGCGCAACCCGCAGCACGCGGTGGTCGCCGTCACCACCGGGATTCGCCGCATCCTGACCGAGCGTGAGCTGCGGGGCGTGCTTGGCCACGAAATGGGCCATGTCCGCAACCGCGACATCCTCACCAGTTCCATCGTCGCGACAGTCGCGGGCGCGATCTCGATGATCGCCCAGATGCTCATGTGGTCGAGCATCTTCGGCGGCCGCCGGGACAACCAGAACCCGCTCATCACCCTCGGGGTGATGCTCCTCGCCCCGATTGCGGCGACGCTCATCCAGATGGGCATCAGCCGCCAGCGCGTGTACGCCGCCGACAAGACCGGCGCCGAAGTCACCGGCGACCCGGAGGCCCTGGCCAGCGCGCTCGAGAAGCTCCAGCGCGGCGTGGCCATGCGCCCGATGGAAGAATCCCCGCGCCAGGAAGCGGTCTCGGCCCTGTACATCGTCAAGCCGTTCAGCGGCGGCGGTATGTCGAACCTCTTCAGCACCCACCCGCCGCTGGAGGAGCGCATTCGCCGCCTTCGCGAGATGCGCTAACCCGCGCGTTCGAAGCAACCACCCAGGAGAGGCGGCCCCGCGCGGGGCCGCCTCTCTTCGTGTCCGGCGGATTACCACTGCGGATTACGTGGTGCCCGGCCGAACTATTCACTAAATGGAACTCATCTCAGGGGTGATTGGCGGCCTGAAACTGCGGCGCGTGAAGTGGAAGATCATGCTCCCCTTCGTCGTGCTCACCGGGATGTTCGCCGTTTTCGCCACGCAGAACATCACGAGCCTTGTGTCTTCATCACTGGATGACAAGCTCCGGTCGCAGTTGGTATCAGAATCCCAGCGCCTTTCCGATGGATTCGCCAAGCAAGAACGCAACCACCTGGAGGTCATCCGGGCTATTGCTTTCACACAGGGGCTGGACGAAGCCGTGGCGGCCCGCGACTCAGCCCGGCTGGCAGCCCTCGCGGCGCCCCAGGTGGCGAACTCCCGCACCGAGAGAGTCGAGATATTCGACGCCGCCGGGCTTCGCCTCTTCGGTGTAGGGACGGCTTCGGATGGCTCGCCCATGGCGCTCCCCGGTGGGCAAGCACCAGCAGATTGGACCACCGTTTCCGCAGCGATCATGGGCAGAGCCGATGCGTTGGGAGACAAATGGGCCCAGCTGGCGACGTCGCCCGAGGGGGCCGTACTTCTCACCGCTGGACCGATCTTCGATGATTCCGGCACCGTAATCGGAGCGGTCGCCGTTTCAACACAGCTTCGGTCGCTGCTTCTCGATGCCAGGCGCACAGGTATCGGCGAGTTTTCGGCGTTCACCACGAACGGGGATCTCCTCGCATCGACATTCGATCCCGGTGACGCCACTGACGAAAACGGCTTCTTCCGCGGCCGAAGCAGAGGGAGTACGGGGCTGAGCGGCGATGGCACGGTCACTGGCCGGGAGTACGCATTCCTCAACGGAGACTTACGACTGCGCGGCAGTGTGGTGGGAGGCTTCGCGACAGCGATTTCCCGGGAGGGCGTAAGCACGGCCAGCAACTCCACTCGCCTTCGCATGAGCCTGATCTTTTCCGCGATTACGCTTGCCGTGGTCCTCATCGGCTGGGCGATCGCGCGCAGTCTGACGTTCCCGCTGGGGAGGCTTGTGACGGCGGCGCGGTCTGTCTCCGACGGCGACCTGAGCGCCCGCTCCCACGTGCGCACTGGTGACGAGATCGGCCTGCTGGGAGCGAGCTTCGATGCGATGGCGGAACGCCTGGAGCGCCAGCACATTGCGACAATCGGGGCGCTTGCCTCCGCGATCGATGCCCGGGATCCGTACACAGCGGGGCACTCGATCCGGGTCGGTGACCTCTCCTTCGAACTGGGTAGAGAGATGGGCCTGGCGCCGGTATCGCTCCACCATTTGCGCGTTGGTGGTCTCTTACACGATATCGGTAAAATCGGTATTCGGGATACCGTCCTGTTGAAGCCGGGAAAGCTAAACGATGAAGAGCGCAACTTGATTGAGCAGCACCCTACGATCGGGCTGCGTATTCTCGAGTGGGCGGAGTTGCCAAAGGAAGTCCTTGAAATCGTGGGTGGGCACCACGAACGGATCGACGGTTCGGGCTACCCCCTTGGGCTACACGGAGACGACCTCTCTATCTTCCCGCGGATCACCGCTGTTGCGGATATGTATGACGCCATCACGACCGATCGGCCATATCGCCGTGGCCTGAGCCCCCAGGAAGCATTGCGCACCTTATGGCGAGAAGCTGAGGGCGGGATCATCGACCCGGAGGTGGTCGGAACCCTGCGGCGGTTCGCACGCCATTGGGAGGCGCGAAGGCCGAATCAGCCCGCACAGACGTTCGGTTGGGTGGAGAGCCTGGAGTTCCTGAGGGCGAACGGTGGGAATGTTGCTTAACCCGCCTGCCACTCTGGCGGTCGCGCTCATCACGGCCGCCACATTCGCTGTCTCCTACTTCGGGGCGAGCGCAGGGCCGCGCACGGCTGTCATCGATGCTGACCTTCAATCACATGTGGCCGTCGACTACTCGGCCTCACCTCGCGGCGTCAGGTTCGCGCCGTTACGTCCAGAGATCATTGAAGCGGCTCGGCGCGACGCCGCCGTCGATGATGTAGGCAGTCCGGCTAAAGGAGCGGGAGGGTGGTATCCTGTGCCAGCTCCCTCGCCGCGAACAGCCGCCTCCCAAACGCCGGGGCCGACCGCCACCGCCACTCCTGGGAGCCCTCAACTGCCCACCCGCAGTTCACCGGCGAAACCACAGCCGACAATCACACCCGTGCCTCCACAGCCGACGGCGCTTCCGCCCGGCTCAGGCCTTGACCCCGGCGTTCCCTGGCAGGCAACACCAACGCCAACCCAGCCTCCTGTGAAGGCCACTCCCACACCGGGTCCCAGTAACGGCGGCAGTGCGACACCCGGTTCCGGTAACGGCAACGGCGGCAACGCCACACCCGGTTCTGGCAACGGCAGCGGCAACGGCGGCAACGCCACACCCGGTTCTGGCAACGGCAGCGGCAACGGCGGCAACGCCACACCCGGTTCTGGCAACGGCAGTGGCAACGGCGGCAATGCGACACCCGGCAACGGCAATGGCAACGGCGGCAATGCGACACCCGGCACCGGCAATGGCAACGGTGGCAACGCCACACCCGGCAACGGCAATGGGAACGGTGGCAACACCACACCCGGTACCGGCAAGGGCAGCGGCAGGGCACCTTGAGTTCACCCTGCTAGTGCGCCGCTCTGGTACGCTCGCCTCATGCCGGAAATCACCACGGGCGACTTCACCATCCATTACGGCGAAGCGGGCGACCGCGAGGCCCCGGCCGTGGTCCTCCTCCACGGCTTCACGAGCGACAACCGGATGTGGCTCCCGGTGGTCGACGCCTTCAGCCAGGACTACCGGGTCATCGCGCCGGACCTGCGCGGGCACGGCCAGACGACCGCGCCGGAAGACCTCGACGCCTACACCATGGACGCTTACGCCGCCGACCTCGCCGCGCTGCTCGACGCCCTCGAGGTGGATATCTGCGCGCTCGTCGGGTGCAGCTTCGGCGGCATGGTGGCGTTGCAGTTCGCCGCGAACGACCCGGCGCGCGTGGCCGGCCTCGTCCTCAGCGACACGTCGGCGGCCTACAGCCACCCCGACTACGGCGAACCGTACCTCGCCCGCGAGGCCGGCATCGATGCTCGCTGCGACCTGGTCGACCGCTTCGGCCCGGCCGAAGTGGGCAAACGTGCGGCCCGCGAGGTGGCCGACCCGTTCCTCGCCGAGGGCCTGCGCAACCGCTTCGCGCGCCTCTCCCGGGAGGGCTTCCTCGGCGCCGCGAAGGTGCGCCGCGAGCGCCCAGACCTCCTTCCCGTCCTCAAGGAA
Source organism: Dehalococcoidia bacterium (assembly GCA_020853755.1). Lineage (GTDB taxonomy): Bacteria > Chloroflexota > Dehalococcoidia > Tepidiformales > Tepidiformaceae > Amarobacter. Next base: position 132,885 of record JADYYG010000051.1, on the reverse strand, counting down.
CGCATCACGATGCCGGTCCTCGTCTGCATCGGCGACCAGGACCCGGTGCAGAGCGCCTCGGACGTAATGGTTCGCGAACTCCCGGGCGCGCGCTACCTGGTCTTCAAGGGAACCGGCCACGGCGTACCGGTACAGCGCCCCGAGGCCTACGCCCGCGAAGTCCTCCAGTTCCTCGCCGACGTCGAAGATGGTGACAGCGTCGCTGGCAAGCGGACGGTCAACGCGGGCTGAGGGCGCGCGCGGCGGACCGTTCGTGATACCGTGCGCCCGCAACTTTCGAACCAGCGAGGCCCCACGGTGAAACTCGGCATTGGCGTTGGCTACTCGGGCGCGGACATGCGTCTCCCTATCGAAAAGGTCCTCCACGCGGAGTCCCTCGGCTATGACTCGGTCTGGACGGCCGAGGCCTACGGCTCGGATGCGATTACGCCGCTCGCGTACATCGCCGCGCTGACGAAGAAAATCCGGCTGGGTACCGGCATCATGCAGCTGGCCGGCCGTTCGCCCGCAATGTGCGCGATGCAGTGCGCCACCGTCGACGCGCTTTCCGGCGGCGGCCGGATGATCGCCGGGCTCGGCGTCTCGGGTCCGCAGATCGTCGAAGGCTGGTACGGCCAGCCGTGGGGGCGCCCCTACTACCGGCTCAAGGACTACGTCCAGATCATGAAGAAGGTGTTCGCCCGCGATGAGCCGGTGACCCACGACGGCAAGGAGTTCCAGCTGCCCTACAAGGGCCCCGGCGCGATGGGCATCGGCAAGCCCCTGAAGTCCATCCTCCACATGAACCCGGACATCCCGGTGTGGCTCGGCAGCGGCACTGAAACGAACGTCCGCATGGCCGCCGAAGTGGCCGACGGCATCCTCCCGCTCGGCTTCGTCCCGGCTCTCGCGCCGATGTACCGGCAGTGGATTGAAGAGGGGTTCGCACGCGCAGGCAACGGCAAGAGCTGGAAGAACTTCGAGATGCAGACCAGCGTCCGCGTCATCATCACGAACGACGTGCGCGAAGCCTTCCGCCAGATGAAGCCGCAGATCGCCCTCTACGTCGGCGGCATGGGCCACAAGGACAAGAACTTCCACAACGACATGATGGTTCGCCGCGGCTATGGCGATGCCGCAAAGACGATCCAGGAGCTCTACCTCGCTCACCGCAAGGGCGAAGCGATGGAGGCCGTCCCTGACGAATTCTGCGACGACGGCGCACTCGTCGGCCCGCCGGACCGCATCCGCGAACGGTACAAGGCGTGGGCCGACAGCGGCCTCACCGGCATCACCGTCTCGGGTGACGACGCGGCCGTCGAGCTGATGGCCGAGATCGCCCGCGAGTAAACGCCGCGACTGCGCCGGGTCTGGTACCGTTTTGGCGTGGCCGAATCACTCGCCGGGAAGCTCCTCGTCGCCAGCCTGCGCATCACCGAGCCGACGTTCTTCCGGACGGTTGTGCTCATGTGCGCGCATGACGAGAAGGGCGCCCTCGGTGTCGTCATCAACCGGCCACTGAAGTCCGAAGCAGTGGCGGCGCACCTGCCCCAGTTCGTGCCGCTGGTGCGGGAGCCGGGCTACGTCTTCAGCGGCGGACCGGTCGAGACGAGTTCGGCGCTCGCCCTCGGCCGCTGGAAGGACTGGATCATCACGCCGACGCCGAACGCCGTCATCGGCCGCGTCGGCCTGCTCGACCTCGGCAAGCCGATCGAGGAGGTGGAAGCGGCCATCGACGAGGTGCGGCTGTTCGCGGGCTACTCCGGCTGGGGCGCCGGCCAGCTCGAAGGCGAACTGCAGGAGGAGTCCTGGTTCGTGGTCGACGCCACGCCCGAGGACCCTTTCACCCGCGAGCCGGAGACCCTCTGGCGGGACGTCCTTCGCCGCCAGCCGGGCAAGCTCGCGATGTTCGCCTACGCCCCGCGTGACCCGGGCGTGAACTGAGCGGCGGCGCTGATTTCGCGCAAGGGCGCCGATCCCCAAGGCGAATTCACGGTACCCTAGGCGCAGCGCCCGCAACCTCGCACATGGAACGGAAACGCCAATGACTGACCGTATCTCCTGGTTCCCGATCGCCGACCGCGAAACCTGCGCGCCCGAAACGCGCGCCCTCTTCGAACAGCTCGAATCGAAGCTCGGCTTCGTCCCCAACGTCTTCCAGGCGTTCGCCTGGCGCGAGACGCGGATGAACAAGTGGCGCGCCCATTTTGAGGACCTGATGACGCCGAGCGAAGGCCTCGGCAAGGTCGAGCGCGAGATGATCTCGGTCGTGGTTTCGATGCAGAACCAGTGCCTCTACTGCCTCACGAGCCACGGCTTCGCCCTCCGCGCCATGATGAAGGACCCGGTGAAGGCGGACCGTGTGGTGCTCGACTACCGCCGCGCCGGCCTGAGCGAAAAGCACATGGCCATGCTCGACTTCGCGGTCAAGCTCACCCTCGACCCGGTGACCGTCGCCGAAGAGGACATCGACGAACTCCGGGCGGTCGGTTTCAGCGACGAAGACGTGTGGGACATCGTGGAAGTGACGGCGATGTTCAACTTCACGAACCGCCTGATGAGCGGCGTTGGCGCGATGCCGAACCCCGAGTACCACGGGATGGCCCGCTAAGCACGGGCGCCGGCCGACCACGGAAGGGAACCGCGCACGGCAGTGGGGGCACGGTTCGAACCGCCGCTCCGCCGCCACGCTAACCACGGGCGCCGGCCGACCACGGAAGGGAACCGCGCACGGCAGTGAGCGGATCGTCATCCGAGCGGGACCGTGGAGGCTGCCGCGCAACCCTCCGCGCGCGCCACGATCCGCTCACTTCCGCTCGCGGTTCTCTCACCCACCCTCAAATCAGCGAAGGCCCGCGCGTCAGCAAGGGCACGTTCGAACCACCGCTCAGCCGCCGCCCTGCACCCCACGCGCGCACGCCCACCACGGAAGGGAACCGCGCCCGGAACGGGGTGGCGGTGGGAGCCTTAGTGGCGGAAGTGGCGGGTGCCCGTGAGCACCATCGTCACGCCATACTTGTTGCAGCAGTCGATGCCGTCCTGGTCACGGAGCGAACCGCCCGGGTGGACGATGACCGAGACCCCGGCCTGGCAGGCCTTCTCGATCGAATCGCCCCAGGCGAACGGGAAGAATGCGTCACTGGCGAGCGTGGCGCCCTTCACCTCGGCGGCCGCCTTCTCCATGGCAATCTCGACGCTCTTCACGCGGTTCGGCTGGCCGCTGCCCATGCCGAGCAGGCGGCCGTCCTTCGCCACCGTGATGGCGTTGCTCTTCACGTGCTTCACGCAGCGCCAGGCGAACTTCGCGTCCTCAAGCTCCTGCGGCGTTGGCTGGCGGCCGGTGACCACCTTGAACTCGATGTCCTCGGGCCGACGGTCGTCGGCGTCCTGGGCGAGCCAGCCGCCGCCAACCTGGCGGTAGGCGCGGCCGCCGGGCAGGCGCGGCTGCGCTTCGAGGATGCGGAGGTCCTTCGACTTCCCCTTGAGAACCGTCAGGCCTTCGGGCGTGTAGCCGGGCGCGACCACGATCTCGTAGAACATGCGCGTTTCGCCGTCATTCGGGCTGCGGAATTCGCGCAGTTCGCGGGCGAGGGCCTCATCGACGGGCCGGTTGAAGGCGACGATGCCCCCGTAGGCGCTGGTCGCATCGGCGCGGACGGAGAGGCGGTAGGCCTCGAGGATGTCCTCGCGCGTGGCCACGCCGCACGGGTTCGTGTGCTTCACGATGACACAGCTCGGCCCGGTGAAGTCGTTCACGCAGTTCCACGCCGCATCGGCGTCGAGGTAGTTGTTGTACGACATCTCTTTGCCGTGATGCTGGACCGCCGTCGCGATGCCGCCGCGGCCCTGTTCGGCGAGGGAGCCGTCGCGGTAGAACGCGGCCGACTGGTGGGGGTTTTCGCCGTAGCGGAGCGTCTCCACGAGTTGCAGCGGGAGCGTGATCTGTCCGCGAGGCTTCTGGCGCGCTTCTTCGTTGAACTGGGCGAAGAGCCATTCGGAAACGGCGCTGTCATAGGCGGCGACGTGCGCGAAGGCCTGGTAGGCGAGGTGCAGCCGGCCTTCCGCGCCGAGGTCGCCCGCTTTCAGGTGTTCGAGAACCGCGCCGTAGTCGCCCGGGTTGACGACCACGACGACGTCCTTGTGGTTCTTCGCGGCCGCCCGGAGCATCGTCGGTCCGCCGATGTCGATGTTCTCGATGCCTTCTTCGAAGGTGACGCCCGGCTTCGTGACCGTCGCGACGAACGGGTAGAGGTTGCAGCAGACGAGGTCGATCCCGCCGATGCCGTGCTCGGCGAGGGCAGCCATGTGCGAGGGCATATCGCGCCGGGCGAGGATGCCCCCGTGGACGACCGGGTGGAGCGTCTTGACGCGGCCGTCGAGCATCTCGGGGAAGCCCGTGATGTCTTCGACCTTTCGCACCGGGATGCCCGCTTTTTCGAGCGTGGCGAAGGTGCCGCCAGTGGAGACGATCTCCCAGCCGAGGCCAACGAGGCCGCGAGCGAAGTCTTCGATACCAGTCTTGTCGTATACGCCGAGCAGTGCGCGCACAGGGCTACCCTCCAGGGTTTCAGGGGGCGCAGGCAGCACTGAGAACGGCAGGCCCGGCGCCCCAGGGGGAACGAAAAAGGCCCCGTGCGCTGCGTATGCGACGAGACCTTCGGCCCAGGCGAGCGACCATGCGGTTTCATCCGGGCTCCCTCGTGGTGCTCCACGAACTCGCCAGTTGCCCGGGATCAGGATTCTAGCACGAACGCGCGGGGGCTACTGCGCGGCGTGGCCTTTCCGCCGTTCGCGCCAGAGGTGGAAGAGCGCCGGGGCCGTCGAAGCCGCGACCATCAGCACCACGAGGCCGATGAAGAAGAGGTCGATGGAGTTCGCCGGGATGGCCTTGCCGAAGTAGTAGCCGGTCAGCGTCATCGAAGGCACCCAGAGCGCCGCGCCGACAACGTTGTAGCTGGCAAACTTGCTGTAGGGCATCTTCGCGGCCCCGGCCACGGTCGGCGCAAAGGTTCGAATGAAGGCGAGAAAGCGCGCGAGGACGATGGTCTTGCCGCCGTGGCGGTCATAGAAGTTTTGCGCCCGCAGCAGGTGGTCGCGATGGAACAGGCGGCTGTCCTCTTTACGGAAGATGCGCGGCCCGGTGTGCTTGCCCACCTGGTAGCCCACCGCATCGCCGATAATGGCAGCAGCGACGAGGAGCGGGATCAGCACCCAGAGCTCGAGCCCGACCTTGTCTTGCTGGATGAGCAGCCCCGCCGAAAGCAGCAGGGTGTCGCCCGGGAGGAAGAAGCCGATGAGCAACCCGGTTTCGGCAAAGACGATGAGGAAGAGGCCCACGTATCCGGCGGTTTTGATGATGGCCTCGATGTCGAATCCCATGTGCCTACAGCGTACGGGAGCGAGGAGATTCACCCCAGTACCGCAAGTCAAGGAGGAGGAACGATGACGGTATTCCTGAAACGGGCCTATGAGCCGGCCTCACCGGCCGACGGCAAACGGGTGCTCATCGACCGGCTCTGGCCCCGGGGTGTGAGCAAGGAGCACGCCCACGTCGAACTGTGGCTCAAGGAGGTCGCCCCGTCGACGGAACTGCGGAAGTGGTTCGGTCACGACCCGGAGAAGTGGGCCGAGTTCCAGCAGCGGTACCGGGCCGAGCTGGCCGGCAACCCGGCCCTCGCCGAACTGCGCGGGTTCGCCCAGGCCGGCGACCTCACGCTCGTCTACTCGGCGAAGGACGAGCTGCACAACGACGCAGTGGTGCTGAAGCAGATCCTCGACGGGGCCTGAGGCACGCGAAATCGCTGTAAGTTTCCGCCGGGCTGATGGTCTAATGCGCGGAAGGAGTTTCGCGCCCTGATTGTCGAGACGTTCCGGACGCTCTTCGCCGCTTCGCCCGCCGGCCGTGGCGGATGGCGGCGCGCTGTCGACTGGCTGGTCACCGGCCTCGCGCTTGCGGCTGCAACCTGGCTCCTGCGCGACGCAACCAGCGGCCGCGGTTACCCGTGGTCGGTTGGGCGCGTGTTCTGGGGAGCGATGCTGTGCTGGTTCGGCGTGCTGCGGCTGCGGACGGCCGTCGCGATTTTCACGTCCGGGCGAACCGTGAGCGCGGGCTTGCGTTTCGCCGGGACTGCGCTCAACCGGCTGACCATCCTCGCGCTCTGCTGGGCGCCGGGGCTCATCCTCGGCTGGTACGCGATCGAAGCGCCGAACCGGCCGAGCCGGAACTCGCGCGGGCAGGACATCTGCGACGTTTCGCCAGCCCAGTTCTGCGTCTCGGGTCCGCGGGCGCTGATCCCGTGGGCGGTCATCCTGCTCGTCTTCGCGGGCCTCGCCAGCTATTACTTCATCTGGAGCTGGACGAAGGCGAAGCGCCGGGACCGCGCTCCCTACGTGCCGCCGGCAAGCGCTGCCCGCCAGCGCGTCGAAGCCGTCATCCCTGCGAACGAACCGGCCGCCGCCATGACGGTCACTGCAACCGGGGGCGTCGACAAGGACCTGTCGCAGGGGTTGAAGGACCTCCGCGAACTGATGCAAATGAAGCGCGACGGAGAACTGACGCCAGCCGAATTCGAGGCCCTCAAAGCCGAGATTGTGAAGCGCGCGACCGACGGCGCCTGAGGCTACTCCGCGGTTTCGAGCTGGAACGCCGCGTGGAGCGCGCGCACCGCGTCCGGCACCTTCGCCGAATCGATGATGCAGGTCAGGCGGATCTCGCTTGTCGAGATCAGTTCGATATTGATTCCGGCGTCCGACATGGCGCGGAACATGCGGGCGGCGTAGCCCGGCGCGGTCTGGATGCCGACGCCGACGATGCTGACCTTGCCGAGATTCGCATCGGAGGTGTACTCCGGCGCGCCGACCGAGGCGCAGATGGCCGGCATCAGCCCTTCGGCCCTGCGCAGGTCCCCGCGCGACATCGTGAAGCTGAGGTCGGTCAGGTCGCCCTCGCTCGAGTTCTGGACGATGGTGTCGACGCTGATGCCGGCTTCGGCCAGCGGTTCGAAGATGTTCGAAGCGATGCCCGGGCGGTCCGGCACCTTGCGCACGGTGACCTTGGCGACGTCGGTGTCATGTGCGATGCCGCGCACGCGGTTGCGTTCTTCCAACTCGGACTCCTGTCGTATCAGCGTACCCGGCGCTTCAACCATGCTCGAGGTAACGAGGATGGGGAGGTTGTAGACCGAGGCCAGTTCGACCGCACGGTTGTGCATGACGGTCGAACCCTGCGTGGCCAGCTCCAGCATCTCTTCGTAGGTGATGTCCTTCAGCTTGCGAGCTTCGGGGACGATGCGCGGGTCGGCGGTGTAGACGCCTTCGACGTCCTTGCAGTTCTCGCACCGCTCGGCGCCGAGGGCGACCGCCAGCGCGACCGCTGTGGTGTCACTCGCGCCGCGGCCGAGGGTCAGGATCTCCTGGGCCTCGTTCACGCCCCAGTAGCCAGCGACCACGGGGACGCGCCCGGCATCGAGTTCCCGACGCACGCGGTCGGCTTCGACGCGGGAGATGCGGCCCTTGTTGTGGAGGCCCTGGGCGATGATGCCGGCCTGCTGGCCGGTCAGGCCGACCGCCTCCTGGCCGAGCGTCTTGAGGGCCATCGCGACGAGCGCGACGGAGACCTGCTCACCGGTGGAGAGCAGCATGTCGAGCTCACGCGGATCCGGGTCCGGCGCGACCTGGAGGGCGAGGTCGATGAGGTCATCGGTCGAATCGCCCATCGCCGAGACGACGACGATGACCTGGTCCCCCTGGCGAATACGGTTCATCACCCGCCCGGCGACGTGCCGGATGCGGTCTGCATCGGCGACAGACGTGCCGCCGTACTTCTGGACAACGAGCATGAAGAAAAGAGTACGGGTGATGACGCCTAGCAGCGATGGGAATGGCCCGGCGCACCATGAAAGGGAACCGCGCACGGCAGTGAGCGGATCGTCGCATGCGCCCACGGCCCGGCGGCAGCCAGCAGCGCCATTGCGCTCACCCGGAACATCCACCCGGCGTCGGAACGCGCCCTTGCTCACGCGCTGGTCTTTGCGAAGGTGGTGGCGGTCTTGTGTGGAGGCTGCCGCGGAACTGTCCGCGCGCGCCGCAATCCGCTCACTGCCGTTCGCGGTTCCCTTGCCGGGCGGGTTTTGACTCAGTGCGCCGCGGTGACGAGGTTGCGCTTGCGCTTCGCGACTTCCTCACGGACGCGCGGGGCCACCTTCGTGCCCAGGAGTTCGATGGCGCGCATCACGTCTTCGTGCGGCTGTGGCCCCGCGCCGATCTGGGCGACGAACCGGTCGTGCCCGAACAGTTCGTACTCGTAGAGGATTTTCTCCGCTACTTCGTCCGGGGAGCCGACGAGGAGCGCGCCCTGCGGCGAGCGGAGCGCTTCGAACTGGTTGCGCGTCATCGGCGGCGTCGCGCGAGTCGTCCGCGATGAAGGTGTGCGAGTTGATCGCCACCGGAAGACTCCGCGGGTCCCGGCCGGCAGCAGCGGCCGACTGCCGGTAGTAGTCGACCAGGGGGACGAACCGGGCCGGCGCGCCGCCAATGATGGCGACGATGAGCGGCAGCCCAAGCCGCCCGGCGCGTTCGACCGACGCCGGGTTCCCGCCGACGCCGATCCAGACCGGGAGCTGTTCCTGTGCCGGCCGCGGGTAGACCCCGCGGTTGTTGATGCCAGCCCGGTGGTTGCCCGCCCAGGTCACGCGCTCGTTCTCACGGACGGTGAGCAGGAGGTCGAGCTTCTCTTCGAACAACTCGTCGTAGTCATCGAGGTCGTAGCCGAAGAGCGGGTATGACTCGGTGAACGAACCCCGGCCGGCCGTCAGTTCGGCCCGGCCATGGGAGATGAGGTCAACCGTGGCGAACTGCTGGAAGACGCGCACAGGGTCATCGGTGCTGAGGACGGTGACGGCGCTCGTGAGCCTGATGTTCTTCGTCGTCGCGGCAGCCGCCGCGAGGATGGTTGCCGGCGACGAAGCGGCGAAGTCCGGCCGGTGGTGTTCGCCGACGCCGAAGACGTCGAGCCCGACCTTGTCGGCGAGTTCGATCTCTTCGAGCAGGTTGGCGAGCCGCTGCTCGTCGGAGATGCGCTCGCCGGTCTCGGGGTTCGGGTAGGTGTCGGCGAAGGAAGAGACGCCGATCTCGAAAGGTTTGTCAGTCATGCCAGTGGTCCTGCCTGCTTCCGGAACGGAAGGTACTTACTAATAGGAAGCTTACCAACGGGTGTGCTGGCTGTAAAGTGGTTGCAGAGGCAACTATCGGAGGGCCCCACAGTTGCGTCGTTGGACTTCACCGCGCATTCAGTTCGTCGCGTGTGAACGCTCGCCCTCCAGTATCGACGTGGGCCTGCAGTCGCCTGATGGTCTCGCTGGCGCGCAGGGCGCGGCCTGGGCGCCGCGAGTACTCCGCTAACCACTCACGAAACGCCGCATTGAGCGAAGTGTTATGTTCGCGCGCCCGTGCCCTCGCTTCTTCGATGACCCACTCTTCGGCACTGAACGTGATGTTTTTCATGGCTGTCTCCACGGCCTTGGTGACTCGCGGCTCCTCAATCTCGCTTACTCCGCCATCTCCAGTTCGAGCACCGTCGCGAACGGATCGACCACGTCCTCGGGCACCTGGATCGTCACTTCGCCCTTCGGGTCCGGGTTGAACCAGTTGTCCGCGATGGAGCAACGCGTCGTGTAGGCCAGTTCCTGGCCGCTGCCATGGACGCGCACGGCGCGAACCTTCTTGATGGGCACGCCGCGCACCGTGACGGTTTCGTACGGGCGCATCAGCAGGTGGAGGTACGTGACGTTCCCGCGGCGAGTCGATGGGCCGTAGAACTGCCACGCTTCGAGCGCCGGAACGGTGCCGACGATGGCGTCCTGGTTCGCGGCCAGCCAGCGCTGCATCGCCCCGAGGATCGAGCGCTGCTCGGGCATGAGGCTGCCGTCGCCCATTGGCCCCACGTTCAGGAGGAGGTTGCCGCCGCGGCCCGCCACCTCGCAGAGCGTGTGGACGAGCTGCCGCGGCGACTTCCAGGCGTGGTCCTCGGGGTTGTACGCCCAGCTTTCGTTCAGCGTCATGCAGGTTTCCCACGTCCGCGCGGGCGCCTGGGGCGGCACGAACTGTTCCGGCGTTTCGAAATCGCCGACGGTGGGCAACCGGTCATTGATGAGGATCTCCGGCTGGAGGCCGCGAATCATCGCCTCCAGTTCCTTCGACTTCCACATGTCCGCCCCGCGCTCCCAGCCGCCATCGAACCAGATGACGTCGATCGTCCCGTAGTTCGTCAGTAGTTCGCGCACCTGTTCGAACATGTCCGCGATGAAGCGCGCCCACTGTTCCTCGCTCGGCGGGTTGTTGCGGCCGAAGCGGTACGGCCGGTCTTCGTCGCGGAATGCCGGGTAGTCCGGGTGGCTCCAGTCGATGAGCGAAAAGTAGAGGCCGATACGCAATCCTTCGGCCCGGAAGGTGTCGACGTACTCGCGGACGATGTCGCGGCTGTAGGGCGAGGATTCGACCCCAAATTTCGACGTCCGGGTGTGGAACATTGCGTAGCCGTCGTGGTGCTTCGTGGTGAAGACGGCGTACTGCATGCCGAGCGATTTCGCCGTCCGGGCGAGCGCGGCCGGGTCCCAGTTGGCCGGGTTGAAGGTGGCTGCCGACGCCTGGTATTCGGCGACGGAGCGGTCGCCGGCGGGGAGCGCGGCGTTGCCGCCGACCATGGGCCAGGACAACTCGATGCCCTGTTGGGACGAGTGGCCCCAGTGGATGAACATGCCGAAACGGGCGGTATCGAACCAGGTGGTCATGGCGAGGGATTCTACGGGAGGGCGGCGCGGCTGTACGCCCGCGTGTCAGGGGGTTGGCGCGAGCTTCGGCTCTTCGTTCGGGGCGAGTCCCCAGTTCTCTCGCGGCCACCAGCTGGCCAGCGCCTTCCCCACGATGTCGTCTTCGTCCACCAGCCCGAAGGCGCGGCTGTCGAGGCTGTTGTTCCGGTTGTCGCCCATCACGAAGTACTTGCCCGCCGGGATGCGCACCGGCGAGAGGTTCCCTGACCACTCGCCGTTGGTGTACGGCTCGACGAGTCGGCGTCCGTCGATGTAGACCGTGCCGTTGCGGATTTCGAAGACATCGCCAGGAACGCCGATGACGCGTTTCACGAGGTCGCGGCCAACTTCGCGTCGGCTGTGGAGGATGATGATGTCGCCGCGTTCGGGGCCATGGAAGATGTGCCGTTCGCCCTGCTCGTCCGGGTCCCAGAAGGGCACGAGATCCGCCAGCTTATCGATGTTCACCTTCGAATAGACGAGCGAGTTCACGAGCAGGAACTCGCCGTTCGAAAGCGTCGGGTCCATCGAGTGGCCCTCGACGCGGTAGTGCTGGATGCTCGCGCGGACGGCGAGGAAGACGAGGACGGCGAGCAGCAGCGTCTCCACCACTTCGCGGACGAAATGGCGGCGGCGCTCCTTTGCGTCGTCGGCGGGTGCGGCTACTTCGGGTTCGGCCCACGGGACCGGGGGCGCCGCTGGTTCGGGGAAGAGGAACGCCCCGGGCAGCGCAGATTCGGAGCGTCCGAAGGCGCCGTGCTGCGGCCGCCAGCGCGCCTCCGGGTTGAACATCAGCGAATCGAAAGCGGGCGGAGAGCTGGGCGCAGCAGCGTTGTCCGCGGCATCCGGCAGCCAGTTCCCGGCGGGGTCGAGGATCTCCTCGGCCTCGCCGTCGACGCGGCGCGGGTCGCCCGGCCATTCGAGCCGCCGTGGAGTATCCGGCCCATCGCCCATGGGGCCATTACCGCACACCCCATCGGAAGATGAAAGAAAGCGCCAGAGGGCCCCATCCGGTTCTGCCATTGCTGGTAGATTCGGCAGCCCGTAGGAGTTCAGTTAGAGGTACGGGGTTAGAGGTTCGAGGTGAGTTCCATCACCCGGTTACGCACCTGGACCCCTGACAGGCTCAGACCTCGAACCTCGAACCTCATCCCAGCCACCCGTTGAACCTTGGTTCGCGTCGTTCGCGGAAGGCTGCTACGCCCTCGCGGGCGTCCGGGTGGTGGTCGCTGATGGCGGTCTTGGCGGCGATGTCGTCGAGGGCGTGTGCCCAGGTCATTTCGTCCGCGTTGTAAATGGTGCGTTTGAGCAGCCGCATCGCCACCTGCGGGCCGTTCGCCAGTTCGGCGGCGAGCGCCATCGTCCACGGCAGCAGTTCGTCCGGCGGCACAACTTCGTGGACGAGGCCGAGGTCGAGGGCCTCGCTGGCCGGCACGATCTTCTTCCGCATCAGGAAGTCCATCGTCCGCGCGACGCCCATGAGCTGTACGAGCAGGTACTGGCCGCCTTCGTCCGGGAGGAGCCCGAAGCGCAGCGTGGCCGACCCCAGCCGGGCTTCGGTCGAAGCGATGCGGAAGTCGCAGGCGAGGGCCAGCGAGAGGCCGGTCTGGATGGCGATACCGTTGAGGGCGGCAATCGAAAGCTTGTCGAGGTTGCGGATGGCCGAGTTCACCGTCTGGCTGTGGACGCGCAGGCCTTCGTAGGTGCCGATGGCTTCGCGGTGGCCGGGGAAGATGTCGGGCATGAGATGGGGCGCCGGCGGCAGCGGCCTCCCAGTGATGTCGTCGCCGGCGCAGAACGCCCGCCCCGTGCCGGTGAAGACGACCACGCGAACGGCGTCGTCCATCTGCGCCTGGGTCAGCTGTTCGATCAGTTCGCGCTTGACCGCCTGGGTCAGGCCGTTCAAGCGCTCGGGCTGGTTGAAGGTGAAGACGGCAATGCCGGGCTCGTGGATGGCCGTTTCGAAGCCGGGGAACTGGCCGCTGGTGAACGCCATGGTCGCACTCCGCAGGGGATGAAGGTGGCGGGATTATAGGCGCGCTACGGGCCGTTCGGGGGCTGCGGACCGGCCCCGTTGGGACAGTGGGACCGGCCCGCAGAGCAAGGGAGGTTGCTGCTGGTGAGACCGCCGGACCGGCAACTTCTTACACGCGGCGGTGACAACTGCGGCTCGGAACATGGCCGCAGCCGGATGACGGTGGAGGCACTCCCACTCCCGAGGTTCGCCATATGCCTCCTGCGTTCATCACCGCCGAGACGCCGCTGCCGCTCCAACTCCAGGAACTCGACCACGAGCGCCGCCGCCGCTACCGCGAGAACCTCGCCTTCTACGAGGGCCGCCACTGGGTTGGCCGCGCCCGCCGGGGCGAGCGGCGGCTCACGCTGAACTACGCCCGGGCGTTCGTCGACAAAGTGACGAGCTACCTGTTGAACGGTTCTTCGGTGCAGGTTTCGGGCGGCGAAACGGCCGAGGGCCGGGCACGTGCGCGGGCGGCCGAGCAGGCGCTCCGGCTTGCAGAGTCCGCCAACGGGCTGGCCCAACTGGATTACGAGACCGAACTCGACTGCGCCGTCCTCGGCGACGCCTGCTACAAGGTGACCTGGGACGCCGCGACCGGCGTGCGCATCACCGCGCCGGACGTGCAGGGCATCTTCGCCTGGCGTGAACCGGGCGACCCCGCCCGGCTTACCGCCGTCGCCAGCCAGTACCAGTTGGGCGTCGGCAGCGGCGCCTCGGACCGGGTCACCGAGTACTGGACGCCGGAGCTGTTCGAACTGTGGCAGGGGACGAGCCTCGAACTGCGCGAACCGAACCCGTACGGCTTCATCCCGTTTGTCCTGTTCCCGAACGTGCGCGAACCGAAGCAGCACTGGGGTTCGAGCGATATCCCGCCGCTGATGGAGGCGAACCGCGAACTGAACCGGGCGTTCAGCCAGCTCAGCCAGATCCTCGAACTCTCGGGCAACCCCATCGCCGTCATCGAGGGCGTCACCGGCTCGCAGGACATCGCGGTCGAACCCGGCGCGGTCTGGGAGGTGCCGGAGAACGCGAAGGCGTACCTTCTCGACCTCCTCAAGGGCGGCGGCGTGGCCCTCCACAACAACTACATCGACCTCGTGTACCGGGCGATGCACGACCTCGGCGAATCGCCGCGGACCGCCTTCGGGCACAACCCGCAGGGCCTCTCGGGCATCGCGCTCAACACCGAACTCGACCCGATCGCGCGCAAGGTGCTGCGCAAGCAGCGCATCCGCACGGCGGTGTACGAACGGCGGGGGTTGCTCATGCTCCAGCTGCTGGCGCGCTTCGACGGCCTCGATATCGAGGGACTGCGGCCGGTCATGCAGTGGGGGCCAATCCTCCCTATCGACCGTTCCCGCCAGGTCAGCGACGAACGCTCGCTCGTCGAAGCAGGCATTAGTTCGCGCCGGTCGGCGGCGGCCAGGCTCGGCGCGGACGACGCTGAGGCGGAATGGGCGAGGGTGCGCGAAGAGCAGGCCGCCCGCAACGAGTAACATTCGCCGATGCCGCCGCTGACCGTCCCGGACGCCGTACGCAACAAGGCAGCCCTTGCCGGCCTGGACGGCTGGCTCGACGCGCTGCCCGGGATCGTGGCGGGACTCGAAGCGGAATGGGGCTTCACCACCGGCGCGCCGTTCATCGACGGCAGCGAGGCGTTCGTCGCCAGTGTGACCCGTTCGGACGGGACGCCGGCTGTGCTGAAGGTGCTCCTCCCGCGCGACGACGCCATCGCGCTACACGAAATCACCGTGCTGCAACTGGCCGGCGGCGAAGGGTGCGCGCGCCTCTTCGCCGCGGACCCGGCTCGCGGCGCAATGCTCCTCGAACGGCTCGGCCCATCGCTCTCGACCCTGAACCTGCCCGCAGACGAACGCCAGGCGATCCTCTGCGAGACGGCGCGGCGGGTCTGGCGGCCGGCTGCCGGCTGGGGGCTGCCCACCGGCGCGGAAAAGGGCCGCTGGCTCATCGACTACATCATCGAAACCTGGGAGACGCTTGGCCGCCCCTGCTCGGAGCGCGCCATCGCCTATGCCGTCAGCTGCGCCGAACGCCGCATCTCCGCCCACGACGACGAACGCTCCGTGCTCGTCCATGGCGACATCCACCAGTGGAACGCCCTCCAGGCGCCGGGCGGCTTCAAGCTCGTCGACCCGGACGGCCTGCTCGCCGAGGCCGAGTACGACCTCGGGGTGATTATGCGCGAAGACCCGGTGGAACTGCTCCAGGGCGACCCGCACGAGCGGTCGCGGCGCCTCGCCCGGCTCACCGGCTGCGACGAACGCGCGACCTGGGAATGGGGCGCCGCCGAACGCGTCTCGACCGCATTCGTATTGCTCGGCATCGGCTTCGAATCGGTGGGGCGCGAAATGCTCGCCGCCGCCGAGTTCTGCGCCGTCGAGGGATAGCGGCTCAGGCGCCCGCGCCGTCCGGTTCAGGCCCCGGCGGGTCCGTGGTCCTCGCCCGATGCAGCGTTTCGGGCATGAGGAAGAGCATCAGCGCGGCCCCGGCCAGCCCGATCCCGCCCATCGTCACCGAAGCGGCCGCCAGCGTCGCCAGGCCTGTGACCACCGCGACGATGAGCGGCCCCCCGGCAGTTCCGATATCGCCGCAGACGCGCCACGCCCCGAGGAACTGCGCGCGGCCCGCCACGGGCGAAAAGTCCGCGCCGAGCGTCATGACAATCCCGCTGCCGAGGCCGTTGCCGAAGCCCACGAGCAGGCCGACCAGCACCATCGAGAGGAAGCCCGTCGTCAGCGGGAGGAGGACCATCCCCGCGGCCATCACCGTGATGCAGGGCAGCGCGACGGCCTTTCGCCCCCAGCGGTCCATCACCGTCCCGGCGGGGTAGAAGAGCAACATGTCCATCCCCATGGAGATGCCGAAGATGAGGCTGATCGCGCTTTCGTCGAGGCCGACATGTTCGCCCCAGAGCGGGATGACGCCCTGGCGGGTGGCCCTCAGCGCGCCAATGATCGTGATGCCGACGCCGGCGGTCAGGAAGGTGCCCGTGTGTTCGCGGACCACCTTGCCGAAGGCGACGTGTTCAGCGGTGTAGGCCGCGCCCGCGCCTTCGCCGCGGATGAGGACGATGAGGAGCGCACAGGCCGCGATGGCCGTGGCCAGGTGGACATAGTACGCGCCGTCAATGCCAACGAGCGCCCCCGCGGCCGCGCCGATGAACGGCCCGGCGAAATTGCCCACACGATTCACCCCGCCGAGCGTCGAGAGCGCCCGGCCACGCAGGTGGACCGGCATTACATCGGTCACGTAGCTCAGGCGCGCGAGCAGCCAGACCGCCCAGCCGCAACCCATGAGGAACGTGGAACCAGCGAACACAAGGATCCCCGGGCTGAAGGCCGATCCGAGCAGGCCGACGATGACCAGCAGCGTCCCGGCCACCATCGCGCGGGACTCGCCGAAACGGCTGACGAGCCAGCCGGCCGGTATGTCGAAGGCGAGCACGCCCATCCCGCGCAGCGCAACGATGAACCCGGCGAGCGCCACCGAAGCGCCTTCGTCACGCGCCGCGAGGGCGACGATAGGGATGACGGCGCCCTGGCCTACCGCGAACAGGAAGGTCGGCAGGTAGACGGGCAGTCCGAGCGAACGGATCGTCGCCGGTTGCGCTGGCGATGCTGCAGCCACTGGGATCGGAATCCTACCCCGCCGCGCGCAACCGGATACCGGGTTCGGGCGCTATCCCCCGAAGGCTGTCACCCGGTTCGGCTCTTCATAGGGCATGCGGCCGATGTCCGCGATTGCCGCGGCGATATCGAGGCGCGGAACGGCCTGGGCTTCGCGGCAGTAGACAAAGGCCGCCGCGGAGTAGTCATCGACGCGTTCGGCGATGCCCGCAGCGTGCATTCCGGCCCAGGGCTTCATGCGCCAGCCTGCGCCAGCTGCCGGATTCGTCCGGTTGTAGGCTTCGAACTCGGCCACCTGGTCCTCACGGAAGGACTCGTAGCCAATCTGCTGGATGGTCACCTTCAACTCTTCGCGGAAGATGATGGGATCCGGGACGTGCCAGCGGTAGAAGCTGATGAAGTCCGGCACGCTGCCCTTGCGGCCTTCCGGCTGGGCCTGCAGGGGTGCGCCAGCATAGTGCGCGGAATGCGGCCCCATGCCCCAGGCGCTGCCCACGTAATCCTCGAGGCCGGTGCCGCAGATGGTCGGGAACTCGCCGTCCCCGTCGAGGTAGACCTTCAGTTCGCCCTCGCCGTACCAGCCCGCCGGGTCGATGGTGCGGATGCCGACGGCGCAGCCGAGGAAGCGGCCCGGCCCGCGCAGGCCTTCGGCGATGACGAAGTCCCGGTACAGCACCGTCGGGTTTTCGCGGCGGAAGCTCACATGGAGGTAGCCGGCATCGGCCGGAAGCTTTTCGAGCGTGTAATCGAGCTGGTAGTAGAACGATTGCGGCCGCGCCGAACTGTTCGTGATGACCATCCGGAAACGCTCGCGGAAGGGCATCGGGAAGTAGGCGTTGA
Organism: Dehalococcoidia bacterium; assembly: GCA_020853755.1. Lineage (GTDB taxonomy): Bacteria > Chloroflexota > Dehalococcoidia > Tepidiformales > Tepidiformaceae > Amarobacter. Next base: position 115,594 of record JADYYG010000051.1, on the reverse strand, counting down.
AGCCGCGCCCCTCCTGTGCCGAGGTCATCGCCGAGTGGTACGCCACCGGCCGCCCGCAGGCCAGCCCGAAGAAATCGAGGCATGGCACGGAGATCGACGGCTCGCTCATGCCGTCGTAGTAGACCTCGATCCAGAGGGCGCGCATGACCTCGGGCCGCGCCGGCGGGAAGGTCATCCAGATGTGCCGCACCGTCCCCGGGCCGGCGATATCGGCCAGTTCGACCGTCTCGCCCGGCTGGAGCATCCGCGAGGGAGCGCCTTTGCGCCCCCGGTGAGCCGTGCCTCCGGCGCCGCGCGCTCCCGTCGGGTTTTCGAACGTGATCGCGCGCGAATCAAGGGAGAGGTCGATGCGGGACGGGTCGAATTCGTTCATCGCGCGTTTCTACCAGATTGCCGCCCGTCGCGGTACCCGGCTGCGCCGCTGGAAGTCTGGGGTTTCCCTGAGCGCGGGGCGATACAGACGCGCGTATGCTGGCGATGTGCTGATTCGCGTGGAGCCGCCACATGATCTCTGACCGCCACATCGGTGCGCCAGTAGACCGCGCGATCGATTCGCCCTACTTCCCTGTTGGCATTTTCTGGGGAGATACCAGCGGCAAGTGCGGCGGGGTGAACCCGCGCTGGTGCGAACTCTCCGGACTCAGCGCCGAAGAATCGCTCGGGTATGGCTGGGTCCGGGCCATCCATCCGGACGACCGCGAGCGGGTGCTCTCACTGCATGCGCAGCACGTGCGCGAACCCTCCCCGCTCTATATCGAATTCCGGTTGCTCAGGCCAGGCGGCTCAGCCCGGTGGGTGCTCTCTCAGTCGGTCGCACTGCTCGACCCGTCAGGCCAGATCGATGGCTTCGTCGGTACGGTCACCGATATCACCAGCCGGGTCGAAGCCGAAACGGCGCTGCGAGAGAGCGAGCTTCGCTTCCGCAATCTCGTGGAGGTCTCGCCGGACCTGATCGCCATCCATCGCAACGGCACGTTCCTCTATGTGAACCCGGCCGGCCTCGCAATGATGGCCGCCTCGGCCCCGTCCGACATCATCGGCCACCAGATGATGGAGTTCATCCTCCCGCCCCACAGGGAGGCAGTGGCGGCGCGGACGGCTGCATTGGGCCGCGGAGAAGAAATCGGCATCACCGAGGTGGAAGTGCGGCGCTGCGATGGAGAGCCGATCTGGGTGGAGACGGTGGGCAGCGCCACCGTCTGGGAGGGCGCGCCGGCGACCCAGTTAGTCGCCCGCGATGTGACCGAGCGCCGCAGGAGTGCCGAGACCTACCGCAGCGTCGTCGACGGTGTACGCGACGTGCTCTGGGTTGTCGACCGGTGCAATCAGGGCGAGTGGCGCGTGAGCCTCGCCAACCGCGCCTACCTGAAGCAGTTGGGGTTCACGAGCGACGCCGCGGTTGTCGGTCACTCCCTCCCCGAATTGGTCGCCCTGGGATTCGCATCGGCGCCGGACGTGCCGCGCATCCTCGAGAACTACGACCGCGCAGCGGCGACGGGCAGACCAGTCGAATACGAAAGCACGATGACCTGGAACGGCGTCGAGAAGTACTTCAGCACCACGATCACGCCGATCATGAACTCCTCAGGGCCGTGCACCCGCCTCTTTTGCTGGAGCCGCGACCTCAGCAGGAAGCGGGAGCGCGACCTTGCCCTCGCCCGTTCGGAAGCCAACTACCGGGCCGTCGTTGAGGGCACGTCTGACGCCGTCTGGGTGTTCGACCGGGGAGCGGATGGGCAGTATCGCCTGGCCCTCGCCAACCAACGAAGCAACGAACTCAATGGCCTGGACCTGCGCCAGGGTATCGGCCGAACCATCGATGAGGGGTTCCCGCGTGGCCTGGCGAGGCTTGCCCACCAGCGCATCGAGAGAGTGGAAGAAGCACGCCGCATGCTCGAATTCGAGGACCTCTTCGAACGTGCCGGCCGCCGCTGGGACGCGATTACCTCGGTAACGCCCGTGTTCGACGACACGGGCCGGTGCACCCGGATCATCTGCTCGGCGCACGATGTGACGGACCGCCGGAACGCGGAGATGGCCCTCGCCCAGGCGCAGAAACTCGACAGCCTCGGTGTGCTCGCGGGCGGCATCGCGCACGACTTCAACAACCTGCTGACCACCATCCTCGGCAACCTCTACCTGCTCGATGGCGAACTGCCCGAGGACAGCCCTTTGCGCGCCTACACCGAAGAAACGCGGGTGGCCGCCGAGCGAGGCGCCGACCTGGTGAAGCGGCTCCTCGGCTTCAGCCGCCCGGGCATCGAGACAAAGCAGCCGGTGGCCCTGCGGCGGCTCGTAAACGAAACGGTGACGCTCGCGCGGCGCACCCTCGGGCCCTCGATCACGCTCGATATCGCCCCGATCGATTCCCGCGCCCTGGTCAACGGAGAGTTCTCGGGGCTTCAGCAGGTGCTCCTGAACCTGCTCCTCAACGCCCGCGACGCGATGCCCGGGGGCGGCACGATCTCGATCCAGTACATGCCGCGGACCATCCCTCCCTCACCCCTCTGGGAGCAGCGCCGGGTCGCGCCCGGCCCGTACCACGAACTCGCCATCAACGACACCGGCGAAGGCATGTCGAGCGATGTGCTCCAGCGCATCTTCGACCCGTTCTTCACCACGAAAGAGGTTGGCAAGGGGACCGGGCTAGGGCTGCCGACAGCCCTCGGGGTCGTGCGCGCGCACGGCGGCTGGTTGGCCGCGGAGAGCCGCGAAGGCGAGGGCAGCCGCTTCCGCATCCTCCTGCCCGAAGCGTAGCCGGGGCCACATCAGGCGGCGGACAACACGGGGAGCAGCAGCCGGAATGTTGTGCCGTTTCCGGGCGCGGTCTCGGCGGCCAGCCAGCCGCCATGGGCCCGCGCAATGCCCAGGGCCGTCGGTAAGCCGAGGCCGGAGCCGCGCCCCACGCCTTTCGTTGTGAAGAACGGGTCGAAGATGCGGTCCACATGTTCCGGCGCGATGCCTTCGCCGGTGTCGGTCACCGTGACCATGTGGTAGCGGCCACGCGGCAGGTCTGGCGGCGCCCAGCGATGGCGCGGTCCAACCGCCTCGATCCGCCGGGCCACCGTAATCGTTCCCCCGCCCGGCATCGCGTCGCGGGCGTTGACCATGAGGTTCACCAGCACCTGCTGGAGCGATGTCCATGACCCGCGAACCAACGGGTCGCCCGGGCTGTGTTGGACTACGAGGCGGACCGACGGCGTGAGCGCGCTGCGGGCCAGTGCCGCGGTCTCTCGCAAGAGGCTATCGAGCTGGACCGTCTCCGCGCCGGAGACCTCGGGCCGGGCGAAGGTGAGCAGGCGCCTCACCACCTCCGCGCCGCGCTCCGCAGCCAGCCGGGCATCGCCGAGCAGTTCCCGCTGGTCTTCGGTCAGCCCGTCCTCAAGGAGGAAAAGGTTGCCGAGGACTGCCGTGAGGAGGTTGTTGAAATCGTGCGCGATTCCGCCGGCGAACACGCCGAGGCTTTCCAGTTTCTGGCTCTGGCGCACCTGCTGTTCCAGGCGAATGCGCTCTTCGTCGGCAAGCCTGCGCTCGGTGATATCGAGGAAGGTGCCTGCACCGCGTAGCGGCTGGCCCTGCGGCCCCCGCTCGACGATGGTGCCGCGGGTCAGCATCCAGCGCAGTTCGCCGTCCCCGCGGATGACGCGGGTCTCGCACTCGATGAGCGGCGTTTCGCCGGCGGCGTGGCGGGCGAAGGCGGCCGAAACCATGTCGCGGTCAGCCGGGTGAAGGAGGGCGGTAAACTCATCGATCGAGGCATCTCCCGGGAGGCCGAGATGGGTTGCCGATGGCGGCGACTTGGACGAGATGCGCCGGCCCTGGACATCCCACTCCCAGAGTGCGAGGTCGGCGCCGCGGAGGGCGAGGTCCAGTTGCTGTTCGGCGGCGCGCCGGGCCTCTTCCATGCGCATCGCTTCGATGATGGTCCCGCAGGCGCTCAGGAGCGGCGCCAGGGCGGCAGCATCAGCGCGGGTGTAGCCGCCTGGCCGGTTCGCCACCACGGCAAGGCCGACGACGGCCGTCCCCGCATGAATCGGCAGGCCCATGAACGTATCGAGCGGCGGATGGTCTGGTTCGAGGTCGCAGGCACAGCGTTCGCGGCCGGGCTCGGGCGTAATCACGGCATCGCCACTCGCAACAACCCGGCTGCACGGGCCGCACATCCCGGAGAGGAGCAGGCCATCCCTGCCGCGGTTCCTGATGAAGGCTCGAAGCTCTTCGCTGCCGGGCCCCTCGGCGAAGGCAAGCGGCTGCATGCCTGGCTCGTCGCCGGCCTGGGCCACCCGGCCAATGATGCCGATCGAGCTGCCGGTCAGGTTCAAGAGGGCGGTCAGCAGCCCTTCGAACACAACGCTCGGGTCGCCGTCGCGGATGAAGCGGGTCTGGGCCGCGCCGAGCGCTGACAGCATCTGGTTCGAACGTTCAAGAGCGCGCTCCTGGCGGATCCGGCCCCCGATATCGCGGCCGATCCCGCCAACGGCGACGACCTCTCCCTGCGCATCCTTCACCGGGAAGAGCGAGACAGAGACGTCGAGCATCCGGCCGTCGCGGGTGCGGCGCCTCGTCTCGATCTGGCGCGAAACTCCGGCCACCTGGTCGGCCAGCGCCTGGGCGAGCTGCCCGCCGACCTCGGGCGCTTCGATGATATCGGGCGGGCGGCCCACCATCTCGGCGGCTGAGTAGCCGTACAGGCGCTCGGCGCCCGCGTTCCAGCTGAGGACCGTGCCGTCGAGGTCGCGGCTGACGATAGCGTCTTCGGACCATTCGACGAGGGCGGCGAGGCGGGCGCGCTCGGCTTCGGCCTGCACCCGCCGGGTCGTATCGCGAAGGATATAGCGAACGCCAACGGGCGCCCTCGCATCATCGAGGATGTAGGAGGCCTGGAGGTCGGCCGGGAACGCGCTGCCATCCTTGCGGACGAGGGTCACTTCGAAAATGTGCTGGCCGGGCTGGCGCTGATAGGGCAGGCCGTTGTCGACTGTTCCGGCGAAGTGCTGCGCGGCGGCTGCAGCCAGGTGGCTGAAGCTGGCTGCATCGACCAGCGAGACCGCCATGATCCCGGCGTCCACGTCTTCCCGTGCGAAGCCGAAGAGGGCGAGGGCTACCTGGCTCATGAAGGTGACCCGCATCTCGGGCAGGTTCATCTCGAGGAATGCTTCGGGGAGGTGCTCGCGGAACTGGGCAAAGTCGCGCTGGAGGCGCTCGAAACGCTCTTGCAGTTCCACATAGGCGCCCGGTGCAGCCAGTTGCTGGCCTTCGGAACTCACAACATCGCCCGGCAGATCGATCCCATCGTACCGCCGATCCTAGCCGCGGGCCCCGCCTGTGGGCACTCGGGAAATCCCTAATGACCGGGCTCAAGCAGCACACCGATGGCGCCACCCCGCTCCCGCCAAGGCCCGCGCGTAAGCAAGGGCATGGTTGGAACCACCGCACCGCTGGGCCTGCACCACAAGCGCCCGGCCACCACGGCCAGGGAACCGCGAACGGCAGTGAGCGGATCGTCCCCCCGGCGAGACCGCATCCGCTTGAGCGAAGCGTTCCGCGCGACGCCGCCGCTGCCGTGCTGCCGGCGGACGGTGGAGGCTGCCGCGGAACTCTCCGTGCATGCCACGATCCGCTCGCTTCCGCGCGCGGTTCCCTTCGCTGCTGGAGACCATCCGTTCCCGGCCGGGGCCGCCACGGCGTAAAATCAACCGCGTATGACGATGCCCACCCCTACCACCCGGGTGCTGGAAGACACCGGCTCCCAGGTCGAGCCGCCATATCACCTCATCCTCCTCGACGACGACGAGCACACCTACCACTACGTCGTCGCGATGCTCGGCAGCATCTTCGGCTATGCGCCGGAGAAAGGCTTCGCCATCGCCTGCGTGGTCGACAAGGACGGCCGGGCGATCCTCATGACCGGCGGCCTCGAAGAGGTGCGCCTGAAGCAGGATGCTGTCCACGCCTTCGGGGCCGACCCGGCGATGCCGCATTCCAAGGGCAGCATGTCGGCCGTCATCGAACCGGCCCATTCGCCCGCCTGAGCGCTTGGCCCGGGTTAGTTCATGACGAGCGTGACGTCCTCGCTCACCAGTACCCAGTAGACCTTGAGCGTAAACAGGCCGCCGAAATCGTTCAGGTAGCGCGGCTGGCCCGGCAGAAACGAAAGCCACGTCCCGCTCGGGTTGTCGAATTGCAGCACCTGCTGGTACTTCCCATTGATCGAACCCAGGGCGTCGCCCACAGCACGGCTCGCACCTGTATAGGTGAAATTGTTCCACCCCTTGCGCAGCTGGATGCTGCGGCCGGGCGCCGGATTCGGGTTGATGCTCGCGACGTTCGTCGGCGGACCATCGACCCAGTAGGCGTCGTACTGGTTAATGGTCCCCATGTCGCTGACGTAGGCAGGCGCGTTGCGGTAGAACCGCTGGTAGGCGCCCGGCTTATCGAGCAGGCGCTTGAGCGGATCCCAGCGGTAGATGGCGTTCCAGGGCATGGGCAGGCTCGCCGCAGCGGCGGGCAACTGGCCCGTCGCCTCCAGCTGGGCGACGTTCGACCAGGCGCCGTTCAGTGCCTGGACCACGACTGCGCCCGGCGGTGGCGAGACGGTGCTGACGTCGATGTTCGAGAGGCCGATATCGGCGTTCTGGCCGCCCCAGGTGAGCAGGGGCGTGGCCGCGGCCCCGCCGATCAGCACGAGCACCTGCTTGCCGGGCTGGCCGCATCCGGGCGTTTCGGCCGCGGGCTTCACGCGCAGGGTGTAGCGGCTGAGGAGGCCGAACGCCTGGGCCGTCGTCTGGCCGCAGAGCGTGCCTTCGACCCAGGCCTCGAGCGCGGTTCCGCCCGGCACATCGCGGAAGTCCCGCATCGGAGAACCGGTGATGGTCATCGGGACGCGGGCTACCGCCGGGCCGATATCGATGATCCCCGAGCCGGCCCAGTTCTGCCCGTGCGGAGCGGCCGGAGCGGCCGAGGCCGTCGCCCGGGCGATGTCGATGTACTCCGACGTGTTGATCTTCGCGTTGCGCGACATCATCAGCGCGAACATGCCCGAGACGAGCGGGGCGGCGAAGCTCGTACCGCCGCTGTCATCCGTGGCGTAGGGGTTGGCCAGACCCACGTCGGTGCGCGCTGTTGAGGCCAGCTTGCTCGCGGGTGCCGCGAAGTCGATCGCGGGGCCGTAGTTGCTGTAGGGCGCCCAGCTGTTGCCATTCAGGTTGTCAGCCGCGCCGACGGCGATCAGGTTCGCATACTGGGTGTAGGCCGCCGGGTAGCCGGTGCCCACCTCGCTGCTGCCGGGCACGTGGTTGCCTGCGGCGGCGACGACGATGACGCCCTGGTCCTGGGCCGTCTGCAGCACTTCGCGCAGGTAGGGGATATCGCCGCTGAGCGAACCGGCGGGCGTGGCGAGGCTGAGGTTGATGATGCGCGCGCCCATGCGCACCGCGTAGTCGATGCCCTGGGCCACGTTGAACGGCGACCCGACTGGCGCGCCAGCCGGCCCGGATCCGCAGTCGAGCACCTTCACCGGCATCAGGCGGACGTTCCAGGCGATCCCCGTGATGCCCACACCGTTGTTCCCTGCCGCGCCGATGATGCCCGCCACCATCGTCCCGTGGGAACCGATATTCGTAGGGCCGGTCCCGTGATCGTCGCGGACGGCGCCGGTGGGGGTGCTGGCGCTATACCCGCAGACCGCCTGGTTCGCCGAGGTCAGGTTGACGAAGCGGCACCCGTAGCGGTCGTTGATGCAGCCGTTGCCGTCGCGGTCGATGCCGTCGGTCTGGTTATCGATGGGGTTTTCCCAGAGACGCCCGGCGAATTCGGGGTGGGTGTAATCGATGCCCGTATCGAGGACGGCGACCACCACTTCGTGCGAGCCGGTGGCGAGATCCCAGGCGGCCGGAGCGTTGATGCTCGAGAGATACGAGGCCTGCGAAGCCGGGTAGAACGGGTCATCCGGGACGGCCGCGGCGTAAACCACCGGCTCTTCGGCGGCATAGAGGACGCCGGGTTGCTGCCGCAGTTCGGCGGCGAACTGCGCGGCGGTCTTGCCTTTCGGCACCTGGAGTTGGCGGTATCCGCGGGCCGCAAGGGTTGGCGGCAGGCCATCGGGGCCGAGGTCTTCGATCGTCCTGCCTGTATCGAACTGGACGACGACGTAGCCCTCAGGGGCTTCCGCCACTGCGCGGCCGGGGCGTCCCCCGGCTGCCGCTCCAAGGCCCACCACCATGACCATGATGGCGAGGGCCAGCCATCGTGCGCGCACGCTTCCTCCCAGCGATCAGTCGATCGTCAGTTGCCGAGTCCAGGAAAATTCGGCGTCGGTAACGGTGTGGGCTCCGGGGCGGGGCGCTCGCCGAGGAGTTTGTTGTCCACTATAACGGCAAGGTTCCGTGCGATATCGATGTTCAGGAACGGCTGCCCGCCCCACGTTTGCACGCTCACAATCGTGTTCCCCCGCCGGAAGCTGAAGCGGTGGTACACGCCGACGATCTCCGAAGGCCCGACCGTCCCTTTAATAATCCGGTAGGCGCTCGAATCGTTCGCCAGCCCCTTCGTCTTCACCGGCTCACTGCCCGCCACCGTCTTCAGCCTGTTGTCGAAGTAGGCCCACGCCAGCTTCGCGCCGTCCACAGTCTGGAACATGTAGGTCTCGACCGTGATGTAGGCCTCGCCCTGGGCGACGTCGGCGGCGAGTCCGGTCGGCTGGAAGACGGCGTTGAAGCCGTCGATGATGCGCCACTGGCTCGCCAGCTTGCTCCCCTCCTGCTCGTTCGTGAACCAGTAGGAGCTCGAGTAGGTCGAGATGTTCTGGGCGAAGGTGTTCGGGACGTCGACTTCGTACTTCTCGGGCAGTTCGCCGAGAAGGATGCTCCACTGCGAGGCGGGCGTCTTCGCGACCACCTCAGCCCCGCCGGTGGTGCCGCCGGTGCTGGTCGAAGGCTTCTCTCCGTTGACGGCCCCGCCGGGGGTGTCCGCGCTTCCGCTGTCGCCGCCACGGTCACGCAGCACGAGGGCAACGGCAACCGCCGCCGCCAGCAGCACGACCCCCGCGACGAGGATGATCAGCGGCTGGTTGCGCCGCATCATGGGCGCGGCGTCGGAGTGGGAGTCTTGTAGTCGCTGGTCGGCGTCGGCACCGTCGTGTCGCGTTTGCCCAGTGCCTTCTGGTCGGCCATGAAGGCGACTTCCCAGGCCGCATCCGATTTCATGAAGGTGACCGCGCCCTTGGTGAGGACGACGGTGATGAGGTTGCCGCGGCGCATGATCACCTGGTGGAAGGCGGCCTGCACGCTCGAACCGGTGATTGTGCCGGTGACTGTGAGATAGGCTGCGGACTGGTTGCCCACCTGCTGGATCGTGACCGGTTGGGCCGGCGGCTGCTTGGCAACGTTGTTGAAGTAGTCGAACGCCTTCTGAGCGCCCGATTCATCGGCGAAGAGGTGAGATTCGATCCAGACGTAGTAGCCGCCGTTGAGGACCGCCTGGTCGCGGCCCTCAGGCGAGTACCCGGTCTGGTAGCCGCCCTGGTAGCCCCACTCCTTCAGCAGCTTGACCCCTTCGGCAGGGCTGGCGAAGACGTGGGCCTGGCGCGAATAGGTGTCCGCGTCGATGGACTGGGTGCCTTTGACGTCGGTGATCCAGTTGAGCCCGAGTTCCTCGACGGAAACCGAGTACTTGCTGACCGGCCCGGAAAGCTTCGGCGAAGCGGTCGAAACGGGCGCCGGAGTCGACGTCGAACCCTTGGCCCCGGAGCCGGTGGTGATGCCAGTGCCGCCCGCATCATCGCCGCAGGCGAAGAAGGCAGGGGTGAGGGCGAGGACGCAAACGGCCAGGAAAAGCCGTCGTGCCATGAGGTCTCCAGAGGACGAACTGTTACCGGAGTGTATCCAGCGGCCCCGGTTCATGAAAGAAAGGTTAGGCAAGCAGCGGGAAAGGCGGTTCCCCTGTCACCTCGCAAGAGGGACCGTTCGAACCGCCGCGCGTCAGCAAGGGCACGGTTCGGAGCACCACCCCGGTTCAGGGCAGCGGGAGACCGTGCCCTGAACTCGCGGCTGCCTCGCTGGGGTGACGATCCGCTCGCTTCCGTGCGTGGTTCCCTTTTCCACGCCGTTCGCACCACCCCCGTTTCGCAAAGGCCCGCGCGTCAGCAAGGGCATGGTTCGGAGCACCACCCCGGTCCACGGCAGCGGGAGACCGTGCCCTGGACTCGCGGCTGTCTCGCTGGGGCGACGATCCGCTCACTGCCGTGCGCGGTTCCCTTTCCGCGCCGTTCGCTGCCGTGCGCGGTTCCCCTCCTGGCGGCCGCTTACCCTCTCGGCAACCCCACGCCGCGCTGGGCGATGATGTTCTTCTGGATCTCGCTCGTACCGCCGCCAATGGGGCCGGAAACCGCGAGAAGGTAGGACGTGAGCACGCGCCCGTACAGTTGCGCCCACTTGCTCCCGGGCTGGAGCTGCCCGTACGCGCCCATCAGGTTTACGCCTGTATTGCCCACCTTTATCCCCAGCAGCGCCATCCACACCTTGCCGATCGAGGCCTCATAGTTCGGGATGTCGCCCTTCGCCTGGAGCCAGGCCGTACGGTAGGCCACGAGCCGGCCCACTTCGACCTCAACCACAAGGTCGGCGAGCTTGTTCCGGACCGAATCCTTGTCCCACGGACGCCCCCCGGGGTGGCGTTCCTTCGCCCAGCGGACGAGGTCGTGGATGGTGCGCCGCGCGCCGGAGATGGCGGCGATGTTCGAACGTTCGAAGTCGAGCGTCGTCGTGGCGACGTACCAGCCGTTGTCGAGGCCACCCATGAGGTCCTTCGCCGGCACGCGCACATCTTCGAAGAAGACCTGGTTGAAGTCGTGCCGGTAGGCGATGTTCGGGATGCCCTGGACGGTGATGCCGGGCGTCTTCATATCGACCACGAACGCCGAGATTCCCTTGTGCTTCGGCACGTCCGGGTTCGTTCGCGCGAGGAGGATCATGCGGTCGGCGACGTGGCCGTTGGAGGTCCAGATCTTCTGGCCGTTGACCACGAAGTCGTCGCCGTCGCGGACGGCCTTCGTCTCCATGCTGGCCAGGTCAGAACCGGAGCCGGGTTCGCTGAAGCCCTGGCAGTACCAGGTTTCGCCGGCCGCCATGCCGGGCAGGTAGCGCTCCTTCTGCTCTTCGCTCCCGTGGACGAGCATCGTCGGCCCGGTGATGCCGATGGTGAAGAGCCTCCCGCCCGAGGGGGCGCGGTGGTAGGCCAGCTCCTCGTTCAGGATCATCTGCTCGATCTGGGTCTTGCCGAGGCCGCCGTACTTCTCCGGCCAGGCGGGGGCGAACCAGCGGCGCGCACCGAGCTTCTTCGTGAACTGGCGGGCGAAGGCCATCTGCTCTTCGTTATCGAAGAAGTCATCGTCGCCTTCGAAGCCCGGGGGGATCTCCTGCGCCAGGAACGCGCGCAGTTCGGCGCGCCATTGTTCGGTTTCCGCCGGGAATGTGAACTCCATCGGAGCCTCCTCTGCCACTGGAGAGGATAGCGGATGCGGCTCCCGCAGCGGCAGAGACGTCGCTCACGCCCCGGCGGTTTCCGGTAGCATCCCGCGCGGAGGTATACCTATGGATATCCGGCTCGATTGGCTGGGCTGCGCCACGTTCCGGCTCACCCTCGGCGAAACGGTCGTCTTCCTTGATGCCTACATGGACCGCGTGCCTTCGGCGCCGCCGGTGGGGCTGCGCGCCGCCGATGTGACGCGCGCCGACTTCGTGCTCGTCGGTCATGCCCACTTCGACCACATCGCCGGGACCGAAATCATCGCCCGGAACACGGGGGCGAAGGTCATCGGCTCGCACGAAAGCTGCCGGGTGCTGCGCGAACAGGGCGTGCCGGAGGGGCAACTCATCGCCTCGCAGGGCGGCGAACGGCACCGCCTGGCGCCGGGCGTCACCGTGCGCGTGCTGCCCTCGCTGCATTCGTGCACGTGGACGACGGGAGCCCTGGCCGCGACCGAACCGGTCACGGGCGACCTCGGCCTTTGCGAGGACGAACGCGCGGCGATGGCCGCCGAACGGGGCCTCGGCGCGAGCATTGGCCGCCGCGCCCAGGCTGGGGATGGCCCGGCCGCCGAACTGCGCGCGCACCTCGCCGGGGCGGTTGGCAGCCCGGTCACCGGCGGCCCTCTGGCCTACCTCATCGAGACGCCGCAGGGCAGCATCTTCTGGCAGGACACCTCAGGATGCTGGACCGGCGTCCTCAAGGAACTGGCGCCGAAGCCGGACGTCGCGCTGCTCGCAGCGGCGGGGCGCGGGAATGTCGACGGCGAACCGATCCAGGGCTCGCTCGCCCAGTTCGTCGGCATCGAAGCGGGCTTGCTCCAGCCGCGAACGGTCATCCTCAACCACCACGACAACTGGATGCCGCCGGTCACCCCGGACGGCGGCACGGACGTCGCACCGATCAGGGCCGAACTGGCGCGTGTGGTCCCCGGGGCGACGCTCCTCGAGCCTGGCTACATGGAGGGCACACGGCTGCTCGCCTGAGTGCGGCCGGTCAGTCCTCGGCGTCTTCGCTTTCGCTTGCGGGGGCGCGGCGCAGGAGCACGCCCACGCGCGGCGCCGGCGGCACGAGGAATGGCCCGACGTTTACCAGATCGATGGCGTCGAAGCCGGCTTCGGTGAAGGTCGCCGCCAGCCGGCCCCAGCCGCGCAGGTCGACGGCCGCACAGCCGGGCCGCAGCAGACGCTCGTGCAGCCGGTTCAGCAGCCCGTTCTGCACCGGCGCGACATCGAGCACGAGGGCTGACCCGCCCGGCGCCAGCAGCCGCGAGATCTCGTCGGCGAACGCCCGGCAGACGTCGTCATCGAAGCGGTGGAGGAAGTAGAGCGAGGTAATGCAGTCGAACGACTGGTCACGGAAGGGAAGCTTCTCCGGCCAGCCCACGATCTCGACCGGACCGAGGCCGCCCGCGATGTCCACCGTGACCGGCGATTCTTCGAGGCCTGCTTTGTGCGCGATCGCGTCGGCGTAGGCGGCGGTGCCGCAGCCCACATCGAGGTAGCGTTTGCCCGGCCCCAGCTCCAGCAGGTCGATGATCCGTGCGATGCGCGGGGTAATGAGGGCCATGCCCGCCTGGGAGTTGATGGCCCGCGCGGCATAGGCCGAAGCGCCCGTGATCCAGCGTTCCCGGGCGGCGATGGCAGCCTTCCGGCGGCGCATCACAGGGCGTACACCAGGCGCACGCGCGCGCTTTCATCCAGTCCATCGAGCAGGCTGCGCAGCGCGGCCGCCTCCTCGGGCAGGCTCGACCCTTCACCCCGGCGGGCGAGGGTCGCGCAGGTAGGGTCTTCGGTGAACGCACGGGCGAGACCGTCGAGGTCGTTGCGCAGCGTGGTCGGCGCCTGCCACGCGAGTTCGAGCTTCGCGCGGTCCTCGGCGTCCTCGGCCTCGGCCTCGTAGAAGGTGGTGAGCGCGCCAAGGCGCACACCGTGCTGGTCATGCAGCCGGTCGGCGAGGGCGATCAACGGGTGAGTGGCGCCGAACCCACGGGAAACGGCGAACGACATGAACGCGACCAGGGCCGACCCTCCACCGGGGAGCTCCACACGCCCCGGTTTGCCTTCGATTTCCAGCCAGAGCTGCACAGGATACGAGGGTAGAGGCGAAGGACAGGAGAGGGAAGGATCGAACGGGCCAGAGAACGGGCGGCTGCCTCGCCACGCGGCGATCCGCTTACTCCCGGGCAGGGTTCCCTTGCCGGACCCGGCTCAGAACCCGTTCGTACCGTCGGTGAACCGCAATGCATCGAGCCACACGCCCTGCGAGGCGATCTCCCAGTGGAGGTGGGCGCCGGTGGACAACCCCGTGTTCCCGGAAAGCGCGATGACGTCGCCGCCGTGGACCATCTGGCCTTCGGTGACGTCGATCTCGCTAAGGTGGCAGTATCCGGAAAAGAGCCCGCCGCCGTGGTCGATGATGACCATGTTCCCGCGCACCTTGAGTTGCTTGGCGAGCACCACGCGCCCGGAGTTCGTGGCCGTCACCGGGGTGCCTTCCATCGCCCCCAGGTCGGTGCCGCTGTGATGGCCCGAAGGCGCGCTGCCGTTGATCGATCGCTGCTCGCCGTAGCGGGCGGTGACCACGCCGTTCACCGGCATCAGCCACGGCCCATCCCACAGCTTCGCGGGCGTCACCCCGGAGTAGATGGCCTTGAGGAGGGCCAACTCGTCGGCGTTCGTCTTCGGGTCGAGCAGTTCGGACGTCTGGGAGTCGAACTCGAGCGAGTCAACCGTCCAGTCGGTCTTCAGAACCGTGATGGTGTCTTCGAGCGTGCCTTTCGACCCGTTGGGCATCGTGATATCCACGCGCAGGGGATGCGGGCCGGGCGAGTCTTCGGTGTCGACCGCGACGAAGGCGAACATGCTCTGCGACCCCTTCGCGAGAGTGAAGGTCCGCCCGAGGAAGGTCGCGGTGCCCGCCTTCACATCGCCGGTGACCGAAACGAGCACGGCGCCGGCCTGGTAGACCTGCACGGCCGAGAGCACGAGTTCGGGCGGGACCAGCGGCGTGGGTGTTTCGCCGGGCGCGAGGGTTGGCGTGGCGTCCGCCGGCACGGCCGTGATGAGCCGCGTCGTAATCTCGTCGCCCGAATCACCGCCGCAGGCAGTGGCGGCAATTATGCCGAGGAGCAGGAAGAGGACGGACGCGAAGCCGCGCCCGGCGCACACGATACGCATTGTTCCTAAGCGTGAAGGTTCGCCGCGTAAGGGTCAGGTTGTCCGGTAAACAGCGGGGCATGGCGGCGTGCGACAATAGAGGGCAGCGATCATACCGCCGCTTCGTCAACCCAGACCCGGAGGGACGCCGTGACTCAGCCTGTTCGCCGCCCGCGCACCGGGGCTTCGCACGCCGTCGAGTCCATTCCTGGCGAAGCTCGCGAGCGGGCCAGCGTTCACCTGCTCCCGGAGACAGTCGCGATGCGGTTCAGAGACCTTGCGGACTGGTGGCACGCCGATACCGACGCATCCTCGCTCGACCGGGACAGTTTCGAGCACCCGGCCTACCGCCGGATCGTGGAAGAACTCGGGAAGGACGCCGTCCCGTACATCCTCGCAGACCTGCGGGACCACGATGGGCACTGGTTCGAGGCGCTGCGCCAGCTGACCGGCAACCACTCCGTTGATGCCGGATGCAAAGGGAACATGCGTCAGGCCCGGGCACGGTGGCTTCGCTGGGGCGCCGAGCAGAAGCTCATTTGACCGTGCTCGACCTCGGCGTGCCGGAACGGAAGGCGCGGGATTACTGGCCCAACCTCCGGGATGGCGAGTTCGAACGGACGAGCCCGAGCGACAGCCACTACAACTGCATCGCCTGGGCTATGAACGACCGCCGGCGTTGGTGGGAACCGTCGGGAAACCCTGAACATTACTGGCCAGCACGCGCTCCCCGGGACTACAGCCGCGACGCCTTCATGGCAACGTTCAAGACCCGGCACTTCGTCCCCTGCGATGATGGAAGGCTCGAACCGGGATGGGAGAAAATCGCTATCTATTGGCGCGAAGGCGCCGACCCCGAAGCGGGGTTCCAGCACGTCGCGAGGCAGCTGGCTGATGGGCGCTGGTCGAGCAAGTTAGGCAAAGCACGGGACATCGCGCACGTTTCCATCGACGCACTTTCGGGCGATTTCTACGGTGAGGTCGCATTCTACATGCGGCGACCCCGCTCGGCGGCCAGGGGCATGGCGACCCACTCCTGAGCAGCACTAACCCCTCGCGAGCTGCCCGAACTGACCGACCTGGGCAGCATGTTCCACCGTGTGCAAGCAGGCCTCGGTAATCACCCGGGCGTGCGGCTGCCCGGCGTAGCGGTGGGCTGGCGGGAGTGGGCGCGCGGCGAGGTCATCGGTGAGGGTCGCGAGGGTGGTTCGCACGCGTCCCCGGCAGTATTCGCCGTACGCCAGGATCTCGGCGGGGGCCCAGGCCCTCCGCAGGCTGGTGAGTTGCCAGTGCGGATTGCCTGCGAACGGCGGTGGCGGGGTCCACGGCGCGAACTCGCCTGCCAGGTCATAGTCGAGGCATTCGAGCGCGTGCCAGGCGACGCTCCATGGCGCGGACCGGCGCTGGACGAGTGCTCGGCGCGCCTCTGGGTCCGTGACGGGCACGCCGTCCGGGCCGTTCGGCGCCGGACCGAAGAGGTCGCCGGGAACCTCCCACATCGGCGCTTGCCAGAGGTTGCCGGGGCAAGCGTTCACGGCAGCCGCCAGCAGGTCGAGCGCGGCTTCGAACTCATGCTGAAGGCTCTCAACCCAGATTGACGGCAACGGCCTGCTCCTCTCCGCGCGCTGTTACTGGCAGCGCTCCATCCACGCCGAGAGCACGTTCCCGCGGTCGCCCGGTTTCGGGCACTTCGGGTAGGAGTACCGGCCCGATGGCGTTGTGTCGCCGTAGTAGCGGGCTTCCGCGTTCGTGTCCGACGTGATCACCACCTGGCAGGAGAAGTCCTTGCTGACCGGACCCTCCACGTTGCACCCAGCGCCGCGGAAGTACTCCAGCACGGGCCACATCCCGGCGCGGGCATCGCCCCCGGTGATACGGAGCGACGTTCCCGGCTTCACAACGTAGTAGGTGATGCACGGCTCCGGGTACAGATCCGCGACACACGCCTTCGCCTGCCGTTGGCGCATCTCCCGGCCCTTGTCGACCAGTTCGGCGCCCACCCGGCCGGGCAGCCCGTAGACCGTGATCGTGAGGATCACGTTGCCCGGGTCGCCGCGGAGGTCATCGTCAGGCGACCCTATTTCGCCGGTCGTGGCCTTCGTCGGCTCAGGGACGGACGTTGGCGGCGGTGGCGCTTTGTTGCCGCCGCCGACGGTGGGGATGTCCTGGGGCGGGCGCGTTGGCCCCGGCGGCGGCGCAGGGTCATCCCCGCCGATGCGCGGCCCGAAGATGGTGAGGATCCCCAACAGGCCGCCGCCGAGCAGCAGGGCCGCCAGCTTGGAGAATCCGTTGCTTCCGCCTCCGTCGCTACCGCCCTGCCCGCCTGGCATACCCGGCCTCCTTCCGTGATTAGAGAAACGTCTCCACCGCCGCGAGGAACCCCTTCGGGCTTTCGAGCGGGATGGAATGGCCCGAACCCGGGACGAGCGCGAAAGCGCAGTCCGGGATCTCCTTGAGCATCCGGTCAGCCACGGCCTCATCGAGCACATCGCTCAGTTCGCCGCGGATCAGCAGCGTCCGCGCCCGGATCTTCGGGAGCAGCCCCCAGGCGTCTCCGGCGGCTGGACGCGGGAGCCGGTTGGTGCGCAGCGCCCTGTCGTAGCGGAAGGTCCACGTGCCGTCGTCACGCAGCATCAGGTTGTAGCGCGTGCGGTGTTGCAGTTCCGCTTCGTCGGCTCGCGGGTTGGCCGCGCGCATCGCGGCGACCGCCTCGTCCGGCGTCGCGAAGATGTCGTTCGCCTGCACGCCGGAAACGATCCGGTTCGAACCCGACGACGCTATCTCGGGGCCGATGTCGACGATGACGAGGCGCTCGACCTCGTCCGGGTGCTGGGCGGCGAACTGGTAGGCGTTGCGGCCGCCCATCGAGAGGCCGAGCAGGACGAACTGCTTCAGCCCCAGCGCGGTCACCCAGCGCTGCACGTCCTCGACCATCGCATCGGCCGAGTAGTCATCGGTCCAGGCGGAATCGCCGTGGCCGCGCTGGTCGAGGGCGTAGACGTGGTAGCGGGACTGCATCGCCCGGGCGAAGCTCTCCCACGAGTGGGCGTGACCGGTGAAGCCGTGGAGCAGGACAAGCGCCTGGGCGCCGGGATTCGGCCATTCGCGGTAGGCGAAGCGAAGCCCTCCAAGCATGGCTGACTGGTCACGGGGTTCGAGCACGGCGCGCCTCCTTTTGGCGCGAACTATATACCCCGGCTACTGGCCCGCAGCACCGCTCGGCGCCGGTTCCGAACTGGTCAGCCCGCGCACTTCGACTTCGAGCAGTCGCAGCGCGAAGACCGCGAGCCCGAGGAGCAGGCCAGTCCCCATGAGCGGCGCGAAGATCCGCTTCATCACGGTCGCATCAGCGAGGAGGCCGACAGCGAAGCCGAGCAGCCCGATGTTCACCGCCAGGAACACCACGTGATCCACGAGGCTCCCCTTCCGGCCGACCGTCGCGGAAAGGAGCATCGCGAAGATGGAGTTCGTCATCAGCCCGATGAACTGTGTGTGGTCGAGCGCGAGGAGCATGTGCTCGGGCGCGAGGTCGAGGTCGCCCTCGTACTTGATGACCAAGTACTGGGCGAGAGCGATGACCCCGAGCAGCGAAACTGCGGCGAGGACAGCGTGGCGGCCCGGTCCGGCCTCGGCGAAATTCACCGCGCGCAGGTTCGGCCACATCCGCTTGATGAAGATCCCGAAGCCGATGATCTGAAGCAGGATGGCGATCGGCGCGAGGGGCGTGATGTCCGCCAGGATCGAGACCATCAGCACCAGTCCGCCAAGGAACGGGAAGACCATCTGGATGATACCGAGGCGGGTAGCCCTGGGCGGCGCCGGGAAGGTGAACGCCCATTCGGCCATGCCGAGACCAACCGGCACGAGGAAGCCGACGACCATCGTCGCCGGGTGTGCGCCGTCCAGGTTCTTGGTGAGCCAGTCGGTGCCGTTCGCAATCCTGATGGCGAGCAGGATGCCGAGCACACCGCCGACGATGGACGTTCCGAGGGCGGCGAGGAAGCCCCAGTGGGGCACACCCAGGTCGACCTTTTTCGCGCGAACGAAGACCCACGTGAAGAACCCGGCGATCACGACCGTCGAGATGGTTCCGAACACGGGCCGCATGTTTCCGTAGGTCAGCGAGAAGGCCGCGATGTAGCAGACGAACGCGGCTACTCCGGCCACGGCCAGCCAGCGGGCAGCGGTTCGCTCCATCGCCGTGAGCGCCGGTCCGGCGCCGAACAGCCAGAGCGAGGCCGCGAACACGGAGAGGGTGAGCCAGCCAAGCGTGCCGCCGTGGACATGCCCGAGGATGCGCCGCTGGTCGAAGTCGACCAGGTCGGTGCCGTTGAGGATGCCGATGGAGATGGTGTAGAGGAATATGGCCATGGCTGCGAGCAACATGGCGCGGATTTCGGGCCAGAGGACCGGGCGGGCCGGGCGCGGTTGAGTCACAAATCTTCCCCCGAGGATTCTGGGCGCGAATACTAAGGATGGCCGCAATCACCTGCAAGAATGGAGTGCATGAGGGTCATCGCCCGGTTTCGCAATGCGGCCGCCGCGAACGGCGCGGAAAAGGGAACCGCGAACGGCAGTGAGCGGATCGTTACCCCAGCGAGACAGCCGCGAGTCCAGGGCACGGTCTCCCGCTGGCGTGGACCGCGGTGGTGGTCCGAGCCGTGCCGTTGCTGACGCGCGGGCCTTTGCGAACCGTGTGGTGCGAACGGCGCGGAAAAGGGAACCGCGAACGGAAGCGAGCGGATCGTCACCCCAGCGAGACAGCCGCGAGTCCAGCGCACCGTCTCCCGCTGGCGTGGACCGCGGTGGTGGTCCGCGCCGTGCCGTTGCTGACGCGCGGGCCTTTGCGAAAGAGGGGTGGTTCGCTGCCGCGTGGCTGCGCGGTTCCCTTCCCCCTGCGGCGCATCCGCACGCTTGCTCTCCGTTGCCTGAACGGCGCGCAAAGGGCCGGGCTGTAGAATGGGCTTCGCTGCCCGGCGCCCGGAGGGATTGGATTCGCAATGGCCTGGTATGACGACCGCACGAAAACCGAGTTCGTCGGTACGTATGCCACCGACAAGCAGTACCAGTGGGACGCCGCCGCCGCCACGAAGCGCGGCTGGTCTGTCCAGTCCGTCGACGACGGCAGCGCCCATGTCATCGGTGAGGACCCGGAAGAGGCGAAAGCGCGCCAGAAAAGCCGCATCACCGTGACCTACGTGCGCGACCCCGACTGGATAGCCAACCGCGAACGGGAGATTGCCAGCGCGGTCCAGAACGAAGCTGCGAAGGCCGCTGACAACAAGGAGAGCCGCCTGATAAAGGCGGACGCCGACCTCCAGAAGGCGGAGGAACTCTTCCGCCAGCGCGCTGCCGCGACCGAGGGAGTGGAAGAGGCCGGCCGGGAGCAAGCCGAACGAGAACTCCTCACTGCCCTGCGCGATACGGTCACTCGCCGGCGCACCGCGATGCGCGCCATCGATGAAGCGGTCAGCGCGTGCTCGGCCGCGGTAGCGGTCGGCGCGGCGGAGTTCGCACGCTCGGTGGCCCAGCACCAGCAGACGCGGGAGACGTGGGCCGTTCGGTTGCACGCCGAAGAGTCTCTCCTCGAACGCCAGGACTCGGTGGCGCGGGTCGCGAAGGACTGGAAGACCGCATGGGACCGGAAGCGCGCCGCGGAGGAAGAGTTGCGCCGCCGCAGCGCGGAATTCGACTCACGTGACAACGCCCTGGCTGCCAGCCTTCTCCCGCGAGATGAGGCCCTGAAGGCGCTCCGCGGCCTGGACACGGTTGGCGGATAATCCACCACTCCCTGGCGGATCTCCCACTCTTTCTGTCCATGCGATGACTCCTGCCCGGGATGCCGTGATCGATTGGTCACTGTGAACGGAACTACCGGACCGCTGGCGCGTCCCACCCGGACCGGATCATCGGCACCTGCGGGCGGCCGGCCTGTCCCCAATGGACACTTTCCCTAAGAAGCCTCCCTCATATCGTCTGTATTGCAGGAAATCAGATACAGCACGGAGGTGCTTGTTGATGACACTTCCCCCGGCGCCACTCACCCTGCCCGGGAACAAATCCCGGCACAGGACCATAGTCAGAGAGGTACTACTGCAACATGAAACGCAGGACGCTTGACATCATTTTCGCTACTGGTGGCGTCGTTATTGCGCTCGCCATCTTCGTCCTCGGCCTCGTCCTCGCCGATCAGTACAACTGGGGCAAGGAGTACGTCAAGGAAGAACTCGCCGCCCAGAAGATCACCTTCGCCGCAGCCGATAAGCTGACCGACGATGAGAAGAACTGGAAGCCCGGCTCGGTCTGCCTGGTTGAAAACGCCGGCAAGGTGATGGAGACCGGTAAGCAGGCCGAGTGCTACGCCAAGTACTACATCGGCATGCACCTCGACAAATCGGCCAAGACCGCCGCGGTCGACGGGAAGAACATGGGCTGGGAAGGCCAGACCTACGCCACGATGGGCACGGTTCAGGCCGACCTGAAGGCCAAGATCGCCACCGCCCAGGGCGACGAAAAGGCCACCCTCGAAAAGCAACTTGCAGCGGCCAACGGGCTGCGCAGCACCCTGCAGACGGGTGAAACCCTCCGCGGCCTGCTGCTGACCTCGTACGGGTTCAGCATCTTCGGAGACAAGGCCAACACCGTGGCCCAGATCTGCTACGGCGTCGGCGTCCTCCTCCTCATCATCAGCGCTGCAGGCTTCGTCCACGCCTGGGTGGCGAAGGATGACACACTCTTCGAGGCCAGGGGCGTGGGCGCTGCCCCCGGAAAGGCGGCCCCCGTCGCCTGACGCGCGGGCCCCATCCTCATCGAAGCGGCCCGGCGATTGACCGGCCGCTTCTGCGTTTGCGCGCGCCGTTCAGGGGATGACGATGCCGAAGTTCGCCACGGGCGCTTCGATGGCGGCCGCCAGGGCGGCGTAGTGGCTCACCTCGCCTTCGACGGCGATGGCCCCCGAGGCCACCAGCGTGTCCACGGGAACAACCCCGAAGAGCGTCATCAGCATCTCCGGCCGGGTCAGCCGCAGGGTCGCGTCCGCCGAGGGTTCGCTGACGCCCTCTTCGTGGACGAGCACGCAGTTGGCGAGGCTCAGGACCACCTGCTCCTTCCGGTCGGTCAGTTCCAGGTTGATGGTGAACGTAAGGCCATTCGCCTTCTCCGGATTGAGGCGGACGGCCGCGACGTCGAGGATCATGGCGGTGGTCGCCGCGCCCAGCACTTCGGGACGGAAGGGCGCAGGCTTCGGCGGCTGGGCTTCGGCCCGGAGTTCCTGCGCCCCGTTCAGGTAGATGTTGCGCCACGAACCCGCCTCGGCCGCGTAGCCGAGCTGCGTGTACACCCCGGCGAGCGCCTCCCGCGCTTCGGCCGTTTCGCCCCCTGCGAAGATAACGTGGTTCAGGAGCGTCGCCGCCCAGCGCAGGTCACCGTTGGCCGCTGCTTCGCGACCGCGGGCGAGGACGGCAGCGGCGCCGCCCATGGCTTCCACGTAGCGGGCGGACTCCTCTTCGATCGGCAGCCGCCAGAGGTTCACGGGGTTCGCGTCGTACCAGCCGAGGTAGCGCTGGTAGACCGCCTTCGAGTTGTGGCTCATCGTCCCGTAGTACCCGCGGTTGTACCACTGGTTCGAAAGCGACTCGGGCAGGCGGATCTCCTCGGCGATCTCCGTCGGCGTGAGGCCGTTGTTCATCAGCCGCACGGTCTGGTCGTGGAGGTACTTGTAGGCGTCGCGATGGGAGCGGAGGAAGGCCGTGATGTGTTCCCGGCCGAAGCGCGGGATTCCGTGTGCGGCGAACATCACCTCGCTGCGCCCGGCGAAGAGGCGGATGGCCTCGGTCAGGTAATCGGCCCAGCCCTTGGCGTTGCGCACGAGCGCGCCGCGCGCCGGCAGGAGGTTGTGCATCGTCAGGTTCGCGTTCTCGGCCATGAAGACGGCCTGCTTCGCGGGCAGGTAGAAGTTCATCTCGGCAGGGGCTTCGGTTTCGGGCGTGACCTGGAACTCGATCGTGACGTTGCCGATGGTCAGCACCTGGCCGGTGTGCGTGATGTCGACCGTCGGGGCGATGAGCGATGGCGTGCCCGTCGGGATGCCCGGCCCGAGTCCGGAGGTGACTTCGCCCTCCGGCCCGCGCGGCAGGGTGCCGCCGAACTGGAAGCGCGCCCGCCGCAGCATGGCAGGCCCGGCGATGATGTTCTCGGAGACGGCCTCCTTCAGGAAGCCCTCCGGGGCAATGACGGGGATCTTCCCGGAGGCGACGTCCTCGGGAGAGACGATGCCGCGCACGCCGCCGTAGTGGTCCGTGTGGCTGTGCGAATAGATCACCGCCAGCACCGGCCGCGCGCCGAGGTGCTCCGTGACCAGTTCGAATGCGGCCCTCGCCTGCTCCACGCCGGTCAGCGGGTCGACCACGATCCAGCCTTCGCCGGCGTCGATGAAGCTGACCGTCGAAACATCGAAGCCGCGCACCTGGAAGATGCCGTCCATCACCTTGAACAGCCCGTGCTTCGTGAGGATCTGGGCCTGCCGCCAGAGGCTCGGGTTCACCGTCGGCGCTGGCGGCCCGGCGAGGAAGTCGTAGCCGCGCAGGTCCGAGGTCACGCCGCCGCCGTCGCGTGGGATCACCGGGTCTCTCCGGGTGGCGATGAAGCCGCGTTCGGCGAATTCGAAGTCGTGGCGGTCGTCTGCCGCGATCAGCGCGTCGAGGTCCCGGCGTGCTCGTTCGGCGGCCAGCCGTTCTGATTCCCCGGCCATTCCATCTCTCCCGGCCCGGGGCGTCAGAGCGCGCCGAAGGGGCCGGCGGCAACGTACCGCTCCCGCTTCGAAAACGCCATCGCCAGCACAGGCGGCGGGCCTCGGCTTGCGGTGAACGGGTGCGCCCGTACTATTCCGCGCATGACCGCCCGGTACGACATCATCATCGTTGGCGGCGGGATCGCCGGGAGCGGACTCGCCGCCATGCTCGCGCGCGGCGGGAAGGACGTCCTCCTGCTCGAACGCTCTACCGTCTTCGAAGACGTGGTGCGCGGCGAATGGGTCGCCCCGTGGGGTGTCGTCGAAGCGCGCCGGGCCGGGCTCTATCACGACCTCCTCGGCGCGAACGACCACCACATCGCACGCCACATCGAATACGGCGACGGGCTGGATCCGGCGGCCGGGGCAGCGCGCGAGATGTCCCTCGCCGTCCTTCCTGGCATCCCCGGGCCGCTCGCGGTGGGCCATCCCCAGGCCTGCCAGGCGCTCTTCGATGCCGCCGTGGCAGCAGGCGCGACCGCCGTCCGCGGGGTCGAAGAGATCGTGGTCAGCGGCGGGCCGTCACCGGAGATGGCCTATTCGGCCGGCGGCGAACGGCACACTGCCAGCGCACGCCTGGTCGCCGGCGCCGACGGGCGCGCTTCTGCGGTTCGCCGCCAGGCGGGCATCGAACTCCACCAGGAGCCGACGCACCACTACTTCGCAGGGATGCTGGTTGACGGCGCCGACGGCTGGCCCGACGACCTGCAGTCGATGGGCACCGAGGGCGACGTCCAGTACTTCGTGTTTCCCCAGCGGCGGGGTCGCATCCGCCTCTACCTGAGCTACCCGACGGAGCAGAAGAGTCGCTTCGCCGGGCGCGATGCTTCGCGGGCCTTCCTCGACGCCTTCCGGCTGGCCACCGTGCCGAACAGCGGTGCCCTCGCCGGGGCGCGGGCCGCCGGACCGTGCCACGCCGTGCCGAACCACAGCTCCTGGGTCGGTTCGCCCGTCGCCGAAGGCATCGTCCTGCTCGGCGATGCCGCCGGCTACAACGACCCGATTACCGGCCAGGGTCTCTCCGTCACCCTGCGCGACGTCCGCAGCGTCGGTGAACTGCTCCTCAGCACGGACGACTGGCGGCCGGGGACGTTCGCGCCCTACGCCGAAGAGCGCAGCGAGCGGATGCGCCGCCTGCGGGTTGCCGCCGCGATGGACTCGATCCTGCACGCCGAGTTCGGCCCCGAAGCAACCGCGCGCAAACTCCGCATCCTCGCCGACCGCACGCCGGTCATGGCCCTCGGCTCAACCATGGCCGGGCCTGAGATGCTGCCGGAAGCCTGCTTCAGCGCAGAGGCGCTCGAAGCCGTGCGTAACGCCTGAAACCCAACAAGGCCCCCGGTGGCTCAAGTCCGGGGGCCGTGCTGGAGAGGTAGGGAACAGTCTGAAACGTTAGACGGCGACTCCGTGCCGGTCCGCCTCGGCGGAGACGGTGCGGCGGCTGCCGAAGATGCCGAAGAAGCGCCCGCGGACCGGGTCCTGCGCCTGGGCCGCAGGCGCGAGGGCCAGCCCTGACAGGTGGGCGGCGAGGTCGTTGAGGACCATCGCGGCCGGCGCCGTGGGCCGGTACATGACCGCCGGGATGCCTACCTGGCCCGCCTTGCGCACGTTCCGGTCGAACGGCACTTCGAAGTTGACCGGGCGGCTGATGGCGAACTCCACATCCTTGCGAGTGGCGCCGCCGGGCACATCGTGGCCGTGCACCAGGTTGACGATGACCTGCTCGTCCTTGAGGCCCTTCAGCTGGAGGTGTTCCACGAGCAGCGAGGTGTTCTTCAGGCTCGTCAGGTCCGTGCTCGTGACAACGACGACCCGGTCGGCCGCCTCGACAGCCGCGCCGACCACATCGTTGAAGGTACCGGGCGTGTCGAGGATGACGACGTCGAAGATCGAGGCTGCGAACTGGATCAGCGTCTGGAGTTGCTCGGTCGAGCAGTTCAGCCAGCTGCGGTAGTCGCGCGGGGCGGGCAGCACATAGGCGCCGGATTCGTGGCGCAGGAGCACCTTCCGGAAAACGTCGCGGTCGAGGTACTCGGGGTCGCGTGCCACTTCGGAAACGGTGTAGTCGGCCCGCACATCCAGCATCACCGCGACGTCGCCGAAGCGGGTATCGAGGTCGATGAGGAGGACGCTCTTGCTGCCTTCGAGGGCGATAGAGGCGGCGAGGTTCGTGCTCGTCGTGGTCTTGCCGACACCGCCCTTCTGGCCGACGACGGCGATGACACGGCCGCGCTCGTCGGCCTCCGCGGCAGGGCCGCTCTGCTGAACCTTGCGTCGGGCCCGCCCGGCGACGGCCTTCACCTGCTCATGGGTCACTTTCCCATGGAGGAAGTCGTTGACCCCGGCCTGCATCAGCCGCCGCTCCACGGTGGGCGACCAGGAGCTGGCATAGGCGACGATGAGGGCTTCCGGAGTAACCGCCCGGGCGAATTCGATGACCTGCATCGCGCGCTGGATGGGCTGCTCAATGGCGACGAAAACGAGCGTCGGCTGCATCTCCTGGATTGCCTGTTGGGCGGCAATCCCGAGAGGGCGTTCCGCGATTACTTCGATACCGCCATGCTCGAGCTTTGCGCGCATCCATTCGCGCACCTGCTCGTCGCTATCGATCAGCATTGCCGCTGGAACTGCAGCACTCATTTGTTCACCTTCTGTTTCCCTGTGTCCCCGCTCGTCCATCACATATTCACTGTGCGGACACCGGCTGTGAACCCCTTTTTCGCCCCTTCAGCCACTTCCTACAAAGTTCCAATCGGCCGTTCACTCGCCGTCCACGGGCTATTCACTCGAGAGTCGCCGCCGCCGTCCGAAAGGGGCCCCCTTCCGGTTCGCGCTACCCGTCTGGCAACCTTCGAAGGCCTACCGGGCGGCCCACTTCCGGAAGGTTGGCCAGGCTTCGGCTGTGCCCCAGTTCGCCCACTGCGTATGGAGCGCACGTTCGACGTCGAACTGGAACAGCGCCTCGAAGTCGTGCCCGCCGAGCCGCCCATCGCAAGCCGCGCGGACCATCGCCCGCTCCTCCGGGTCCTTCGATTCGGACGCCGGGCCGGTCACGTAGAACTCTTCGCCGCCTTCCGGTGGCGGCGCCGAATGGAGGGCGTAGCGGCCCTCGCGCACCAGGTCGTGGTATTTCCAGCCCAGGTTGACCACGAACACGTAGAGCCCGACCTGCGCGACCACCGGCATCACGGGGTGCACGCGCGGGCCGCCGTCCTTCCGCACCGTCGCGAGGTAGGCCGGCCCGCCCGTCAGCAGACGCACGCCTGCACTCGCGATCTCCGGTTCCTCCCGATGCAGGTCGTTCCAGCCAGCCATTGGTCACCCCGGTGCGGGTTGTTCGCGGCAGTGTAGCGGCTGGCGACGCCGAACTCGCACCCGCCCGCGTCACCTTCGATAATCGCCCCATGCCAGCACCTGCCGCTCGCAGCGCCAACTCCCGCGTCTCCATCGACCTCGGCTGCGGCTGGCGGAAGAAACCCGGCGCCATCGGCCTCGATGCGGCGAAGATCCCCGGCGTCGATGTCATCGCCGACGTCGGGAAGCAGCTCCCCCTGCGCGACAATTCGGTCGATGACCTCCAGGCCTCGCACATCGTCGAACACGTCGACGACCTGATGGCCTTCATGGGCGAGATCTGGAGGGTCTGCAAGCCGGGCGCCTCGGTCTATCTCCGCTTCCCCCACGGCACCTCGAAGTTCGTCACCTGGAAGGACCCGACGCACAAACGCGGCGTGCTCCTTGCGACGTTCGAGTACTTCGACCCCGCGACTTTCGACGGGCAGGCCTGGGGCTACTACCACCCGGCAAAGTTCGAAACCGTGAAGCGGCGCATCAACTTCAACATGAACGCCGATACCTGGCAGGCGAAGCCGGTGCGGCGCGTCCTCGGCCATATCTTCGACTGGCTGGCCAACCGGAACGACCGCGCCCAGTACTTCTGCGAGCGATTCTGGGGGAACTGGGTGGGCATGGAGGAGGGTCACCTCTGGCTGCGCGCCATCAAGCCGCCGCCGGAGACGCCCTGATTCGCCTTCGCCGGGCCTGTGGCATGCTGTGGCCACAAACTCGGAGTGCTGCCCGTGCGCGTCAACCTCTCCCACCGTTACCCCCGCGTGATGCAACTGCGCGACGGCTCGCAGGTGACGGTCCGGCCGATGAGCCGCGCCGATGAGTCGGCGCTGGTCGAGTTTTTCCAGGGGATCCCGGCGCGGGAGCGGTTCTTCC
The DNA here is from genome assembly GCA_020853755.1 of Dehalococcoidia bacterium. Classification (GTDB taxonomy): domain Bacteria; phylum Chloroflexota; class Dehalococcoidia; order Tepidiformales; family Tepidiformaceae; genus Amarobacter. The sequence goes on along the minus strand of JADYYG010000051.1, from coordinate 87,901 downwards.
TGAAGGACGATGTGACCTCGCGCAATGTCATCCGCGGCTGGATCGAAAACCTCGATCTCAGCTATGCCGTTCCGCTGCTCGCCTTCGACGGTCACAACGTCGCCGGGAATGCGGTGCTCATTCGCCACCGGTCGGCCTCCCTGGCCCACGCCGGCGAGATCCGGGTCGTCATCGCGCCGGATTCGCGCGCTCGCGGCCTCGCCGTCACGCTCATGAACGAACTGGTGGAAGTCGCGCGGGAAGCGGGCCTGCGCGAGGTGCTCTTCGAATGCGTGGCGGGCATCCAGGAACTCGCCATCCACGCGGCCGAATACCTCGGCGCAGAAGTGGCCGGCGACCTCAAGGCCTGGGTCCGCGACGACCAGGACCAGGGCCACGACGTGGTGTTCCTGCGCCTGAAGCTGTAGCGGCGCATGAAGGGAACCGCGAACGGAAGCGAGCGGATCATGGCGCGCGCGGACAGTTCAGCGGCAGCCTCCACGGTCTCGCTCGGATGACGATCCGCTTCCTGCCGTGCGCGGTCCCCTCCCATGGTGCGCGGGCCACCTGTGGGTTGCCTTCTGCCGAGTGGTGGGTCGAACCGTGCCCTTGCTTTACGCGCGGGCCTTCGCGAAATGAGGGTGGACGAGAGAACCGCGAGCGGATCGCGGCGCGCGCGGACAGTCTCGCGTCAGCCACCCATCGCAAGACGACCACCACGTGCGCAAAGGCCCGCGCGTCAGCAAGGGCGTGCTCTGACGCCGGAGGCATGTTCCGGGTGAGCGAAATGGCGTGACTGCCTCCCGGGCGCCCGTTTACGCACGCGACGATCCGCTTCCTGCCGTGCGCGGTTCCCTGTCCCATGCCCTGTTCCCTTCCCACGCTGACCGCTATTCACGCGCCGTTATACTGCTTTGGGTAGGGGTACGCTCGATGCGAACCGTTTTGCTGGTCACCCGCCACCAGGATGTCTCCCGGCTCGGCCCGGAACTCGAGAGCGCAGGGTTCTCCGCGCCGGCCATCACCCCCGAACGCCTTGCCAGCAACGAACTCGAAAGCGGCGCCGATGTGGTCGTCCTGGACCTGCGCGACATCCCGCCTGCGGCCTTCACGCTGCTCAGCAGCACCTACGCCGAAAACGGCACCATCCTCATGGTCATCGCCGCGCCGGAACAACTCGACCGGGTCAGCGTCGATGTCCCGATCGACGACTTTGTCATGCTCAGCGCCTCGCCGGAGGAGCTTGCTCGCCGCATCCAGCGCTGCCTCTGGCGCAAACACGGCGTCGACAGTGAGAACTTTGTCCGCTGCGGGGCGCTCACGCTCGACCTCTCGAATTACCGCGTAACCGTCGACAATGAGTCGCTCGTGATGACCTTCAAGGAGTACGAACTCCTCCGCTTCCTGGCCATGAACGCCGGCCGGGTGTTCACCCGCGAGCAGCTACTGAACCGGGTCTGGGGCTACGACTACTTCGGCGGCGCGCGCACGGTTGATGTCCACATCCGGCGCATCCGCGCGAAGATCGAGATTCACGGGCACGCCTTCATCGAAACCGTGCGCAACGTGGGCTACCGCCTCGTGGCCGAAGCGAAGAAGGACCCGGAAGACTGACCTCCCGCGGCGCGGGCGCCTTCACACTTCGATAACTTCGGCCGCCCCCACGGCAACGCCGTAAACATCGGACAGCGTCTGGATGAGGATGCGCGCCGCTTCGACGGCGTCGCTGCGGGGGTGCTGCCAGTGGTTCGGGCTGAGCGGCCCCGGAGGCTGGAATCGCAGCGCGTGCAGCTTCTGCAACTGCCCGGCCGTGAGCGGCCCGGGGAGAAATGCGCCGCTGACCGCTTCGAGGACGAACTCACCCTCGCTGACCATCGCCGCCTGCACATAGAACGGCTCGGCCTGGAGGATCACCGCGTCACATTCGTGGCGGCTCAGCCGGAGGAGCGCGTCGACCAATTCCTGTGCGGTCGCCATGCGCGGCAGTCTACGCGCCGTTTCGAAAACGGGCCCGAATTGGCCCGGTCCGGCGGCCGGCGCAGCGCGTACCATTCTTCGATGAAGACCGAAGCCCGCGCCGCACTCATCCGCCGTTACGCCGAAGGCTACGCTGCCGTCGAAGACGCCCTTCGCGGCATCACCCCCGCTGAACTCGATAACCAGGGCGACGAAGGTTGGTCCGCGCGCATGGTGGTGCACCACCTCGCCGACAGCGAGATGACCTCGGCCCTCCGCCTGCGCAAGCTCATCGCCGAGGAGAACCCCGTCATCTGGGGATACGACGAGGAGCGCTACGCCGCCTTCCTCTCCTACGATAGCCGCCCGGTCGAAGCCTCGCTGCTCGCCTTCCGGGCAGCCCGAGAGAGTACCGTGACCATCCTCGAACGCATCACCGAGGGCGACTGGAGCCGGGCCGGTTGGCACACCGAGAGCGGCCTCTACACGGTGGAGCGCTGGCTCGAAACCTACGCCGCGCACGCCCACGACCACGCCGGCCAGATTACGCGCGCCCGGCGGGGTTAGATTCGCCCGCCCGCCATCGCTGCGTCGTACCCGCGCATCGCCGATTCGATAGCGAACTCGCGGTCACGTGCGAGGATAAACCGCGCGGCGATGAGGCCATCGGTGGCCGCGGCGATGCGGCTGCGGTAGTCATCGCGGTCACGGTACCGCTCGGCGATGGACGGACGCGGGTCGCCCGTGGCGGAGCGTTCCTCTGCGGTCCGCGCGAAGTTCAGGCGCGAACCGGGCATCTGCGAGAGCGGCCTCAGCCGTGCGTGCTTCACCTGCGTGTTCCAGCCGGTGAGGGTGGCCACCGGGACCTGCTGTTCCGGCATGTGCACGCCGGCCACTTCGTTCCCGTCGCTGTCGACCGCCGAGACGAGCGTCTGCCGGGTTGGGCCGTAGCTGGCCGGCCAGCGGCCAACGCCCTGTGCGGCATCCAGCCCGAGGTCGATCGCGCGCACCTTCGGGAGCGCCTCTGCGTCCGGCCGGTGCAGCCTGGGGATGCGTGACGCTGCTTCGAGCACGGACTCCGGCGTGACGGCCGTGCCGTCGGCCACCCGTGGGACGGCGCTGGCCGGCGGCTCTTTGCCCTGCGACACCCAGCCGTCGAAGGCGGCGAAGAGGCCCCGCAGTAGCGGCGAGGGGTCGACGCCAGTGGGTTCGTTGGCGATGCCCATGAGGCGGGCCATCGCCGTGTTCGCGCCGAGGTGATCCAGCCCGGCCATGAGGTAGGAGCGCACGTTCTCCGGGTTCGGGATGTCGGCGGAACCGTCGAGAGTGGTGTGCGTGAGCGAAGCGTCGCTGCGCCAGTACTCCCAGCCGCTGTTCACCCAGAACACCTTCGGGGTGCCGCCGAGCGCGTCCTGGCGGTCGAACAGCCCGCCTTCGGGGCCGCGCCAGGCCCTCGGGGGAATGTCGGCGAAACCTGCGGCAATGGCCTCGTTCGGCTGCGCGTAGCGGTGGTCGAACTCGCCCGTGCGTCCGCCGGCGATGTGGATGAAGAGCCCATCGAACACCTGCCGGCCAGCCTCGTCCACGTTGAAGCCGTCCCAGAGGAACTGGCGCAGCAGGCGGCCCGTCTGCGAAACGCCCATGCCGAGGGCGCGATCCAGCTTCGGCAGCCCGAGCGCGCCGCCCGGGTTCGAACGCACATAGCTTACGAAGTCGCGGATGGCGCCGAGGCCAACGCCCGCCACCGGGCAGTGGGCCGTGCGGTAAACCAGTTCGTAGAGTTGCCCCGCGCGGAAGCCGTCCGCGCACCAGACGTGTGCGGCGTCGGGCGTGACAGCGCCGTCGCGCTCGTGGGCGAAGGCCCAGCGGTCGCGGGGGATCGTTGTCCGCGGCCCGGTTGGCGACTCGCGGACGGAGAGGCTGGCGGTCGGCTGTTCGAGGCCCGCAGGCGGGTACACCGGCTGCGTACGGCCCGCCATGATCGCCGTCGCATCGAGCAGCCGCAGCGACTTCGTGTCCGAACCGGCCTGCAGGTCGATGCGGAAGTCCCCGGCGATGGGTTCGCCGTCGATGAGCGCCTGGGGCGCGGTCAGCGCGAGTTGGCGCGGGCCGCGGGACAGGTCGAACTGCCAGCCGCACCAGGCGATGGTCCAGCCCCCGGCGAGCAGCAGGCTGTCGCCATGCGGGATGGTCCCGGCCGGGAGCGCGGCCAGGTCAGGCGCTGGCCCCAGCCCGAACGGGATAGTCACATTGCCGCGGTTCGCCACGCTGAAGAAGAGGCCGCCGTTGGCCAGCGCGGGGTCTTTCGGGCGAAGGACGCAGAAGTCCGCTTCCGCGCGCACGAGGCCATCGGCGCCGCGCTCGGCGTGGTCGATATCGGTGATGCGCCGGTTCGCTTCGGCCCCAGGGTCGAAGGCGAAGGTCACCACGCCGCGGACCACTTCGTAGGGGCCGGCATCGCCCCAGGCGCGCCCGTCTTCGTAGCTCACGGTTGATGTGACGGTCAGGGTTTCAACGGCCATTGGCAGCGCCTCCGCGGCCGATTCTACTGGTCCGCGCCTGCCGGGCCTTCCTGCTCCCGAATCGATTCGAGGGTGGGCCGCCGGTAGCGGTCCTCCGGGTTGTTCCAGCCCTTGAACCGCGGCTCGCGCTTCTCCGCGAAGGCCGCGCGCGACTCCATCAGGTCCGACTTCGCGCCATGGTCGCGCAGCCGGTTCGCCAGCCGCTCGAGTTCCGGCGCGGGCGCCGGGCGCATCGCCCGCATCATCGCGAGGGTGTTCTCGCGCGAGGCCGGCGGAAGCGAGAGCAGGTGGTTCGCCATCGCGAACGCCTCGGGCATGAGCCCTTCCGCGCTGGTCAGCCGGTTGATGAAGCCGAGCTGGTAGAGGCGCTCCGCGTCGAACCGGAAGGCGAACGCCATCTCCGTCGCCACCGGGTGGGGCATGTTCGCGATGAAGCCGTGAGCGTGGCCGCCGAGCAGCCAGCGCTTCGCCTCGGACATTTCGAAGACGGCCCCCTGGACGGCCACGCGCAGATCGCAGCGTTCGACCAGCTGGAAGCCGCCGCCCATGGCGTAGCCGTTGATCGCGCAGATGACCGGCTTGTCGAGCGTGCCGCTGGTGAACGGGTCGCGCTTCACGCGGCTGTCCAGCCCCGGCGCGCCTCGGCCAAGCGACTCCTTCATGTCCTCGCCGGCACAGAACGCGCGGCCCGTCCCGGTGTAGATGGCGACATCGAGGTCACGGCTTTCGGCGAACTCGATCCATGCGTCGGCAAGGGCGGCGCGCAGTTCGTTCCCGAGCGCGTTGAGCCGCTCGGGCCGGTTCATCCGGATGACGAACACCGCGCCGTGGCGCTCGGTTTCAACAATGGCCATTCGCTGCCCCCGGAGTTGCTGGTGCGAAGCGATGGTACAGGCCCGCGAGCAGCGGCGTAGGATCGGGGCATGGACGCCAACCCGCGGCTCGGCCGGCCAGCCCTCGAAGGGATCCGCATCCTCGACTTCACGCGCGCCCAGCAGGGCCCGTTCGCGACCATGCTCCTCGCCGACATGGGCGCCGAAGTGTGGAAGGTCGAACCGCCCGGGGGCGAGCAGGGCCGCGCCAACGGCCTCGGGCCAGACGGCTTTTCCTCCTACTTCGAGGGCCACAACCGGGGCAAGAAGAGCATCACCCTCGACCTCCGCAACCCGCGCGCCATCGAGGTCGTGAAGCGCCTCGCGCCCCTCTGCGACGTCGTCGTCGAGAACTTCCGGCCAGGTGTGATGGAAGACATGGGCATCGGCTACGAACACCTCCGCGCTCTGCGCGAGGACATCATCCTCGCCTCGGCTTCAGCGTGGGGGCGCAGCGGCCCGTGGGCCCGGCGCGGCGGCTATGACCACGTCGCGCAGGCCCTCAGCGGCGTCATGTACGAACAGGGCGAAGGCCCCGGCGGCGATCCGCAGGCGCTCATCGGCGGGTTCGCCGACCAGATCGGCGCGATGCTGCTGGCCTTCGGCATCTCCACCGCGCTCGTGGTGCGCGAGCGGGACGGCATCGGCCAGCACATCGACGGCTCGCTCATCGGCGGGATGGTCGCCATGCAATCGAAGCAGATCATGGAGTTCCTGCGCACCGGGAAGCAGCCCGGCTTCCAGCGCCGCCGCGCCGCCACCTACACGAACTACGCCTGCGCCGATGGCCGCCACATCGCCATCGCAGCGCAGGACCAGCACTACTACGAAAAGCTGTGCACGGCCCTCGGCGAACCCGGCCTGGCGACGGACGAGCGGTTCGCCTCGCCGTGGGGCCGCGCAACGAACAAGGATGCGCTCGTCGCCGAACTCGACCGTGTGTTCCGCTCCCGGCCGATGGAAGACTGGCTCGAACCGCTTGCAGAGGCCGGCGTGCCGCACGCGCCCGTGCTCGACTACGCGGGCATGGTCGCGCACGCGCAGTACTGGGAAAACGGCTACCTCGTGGAGATCGAGACGCCCCACCTCGGGACGATGCGGGTCCCGGGTGCGCCAATTCACATGAGCGCCACTCCACCGCGGGTCGACTCCGCAGGGCCGGTCCTCGGCCAGCACACCGAGGAGTTGCTGCTCCTCGCGGGCTATTCGTGGGACGGCATCGAAGCGCTCAAGGAGTGCGGCGCGACGCGGATGACGTGAGTCTCCGGATCCTACCGGCCGGGAGTTCGAGTCGGTGCGGGCAGGTCAATCGTCTCGATAGTCGCAAGATCGAGGTGCCGGGAAGCCTGGTCGATGTCGAGGCCGACAACCTTGCCGGCCTCGTCAAGGTCCGCCACCAGTCCGTCGGCAACCTCGATGGCATCAACAGAAGGCTTATCGACGAACGAGATGTAGAGCGAGTCGGTCTCGGGGTAGTAATGCAGCTTCATGGTTCGGCCTGTTCACTCCCGCCGCATGTGCAGCAGCTCCCGCACCGCCAGGTCCTTCACTTCGTACACGTGGCTGGCGATACCCTCGACGATACCCGGGTCGTGGCTCGCGCAGACGATCGTGCCTTCGTACCCCTGCAAGGCTTCGATCAGCTTGCGCCGCGTGGTGCGGTCGAGGTGGTTGGTCGGCTCGTCGAGGAGGAGGACATTCGTCGGCTGGATGAGGAACTTGGCCAGCGCGACCCTGCTTCGTTCGCCGCCGGAGAGCACGCGCACCGGCTTGAACACATCGTCGCCCTTGAACAGGAACTGCCCGAGGACGGTCCGCAGCTTCACATCTGGCGCCCCGCCGGCCACGGAGCGCACCTCTTCGATGACGGTGCGGTTGTAGTCGAGCGCTTCGTCCTGGTGCTGGTCGTAGTAGCCAGGGCGGGCGCGTTCGGCCCACTCGACGACACCCTCTGTCGGCGCGACGAGCCCCGCCGCGATGCGCAGCAGGGTGCTCTTCCCGCTCCCGTTCGGGCCGATGAACACCACCTTCTGGCCGCGCTCGACGTGCAGGTTCACATCCACAAGCACGAGATGGTCGCCGTAGGCGTGGCCGACATGCTTCATCATCAGCACGTCGAGTTCGGTGCGGCCGTGCGAGGTCAGGACGAAGTTGACCTCGTCCTCTTTCTTCGTGCGGTCGATGCGCTCAATCTTCGCGATCATCTTCTCGCGCGACTGGACCTGCGTGGTCTTGGTCGCCTTGGCGCGGAAGCGTTCGATGAAGCGCTCCTGCTTGCCGAGTTCGCGCTCCTGGCGGGCGGCCGCCTGGTCCTGGGCCTGCAGCTTCGCCGCCTTCTGCCGCTGGTAGTCGGTGTAGCCGCCCGTGTAACTTTCGACCGCACCATCGCGGAGGTCGAGGATGCGCGTGGCCACCTGGTCCAGGAACGGCCCGTCGTGGGTGACGATGAGCAGCGCCGCGTTCCAGTCCTGCAGTTCGTCCGCGAGCCAGTCGCGCGTCTTCGCGTCGAGGTGGTTCGTGGGCTCGTCGAGGAGGGCGTTTTCCGGGCGCCGGACGAGCACCTTGGCGAGCGCGATGCGCATCTGCCATCCGCCCGAAAAGTCGGCGCAGCGCTTCTGGCGGTCGCTCTCGGCGAAACCGAGGCCGTTGAGCACGCGGCCGATGCGCGCCTCGATGCGGTAGCCGTCCATCGCCTCGAACTGCTCGAAGAGGGCGGCCTGGCGTTCGATCAGGCTGTCGAGGTCGCCCTCGCCGCGTTCGATCTGGGCGGCGATGCCTTCGAGTTCGAGTTCGACCGCGCGGGCTTCGGGGAAGGCTTCCCAGAGTTCCTGGATGAGGGTGTTGGCGTCAGTGAGGCCCGCTTCCTGGCGAAGGTAGCCGAGCGACGTGCCGCGGTACCCGGCCGCCCCCGAATCGACCGCGTGGTCACCGGCGAGCAGCCGCAGGATGGTGGACTTACCGCCACCGTTGGGGCCGACGAGCCCCACATGTTCACCGTCCCCGACGATGAACGTAAGGCCGCGAATGACGTCGTTCGGCCCGAAGGATTTGGTAGCGTTTTCTGCGAAGAGCATGGCTGTACTTTCCGGGAACGCCCGCGGCGCCGAAGGCAGGCCGGGGCAGGCGATGTCCGCATGAGCGGCAGGCGGAACCCTGCGGGCCACGGGCGTGGCTCGAACGAAAGGCGCCGCCAGGCCGGTCTTACACCGGCCGCGGTCTGCTCATCTGTACCCGGAAATCAGCAGACAACATCCCTTCGATGATAGCCGATTGTCCCGAACGCGCCGCCGTCAGCGTGGGCTGACCGGCGTACGCGGCAGCCGGACGGTGAAGCGCGCGCCCTGGCCGGGGCGGCTTTCGACGGTGGCCGTGCCGCCGTGGGCGCGCGCCAGGTGCTTCACGATGGCCAGTCCCAGGCCCACGCCGGAGGTCGCCCGCGAGGCTTCACCCTTGTAAAAGCGCTCGAAGACACGCGGGAGGTCCGCTTCGGGAATGCCGGGACCTTCGTCGCGCACCTCGATGGCGAAGAGGTCGCCTTCCGTCCGGCAGTCCACGTGGATGACGCCCCCTTCCGGGCTCCACTTCACCGCGTTGTCGAGCAGGTTGCTGACGATGCGGAGGAGCGAAGGGCGGTCGGCCTCAACCGTGAGCGGCTCCCCTTCGAACGTCACGGTCAGCCCAAGCGGCTCTGTGCGCGTGCGCAGCAGCGAGGCCGCCTCGGCCACGAGCGCCGCAACGTCCACCGTCTCCGGGCGAAGGACGATAGCGCCCGATTCGATGCGCGACAGGTCGAGCAGTTCGTTCACCAGCGAGGTCAGCCGTTCGACCTGCTGGTGGATGCGGTCGAGGAACTCGGGCGCGTCCTCGCTATCGACGCCATCGCCGAGGGCCTCGACGAGCACGCGGATGGCAGCCAGCGGCGTGCGCAGTTCGTGGGAGACATTGCTGAGGAAGTCCCGCCGCACCTGGTCGACGCGCTGGACCTCGGTGAGGTCCGTGAGCATGAGGAGGACGGCCCAGTCGCCGCCGTGCGGGATCGGCAGAGCCGCCGCCCGCAGGGGCACACGCTGGGGTCCAAAGGTAACCACCGAAATCTCGCCGTGCGTGCGGTCCGCGATGACCCGGCGCACGAGGCCGTCGAGTTCGTAATCGCGGGCGGTTTCGATGAACGACCGACCCACAGACTCACCCATGGACTTGCCGAAGACGGCGACCGCCGCCGGGTTGAGGAAGCGCACGCGCGTATCGGCGGAGAGCGCGACCATCGCGTCGGTTGCGGCGTCGAAGACAGCTTCGAGGCGTGCGTGCTCCGCAGCCACGGAGTCGAACAGCTGCTCGATGCGCCCGGCCATCACGTTGAAGGAGTGGAGCAGGTCTCCGGCAGGGCCGCTGGTCTCCGGGACGCGCTGGGCCAGTTCGCCGTCGCCGATACGCCCGGCCGCTTCGGAAACCGTTCGCAGCGCGGCTGCCGGGCGCCGGAAAGCGAGGTACCCCGCTGCCAACCCGATGAGACAGGCCGCGATGAGGCCGTAGAGCCAGACGGTGGTCGATGCGCCGGCCTCGCGCTCGATGAAGCCGGTGGCGATGCCGCCGCCTGCCGCCAGCAGTCCGACGACGGCGCCGCGCAGGGCGAGGTCACGCCTCATGGCACGGCCCGGGAAGCGCGCACGTTAGCCTTCGAAGAGGTAGCCGCTGCCGCGAACCGTCTTGATCCGGTCCGGGTTGGCCGGGTCGGCTTCGATCTTCTGGCGAAGCCAGCGCACATGGACATCCACCGTTCGCGGTCCGCCATAGAAATCGAGCCCCCACACCTCATCGAGGATCTGCTCCCGGGTAAAGACGCGCCCGGGATGCTGGGCGAAGAATAGCAGGAGTTCGAACTCCTTCGGCTTCATGCGAAGCGGCTTGCCGGCGCGGGTGGCTTCGCGGCGCTCGCGATCGAGCGCGAGGTCCCCGGAAACCAGCGCGCCATCTTTGACGACTGGCGGCTGCGAACCTGAGGCGGAGCGCCGGAGCAACGCGCGCACGCGAGCGAGCAGTTCGCGCATGCCGAAGGGCTTCGCCAGGTAGTCATCAGCGCCGGTGTCGAGCCCGGCCACCCGGTCGCCTTCGCCCCCGAGCGCGGTGAGCATGATGATCGGCACGGTCGAATCGCGCCTCAGCAGCCTGCAGATCTGGATGCCGTCGAGGCCGGGGAGCATCAGGTCGAGCAGGATGAGGTCGGGCCTGGCTTCGCGGGCGAGCTTCAGGCCATCGTCGCCGCGGCTGGCGGCGAGCACCTGGTAGCCCTCCTTCTTGAGGCTATGGGCGAGCGTGAAGCGGAGCGCCTCTTCGTCTTCGATGACGAGCACGCGCGGGGTGTCCGGCTGCGCGGTAACCATCTTCCCCAATGGTACCGAACCCGGTTAACGCTGAATAAACGGCGGGGCCGAGGGTGTCAGGCGAAGACCTTGATCGGCAGGCCGCTGTCGCCAATCGCGGCGGCGACCGTTGGCCCGAAAGGCACGCCATCGAGGTCCACCCCGGCAGACGCGGCGATGAACTCGATCCCGAGGACCGTACCATCGCTGGCCAGGTCGACCATTCTCAGGTCGCCGAGGTTCTGCGTGCGCGCAACGTCCCCGTCGGCGAGTCCGACGTACAGGGCATCGGCGTCCTCATCGTAGGTTACATAGGGGAAAGTCATGCACTCCTCACTTACTCATCCGCCCAGGCGGCGGTCTTCACCTTCGGAGGGTCGGACTCAATCTCCACATGGACCTTCAGTCGTCGACCATCATACGTCCCAATATAGATCTCGGCAGGTCGCGCCCCGGTGCGAGGTTGTGCGGGGCGATGCGTGTCGTAGTGAGAAAGGACGTACTCAACACCACTTAACGGGACGTTACGACGACGCATCTGGTCACGTGCGTGTCGCGTGTAGATGCACGCCTTCACTCTGCTGGCTTCACCTTCATCCGCATCTCCGTTCAAGCGACCGCGCCGAACGGGGTGAGTCTACGTGATGTCGCCGAACCCGGTTAACGCTGAATAAACGGCGGGGCTGGTACCATCACCAATAATGACCGACGCACCGCCGGAATCACCCGCCCCCGCTCCCGACCCGCAGCGCAAACTCATCGGGTACGCCGTCCTTGCGGCCGCCGTGTTCATCGCTGTCCTCGCCGGCGCCTACGTCTTCCTCCGTCCGTCCGGCGACAGCGGCAAGGACGTGGAGACGCCGACCGGCATCGTGAATCCCTACCCGAACACCGGCCCGCTGGACCCGAACCGGCCCACGGAAGGCGAAAAGGCGCCCGACTTCGCCCTCGTCGATGCGCGCGACCCTTCGAAAGTCGTGAAGCTCTCCGATTACCGGGGTAAGGCGGTCATCCTCAACTGGTTCGCCAGCTGGTGCGACCCCTGCAAGAACGAAATCCCCGAGTTCCAGGCTGCCCAGGAGAAACTCGGCGATCAGTTGGTCGTCCTCGGCGTCGACTACCTCGAACAGCCCGCGGACGCGGTTGGCATCCTCGACAAGTTCGGCGCGACCTACCCGGCGGTCCTCGACGGCGCGGGCACCGTCGCCCAGCACTACCGCGTCACCTACATGCCGACCACGTTCTTCATCGACAAGGACGGTGTGCTGCGCGTCATCAAGACGGGCGAAGTCCACGATGACGCGCTGGTGACCTTCCTCTCGAAGGTGGGCATCACCTACCAGCCGTAAATTCCCTCACCACCGCCTCTGCAAAGGCCCGCGCGTGTGCGAGCACCACGGAAGGGAACCGCGCACGGCAGTAAGCGGATCGTCGCGTGCGCGGATGGCCAGGCGGCAGCCAGCAGTGACTTTCGCCCACGGGGACATCACCCAGCGTCAGAACAGCCCTTGCTGACGCGCGGGCCTTGGCGAGAGTGGTGGCGGGTTCCGCGTGGAGGCTGCCGCGCAACTTTCCGCGCACATCGCGATCCGCTCGCTTCCGCGCGCGGTTCTCTTGGCTGGGTCATCCGCCAAGGCCCGCGCGTAAGCAAGGGCACGGTTCGAACCACCACCCGGCCGGACCGTACACGATGGTCGCCGAACCACCACGGAAGGGAACCGCGCACGGCAGTGAGCGGATCGTCGCATGCGCACTCGGCCAGGCGATAGCCAGCAGTGACTTTCGCCCACGGGGACATCACCCAGCGTCAGAACAGCCCTTGCTGACGCGCGGGCCTTGGCGGAAGGGGGACCAATGCTGCTATGTAGTGGCTACCGCGGAGCTGTCCGCGCACATCGCGATCCGCTCGCTACCGCGCGCGGTTCTCTTGGCCGCTACCTTCCGCAAAGGCCCGCGCGTCAGCAAGGGCATAGTTCGACCCACCAGTCTGTTGCGGGCGGCGAACCACCCTCACCGAACCACCACGGAAGGGAACCGCGCGCGGCAGCAAGCGGATCGCCGCGTGCGCACTCGGCCAAGCGATAGCCAGCGGCGCCATTTCGCAAACTGGAACTGCCATCCAGTCGGGACAGCCCTTGCTGACGCGCGGGCCTTGGCGGAAGGGGGACCGATTCTGCTATGTAGTGGCTACCGCGGAGCTGTCCGAGCACCTCACCATCCGCTTGCTCCCGCGCGCGGTTCTCTTGGCCGCTCCCTTGCTTACGCGCGGGCCTTGGCGGAAGTGGGACCGATTCCCCTGTGGTCGCGGTTCCGTTGCTGGCCGCAACTCACTGTGACTCCAATCACAGAGCTTCACAACACCCCGCCGTAGACTGGATCACATGGCCGCCAGGACGCATCGCACCACCGCCGGCGGACCGTCGGAGTTCGATTTCTTGACCACCCAGACCGCTGTCGCCGAACGCGTGCCCACACCGGCCCCCGTTTCGCGCGCCATCCTCCTCATCGATGTCCCCAGCTCGCTCCGGGTAACCCGTCAGCTTGGCGACGCGCGCGCCTACCGGGTCCTGAAGGTCCTGACCGATACCCTCAAGCAGGCCGATACGCACACCGGCCGGATCGCCAGGGAACTCGGCGACGGCTTCGTCCTGACCTTCGATTCAGTGGACCAGGCGCTCGCGCACGCGGTCACCGTGCAGGATGCGGTCACCCGCCAGGGCATCTCCGAGGTGCCCATCAAGATCCGCTGCGGCGTCCACTATGGCGACCTCATCGAGACCGAAGACGGCGTCTTCGGCGTCGCGGTCTACCTTGCCAGCCGCGTCTGCGGCCACGCCCATGGCGGCGAAATCCTCCTGACCGAAGCCGCGCGCGACGCCAGCAGCGAACTCCCACGAGCGTTCACCGACTTCGGCCCGACGCTGCTGCCCGGCTTCGAAGAGCCGGTCCACCTGTACGAGTACCCCTGGCAGTAAGCCCGGCTCCGAACCAGCCCGGAGACCCGATTAGCGCTGGTTCGCGATCCGCTCCTCGCTGATCCACGCCCCGTGGAAGCCGTACGGCACGCGCTGCGGCAGGGGCACCCGCGCGAGCGGCGCAGCCTCCATATTCAGCGCATCGATGACCACGAACTCGCTCCCGCCGGTGTTGCCGTCGTACACGTAGGTCACTACCCAGCCGTCGTCCTCGCTGGTTGCGCCGGGCCGCGGGACGAACACGCCTTCGCCGCCGAACCGGTTCGGCCCGTGGAGATGGACGCGGTTCGTACCGGCCTGGAGGTCGTACTTGATGATGGCGTCGGCCTCGGGCATGCCCGAATCCCCGCCGAAGCGGGCCGCGTAGCCGAACCGCGCCTGGTAGCCCGCGAGCGCATCGTTCACGCGGGGGAACTCGCTCACCTGGTCGTCGAGCTGGGTTTCCTTTACGGCACCGGTCTTCGTGTTGAACCGCCAGCGGAAAAGCGCCTGGTCCGAATCCTCCATGAGCTTGCGCGACTCCGGGGTCGGCGCGACGGTCGAATCGAGCGCGCCCATGTTCACGCTCGGCATGCGGCAGGCGTCGAGGACCACCTCGTCTCCCTCTTCGAAAGCGTTGAGCGTGTGGAAGACGTAGCACGAAGGCGCTTCGAACCAGCGCACCTCCGAGCCCTGTCCGTGGCGCGGGAGGAGGCCGAAGCGAGCGGGCAGGTCACGATCGAAGTAGAGCGGGCTTTCGCCCTTCATCGCCCGCTGGAGGTCGAAGACGAGCGGCAGATCCATGAAGATGGAGTAGTGCTCGCTGACCGCGAAGTCGTGCATCATCACGCCGCGCGGGAGGTCGATCGGCGTCGTGAGCGTGATCTCGCCATTCGGGTTGACCACGGAATACTGCAGGTACGGGACCTTCGCGCCGCCTTTGGCCATGTCGAAGCCCATCATGTTGTAGCCGAAGAACAGCATCTCGCCGGTCTTCTCGTCGACCTTCGGATGGGCCGTGAAGGCGTGCAGGAGCTTGCCGCCGAAGTTGTACGTGCCCGCCGTTTCGAGGCCGGGGAGCCTGATGTGGTGCGGGTCGCCCGCTTCCCAGAGCGTGAACAGGCGGCCATCGTGCCAGACCAGGGCGGTGTTGCCCGTGTTGCCGCGGCTCGGCCCGTTCGGGTTGTCGAACTCGGGCGCGCCGATGCCGCTGCCCCAGAGGGCATGGCCCGCTTCCTTCTCCTTGCGGTAGCCCCAGGTGTCGACGAAACGGTTGCGGTAGCTGACCTTCCCGTTCCTGATGCGAACGCCGTGCAGCATGCCGTCGCCGCCGAACCAGTGGTAGCCCTTGATGACGTCGAACTGGGGGTTCGGGCCCGTGCGCACGAACATCCCCTCGAGCCCGGCGGGGATTTCGCCGATAACGCGGAGGTTCTCGGCCTCCACCTCCTCGCGGATGGGTGCGAAGTTCCCTTCGAGGAACGGGCTCGTGACGGGGTCTGCGGCCATGACCATTGTGCGGCTCCAACGGACGGAATGGCCGGTATTGGAGCACAAAGAGAGGCGCCCGCTCAAGCGGGCGCCTCTCGCAGTCTTGCCGTTGGGTTGACCCGGGGGTCAACCGGTCAGGGGACGCGGGCCATCCCTGTCGCCACACCGGGTTCGAAGAGCGGCTTCGCGGCCTCTTCGCTGACCGTGAAGGCCGGGCCCGGGTACATGCCGATGAACAGCACCGCGAGCACGAGCGCGACGGCCAGCCCGCCAAGCACCGGGTTCACCTTCCAGCGGGCGGTTTCGCCCACCGGTTCGTAGAGGTACATCTGGCGGATGATCATCAGGTAGTAGTAGAGGCTGATGAAACTGTTGAGGACGGCCAGGCCGACGACCCACATCGTCTCGCTCGTGGTCGCTCCCTGGAACATGAAGAGCTTCGTTGCGAAGCCGGCGAAGAACGGCAGCCCCGCGAACGAGAAGAGCGAACAGGTGATGACGAGCGCGAGGAACGGCTGCGTCTCCGCGAGGCCCTTGAGCCCGTCGATATCGTCCCGGCCGGTCTTGTTGTAGGCGGCGGTCAGCGCGGTGAAGAAGAGCAGCGTGCTGGCCACGTAGCCGATGATGTGGATGAGCAGCCCGGAGGTGGCGTTGATGCCGCCCTGCGGGTCACCGTAGCCGATCGCCGCGATGGTGATAAGCATGTAGCCCACCTGGCCAATCGAGCTGTAGGCGATGAGCCGCTTGAGGTTCTTTTGCTGGATGGCGATGAGGTTGCCCATCGTCATCGTAAGCGCGGCAAGGACCATCACGGCCCAGCGCCATTCGGCCGCATCGACCACGATGGCGGCGCTGAAGAGGCGGAGGATGAGGGCGAACCCGGCCGCCTTGGAAAGCGTCGAAAGGAAAGCGGTGACCGGCATCGGCGCGCCTTCGTAGGCGTCCGGCGCCCACATGTGGAACGGCGCCGCCGAAACCTTGAAGCCGACCCCGGCGAGGATGAGCATGAAGCCCACGATGACCGCCGGGTCCGTGCCCGATTCGCGGCCGGAGAGGGCTTCGGCGATGCCGGCGTACGTGGTCGAACCGGTGACGCCGTAAATCAGGCTCATGCCGTAGAGGAACATCGCGCTCGAGAACGCCCCGAGGAGGATGTACTTCAGGCTTGCTTCGCTGCTGAGGTTATCTCGC
Organism: Dehalococcoidia bacterium; assembly: GCA_020853755.1. Taxonomy (GTDB): domain Bacteria; phylum Chloroflexota; class Dehalococcoidia; order Tepidiformales; family Tepidiformaceae; genus Amarobacter. Next base: position 71,576 of record JADYYG010000051.1, on the reverse strand, counting down.
TTCAGGTAGCCGACGAGGATGTAGAGCGTGAAGCTCAGCAGTTCGAGCGAGATGTAGGCCGTGATCAGTTCGGTCGCGGCGGCCATGTACACCATGCCGCAGCCGCCCACGAGCATCAGCCCGTAGTACTCGGACGCCGTCTTCGTACGGTCGCGCATGTAGTGTGCCGACATCAGGGCGACGACGAAGACAATGCCGGCCGCCAGCAGGCGGAAGTACGTCGTGAAGTCGTCGCTGGCGATGAGGCCCTGGAAGCTTTTCGGATCCTTGCCGATGAAGAAGAGGCCGGCGACAAACCAGGCCACTGCGGCAAGCGCCGTCAGGTAGGCCAGCCCGTCCTTGCGGAACTTCGGCATGAACAGTTCGAGGCCGATGATGGCGACGGCGGAACCGGCCGCGATGTATTCCGGGATGAAGATCGTGTAGTCGCGCATTTAGCTGGTCACCCCCGGAAGCAGCGTGACTGCCGAACTGATGCGGTCAGTGAACGGCGCCCACCAGACGCCCATCATCACGATAGAGGCGATGAGCATGCCGCCGGACAGGCGTTCGAGCGCGGTCAGATCCTTTAAGTCGGACCAGCGCGGACTCATTGGTCCGAAGAAGACGATGGCGAACAGGCGGAGCATGTAGCCCGCGGCCAGCGCGGCGGCGAAGATCGCCATCCCGCCGAACACCGGGTAGGTCTTGAACGTGCCGACGAAGATGTGGAACTCGGCCGTAAATCCGGAGAAGCCGGGGAGACCGACGTTTGCGAGGCCGGCAATCGTATAGAAGATGACCCAGAGCGGCATCACCCGGGTCACGCCGCCGAAGTCCTTCATGTCGCGCGTGTGGGCCTGGTCGTAAATCGCGCCAATCATGAGGAAGACGAGGGCCGTCATCACCCCGTGGGAGAACATCTGGAGGACGGCGCCGGTGACGCCGATCTGGTTCATCGTCGCGAGGCCCATGAGCACGTAGCCCATGTGCGAAACCGACGAGTAACCCGAAATCAGCTTCATGTCGCGCTGAGTGAGCGCGGCGGTGGCGCCGTAGACCGCGCCGATGACGCCGAGGACCATCAGGCCCGGCATCCAGAAGGCCGCGCCTTCCGGCATCAGCTGGATGCCGAGGCGGATGATGCCGAACGCGCCGAGCTTCATCAGCACGCCCGCGTGGACCATCGAAACCGCCGTCGGCGCCGACATGTGGCCGTCAGGCGACCATGTGTGGAACGGCCAGAGGGCGGCGAGCACGCCGCAGCCGATGACCATCATCGGGAAGAAGGTCTTCTGGAAGGTGGGGCTCAGCGTGCCATCCTGGCCCGCCGCCCACAGCTTCGGCAGGTCGAACGTGCCGAGGTTGGCTTCGTGGAAGGTGGCGAAGACGCCAATCCAGATGAGCACCGACCCGCCGACGAGCATCAGCGTGAGCTTTGCCGCGCCGTACTCCTTCCGGGTCGAACCCCAGACGCCGATGAGCAGGTAGAGCGGCATGACCGCGAGTTCGTAGAAGAAGAAGAAGAAGAAGAGGTCGTAGGAGAAGAACGTCCCGAACACCCCGGCGAGGAGCGTCCAGTACAGGATGTAGAAGTCCTTGTTCCGGTACTCGATCTTCCAGCTGGCGATGGCGCCGGCGAAGGCGACCACGCCGGTGAGCAGCGCCATCGTCGACGAGATGCCGTCGACGGCGAGGTAGAGCGTGACGCCGTCCTTCCCGAGGAAGGCGGTGTTCTCCACCCACACCCAGCGCAGAGTCATCTGTGTGTGGCTGCCGTCCACCTGGTAGGCGGCGAAGATGTAGATGCTGAGTCCGCACACAATCGCGCCGGTGACGGCGGAGATGTAGCGCACCCACATCTTCTGGGTCCCCGGCACGAGGACGAGGAGGAATGCCGCGACAAGCGGCACCGCCATCGTGGCGAGGACGACGTAGCCCTGGCCCTCATCGAAGGTCATCGATTAGCCCCTCACCACCAGGCCGGCCACGGCAAGCCCGGCCACGCCGAGGGCAATCGCCATCGCGTAGTTGGGCACCCGGCCAGTCTGTAGATATTTCAGGACGCCGCCTGCGAACCCCGTCGCCTGGGCAGACCCATCGACGCCGGTGTCGTTCACCACGTACCGGTCGAACCAGGCAACCACGTAGCTGAAGCCGAGCACCCCGCGGTCGATCGCCGCCTGGTAGAGCTCGTCAAAGTAGAACTTCTTCTGGAGCATGTCGTAGAGGCCGGGGCTCCACTCGGCCAGCACCGTCGAGCGCCGGGTCGAATTGCCCCAGTACATCCAGGCGGCCGCCCAGATGCCGACCGTGGCCATGCCGATGGAGCCGGCGGCGAAGCCCCAGTCCATCTCGTAGCGGTGCGGCCCGTGGTGTTCGAGGAAGATGAACTCGGTGATGCCGCCGGGGAAGCCGATGGCCTTGCCCACGCCGTGGAAGACCACGAACCCGGAGACCGCGGCGAGGATACCGAGGAAGATCAGCGGGCCGGTCATGACGAAGCCGGACTCGTGCGTGTGTTCGTACACATGCTCGTCCTTCGGCTTGCCCATGAAGGTTCGAATGAAAAGCCGGGTGGTGTAGAAGGCCGTCATCACGGCAGCCAACCCGAGCAGGAGCACGGCCCAGCCGCCCCACGCTTCGTTGAGCGCAACGAAGATTTCGTCCTTCGACCAGAAACCCGCGAAGGGGATGACGCCTGCCAGCGCCAGCGAGCCGACGAAGAAGGTGGTGCCGGTAATCGGCATCTTCTTCCAGAGGCCGCCGAGCTTGTCCATCTCCTGGTTGTGGTGGGTCGCATGGATGACTGAACCGCTGCCGAGGAAGAGGAGCGCCTTGAAGAAGGCGTGCGTGGCGAGGTGGAACATCGCCACCGACGGGTTGCCCGCGCCGAGGGCGACGAACATGAACCCGAGCTGGCCGACGGTTGAGTAGGCGAGCACCTTCTTGATGTCCGTCTGGGCAAGGGCCATGAATCCCGTGAGCAGTGCCGTTGTCAGGCCGACGATGGTGACCACGAGGAGTGCGCCATCGGCCACCGCGAAGACCGGCAGGAGGCGGGCTGTGAGGTAGACCCCGGCGACGACCATCGTCGCGGCGTGGATGAGCGCGGAGACCGGCGTCGGCCCTTCCATCGCGTCAGGGAGCCAGACGTGGAACGGCACCTGGGCGCTCTTGCCCATGCAGCCGAGGAAGATGGCCATGACCGCGATAAACAGGTAGGCCTGCCCGATTTCGCCCGCTTCGGCCGCGTGGATGATCTCCTGGATGTTGAACGTCCCGGTGGCCTTGAAGAGCAGGATGATGCCAATGAGCAGCCCAACGTCGCCCACGCGGGTGGTGATGAACGCTTTCTTCGCCGCCTCGGTAGCCGAGCGCTTCTCCCAGTAGAAGCCGATGAGCAGGAACGAACAGACGCCGACCAGCTCCCAGGAGATGTAGACGAGGAGGAGGTTGTCGGCCATCACCAGCATCAGCATGGAGGCGGCGAACATCTGGAGGACGGCGAAGAACCAGTAGTAGCGCGGCTCACCCTTCATGTAGCCGATGGAGAAGATGTTCACCATCAGGGCGACAGTGGTCACCACACCGAACATCGTGATCGTGATCGGGTCGATGTAGATGCCCATCCGGAGGTGGAAATCGCCGATGTTCGACCATTCGATGCTGTTGACGATCGGCCCGACCTTGCCGGGCGTATCGAGGAAGTCGGCCAGCACGAAGAAGAAGAGGACGAAGCTCGTCCCGATCGAGATGACGCCGAAGTAGTCGCCCCCGCGCGGCATCGGCCGCCCGAAGAACGAGAGCAGGAGGAAGAATCCCGCCGGGATCGCGGCGAGCAGCCAGGCTTGTTCAGCACCCATGAGTTGTTCTGGCCCCTTCTACCACTTGAGGATCGCCGCCTCGTCCACATTGGATGTGGCGCGGTTACGGAACAGCCGGATGACGATGGCCAGAGCAAGGCCAACTTCAGCCGCGGCGACGGTGATGATGAACACGGCGAAAATCGCGCCGGTGATCTTGCCCGGGTCCAGGTAGGCGGCAAAGGCGATGAAGTTCAGGCTCACCGCATTCAGCATCAGCTCGATGGCCATGAGGACGAGGACGGCATTGCGCCGCGCCAGCACGCCATAGACGCCGAGTGCGAAAACGATGGCGCTGAGGACGAGGTAATTCTCGAGCGGGACCATTACTCGCCCTCCTCCTGCCGAGCGAGGATGATCGCCCCGACCAGGGCTACCAGCAACAGCGCCGAAGCGATGACGAAGGGCGCCCCGAAGTCGGCGAACAGCCGCTCAGAAATTGTTTCGATACCGATATTTGTCGGGCTATCGGGTACGCCGCCGGGCCGCCAGTCGGTGCCCGCAGCGACGCCGATAAGGACGGCCATCAGGCCCCCGGAAACCAGCAGGGCGAAGGGCAACTGCGGTCCGTTCACCGCGTCCGGCGTCCCCCGGGCGTCGCTCCGCGTGAGCATGAGGGCGAGGAGGATGAGCACGGTGACCGCGCCGCCGTAGATGAGGAACTGCACGAGCGCGAGGAACTCGACTGTGAGGAAGAGGTACATCGCGCCGACGCCGGCGAGGCTACCGATGAGGAAGATCGCCGAGTGCAGCACCGACCGTGAGAACACGGTCCCTGCGGAGAAGGCGACGATCGCCGCCGCGAAGATCCACCAGAGGACTTCAGTCGCCATCAGCCAGCACCTGCCGGGAGTTTGCCGTTGAGTTCCTTGATCGTCGCGAGGACGTCATCGGGGATGGCCTGGCCGGCAGCCACGGCTTCGGCGGCCTTCCGTTCGGCACGCATCCGGCGGGCGCGCACCTTTTCGTACGAGTTCGGGTCGCCCTTGGGGCCCGTGCCATAGCCCGGCGGAGGCACCCAGCCGTCCGCGTCGGGGGCAACGCCGCCCGCTGCAGGCGCAGCACCGCCACCGCCGCCGCTGCTCCCGCCCAGCTTCTCCCAGATCGTGCCGTTGGGCGCGAGGTCGCTGCCGAGGTCGTACAGCGTCTGGGCGACGTCGTCCGGGATCGCTTCGCCGACGGCGGTCAATTCGTTGAACTTGCGCTCGGCGCGCATCCGGCGGGCGCGAACCTTCTCGGCGCTGTTCGGGTCGCCCTTCGGGCCGTCGCCGACGCCTGGCGGGAAGCGCATCGAACCGTCCGGCATCGTCCCGGTAAGGGGAGCGCCGCCACCGCCGCCAGCGCCACCGCCGGCCCCCGCCAGCGTGACCCAGATCGTGCCGTTGGGCGCGAGGTCGCTGCCGAGGTCGTACAAGGTCTGTGCGACGTCGTCCGGGATCGGTTCGCCGGCAGTCTTCAGTTCGTTGAACTTGCGTTCGGCGCGCATGCGGCGGGCGCGAACCTTTTCGGCGCTGTTGGGGTCGCCCTTTGGGCCGTCGCCGACGCCCGGCGGGAATCGCATCGAACCATCCGGCATGAGGCCGGTGAGTACTTCGCCAGTGCCGCCCATGGCAGCAGCGCCGCCAGCGGCAGCAGCCTCGCCGGGCTTCATGTTGCTGTAGAGGGTGATCCGGTCCTGGATTTCCTGGGGAACCGCTTCGCCGCGGTCGGTGTATTCCTTCGCTTCGCGCTCGGCGCGCATGCGCTTGGCCCGGATTTTCGATTCCGAGAGGATTTCCACTTCTCCGCCGGCGGCAGCCGCGGCCGCGCCGGGCCTGGCAGCGGCGGTGGCCTTCGGCTTCTCGGGTTCTCGCTCCTGGATGGCGGCGGGGCCCCCTTCGGCGAGGCGCTTCGCGAGGGCTTCGCGCTCAGCCGGCCAGGCGCCGACGAACGTCGGCGGAGGCGCCTCGGCGCCCTTTTCCCGCGCTTCCATCGCCTCGATGTTGTCGAGTGGCCGGAAGGGCGTCTGTAGGCGGCCGGATTTGGAAGCCTCGAGCAGGTCCTCGATGTCCATGTGCAGGTCCCGCCGGTCGAACACCGAGTGTTCGTGGCCGGGCCAGGTGTTGTCCATCACGATGGCTTCGAACGGGCAGACTTCGACGCAGATGTTGCAGCGCATGCAGCGGCCGTAGTCGATCCAGAACTTGCCGACGATCTTGCGGCGGTTGCTGGTGCCTTCGGCGTACTTCGGGTTGTCGCCCATCGTCGCCGTCATGCAATCAACAGGGCAGTTGCGCACGCAGACGTTGCAGCCGGTGCAGAACGGTTCGTCGTGGTTGAAGTCCCAGGTCAGTACGGGGAAGCTCCGCTGGCGCGTCGGCAGCGCGTGCTTTACTTCCGGGTACTCCACGGTCACCGTCCTGCGGGTGAAGGTGGAGAAGGTGACGCCGAGGCCTTTGAGGATGCCTTTCATTGCGCAGGCGCTCCCAGCGTTTTGTAGGTGCCAACAAGGTCGCGCGATGGCCGCCGCATTGCCCGCCGGATGATGATGGCGACGAGCGCCGCCGCGCCGAGGGCGCTGGTCAGCGCGAGCAGCTCCTGCGGCCAGTCATAGACGAGGATGAAGCCGTTCATCAGCATCTGGACGAGCGACATCGGCAGGAGGACCTTCCAGCAGAACGACATCAACTGGTCGATGCGGAGGCGCGGAACCGTCGTCCGAACCCAGAAGATGAGCATGATGAAGAGGAAGCTCTTCACCAGCGTCGTCCCGAGCTGGATGCTCCAGTGGGCATCGACGCCGAAGGGCCAGGCCCAGCCGCCGAGGAAGACGACCGACCCGAAGACGCTCCAGCCCCACATCGAGGCGTACTCGGTGAGCTGGAACATGGACCAGCGGATCCCCGAGTACTCGACGAAGCAGCCGCCGACGATTTCCGATTCAGCAACCGGAATGTCGAACGGCGCGCGGTGCAACTCGGAGAGCATGGCCGTGAAGAAGATGAGGAAGGCGAGCGGCTGGAGAACGATGTAGGGCCGGGTCTCCTGGAAAGCCGTGATGGCGTTCAGGTTCAGCGTACCCGTGCCGTTCATGTCCTTTTCGGCGCCGGTGATCATCGCCACGCAGAGCAGGCTGATGACGAGCGGGATCTCGTAGCTGACCATCTGGGCGGCGGCGCGGATGCCGCCGAGGAGCGCGTACTTGTTCCCGGAGCCGAGGCCGGCCATGAGGATGCCGACGATGTTCAGGCCGAGGATGGCGAACACGTAGAACATGCCGAGCGCGAGGTCGCGCACGCCCCAGTCCTCCGCGAAGGGCAGGGCCATCAGCATCATCAGGACCGGGATGAACGTGGCGTAGGGCGCGAATTCGAACACCCAGCGGTCGGCGTTCTTGGGCCGGATATCCTCTTTCGTGACCAGCTTGAGCGCGTCGGCGATGCCCTGGATGAGGCCCGCCGGACCGGTCTCAGTCGGCCCCAGGCGCTGCTGGAAGCGGGCCACCACCTTGCGTTCACCGTAGGTGAGGTAGATGACGACGAGGGTCATCGAGAGGATGACCAGCACCACCCGGATGATCGCATCGATCCAGTTCGGGAGGCCGAACAGGGCATCGGCAAAGAGCATCATTTGTCCACCTCACCGAGCACGATATCGAGCGAGCCGAGGATGATGATGGCGTCCGCCACATAGTGGCCGACCACCATCTCCTTGAGTGCGGAGAGATTGCAGAAGCTGGGCGAGCGGAGCTTCATGCGGTACGGCTTGTTGCCGCCCCGGGCCATGCCGTACACGCCGTATTCGCCCTTCGTGCCTTCGGTGCGCACGTAGCACTCGCCCTCTTCGATGCGGAGGGTCTTCGGCAGGTCCGGGTTCAGGACGAGTCCGCCGGGCATCAGGTCCAGGCACTGCTTCACGATCTGGATCGACTGGTAAGCCTCGGCCATCCGCACCATGAAGCGGTCGAACACATCGCCGTTCTTGCCGACGGGGATGTTGAACTTCAGGTTCGGGTAGATGCTGTACGGCTCGGCCTTGCGGATATCGTGGGCGAGGCCCGTGGCGCGGATCATCGGCCCGCTCATGCCCAGGTTAATGGCGCGCTCCTTCGACATCGGCGAGAGGTTACGGCAGCGCTCGACGAAGATCTCGTTCCCGGTGAGCAGTCCGTCAAAGTCCTCGAGGCCCTGTTCGAGCGACCCGAGGAGCTGGCGCACCAGCGGCTCGTACCCTTCCGGGAGATCCATCTGGAGGCCGCCGGGCCGGAAGTAGGTGGGGAACATGCGGTCCCCGGCTACCACTTCGAAGAAGTCGTAGATGCGCTCGCGTTCGCGCCAGGCGTACACGAACGAGGTGCCGAACGAACCAACGTCGGCCCCGAAGGCGCCGAAGAACATGAAGTGCGAGAGCAGGCGCGAAAGTTCGGCCATCATCACGCGGATGTACTCGGCACGCTCCGGCACCTGGATGTTCCCGAGCTTTTCGACCGCCATGCAGTAAGCGAATTCGCAGGCCATGCCGGCCAGGTAGTCCGTGCGGTCCCACCAGCCCATGGACTGGCGGTAGTCGTGGTTCTCGGTCAGCTTTTCGAGGCCGCGGTGGAGGTAGCCGATGTACGGTTCGCAATCGACCACGAGTTCGCCATCGACGGTGAGCACCATGCGGAACACGCCGTGCGTGGCCGGGTGCTGCGGCCCGACATTGATGGTCATGTCGACGGTGTTGAAGGAGTCGACGGTGGCGAGGCGTTCTTCAGGCCAGACAGTCATTAGAACTTGAACCCCGCGCTGGTGTCTTCGATGCCCTGTTCGAGCTCCATCTTCTGCAATGGGTGCGCCTTGAGCAGCGGGTGAATGCGGACGTCCTCATCGAGGAGGAGGTTCTTCAGGTTCGGGTGGCCGTCGAAGACGAGGCCGAGCATCTCGGCGGCTTCGCGCTCATGCCAGTCGGCCGCAGCGTAGATCCCGGTCAAGGTCGGGATGTGCGGATTGTCTGGCGGCGTCTGGACGTCGACCTGGATGGCGTGGCCGTGCTTGAACGAATAGAAGTGGTAGACGCAGCGCAGGCCCTCTTCGCCCAGGTCGATGCCGGTCACGTTGCGCAGGTAATCGAAGGCCAGTTCGCGGCGGTCGTGCATACCGGTCACGAGTTCGAGGAAGTGGCCGGCATCGATGTGGATGACCGCGTCCGTCGAATGCTTGCTCGCCGTGAACGGGATCTTGCCGAGGTGCTTGTGCACCAGCGCAGCGACGCCGGGATAGTCAGTCGTTGGGCTCGTCATCCGACCATCCGTTTCTCTTCCATGATCTTCTCCTGCAGGCGCAGGAACCCTTCGAGCAGCGACTCCGGCCGCGGCGGGCAGCCCGGCACGTAGATGTCGACCGGGATGATCTTGTCGACGCCCTGGAGGACGCGGTCGTACTCGGTGTAGGGGCCGCCGTTGGTGGCGCAGGCGCCCATGGAGATGACGTATTTCGGGTTCGGCATCTGCTCGTAGAGAAGCTTGATGGCGGGGGCCATCTTCTTCGTCACGGTGCCGGAGATAATCATCACATCGCTCTGGCGGGGGCTCGGCCAGGGCACGATGCCGAAGCGGTCGAGGTCGTGGTTGGCCATGAAGGTGCCGATCATCTCGATGGCGCAGCAGGCCAGGCCGAAGGTCATCGGCCAGAGCGAACTCTTGCGGCTCATGGCGATGACGGTATCCGCGCCCACCTGGATAACCCCGGGAAGGGCGATGCGGTAGGCCGCGCGCGTCTCCGGCAGTTCAACCGGCTTCAGGCGTTCGGCTTCTGCGCCGTAGTCAGGGACGTAGGAACTGGTCATTTCCACTCCAGCACGCCGCGCTTCCACGCGTAGCCAAGGCCCAGCGCGAGCACGCCGACGAACACCAGCATCTCGTAGAAGACGAACTTCGGGAATCCGAGGAAGGTGACCGCCCACGGGAAGATGAAGACCGTCTCGACATCGAAGATGAGGAAGAGGATGGCGAACAGGTAGTAGCGGACATGAACCTGGGCCCAGTTGCGGCCAATCGGCAGCATGCCGCACTCGTAACTCACGCCCTTGGCCCGCTCCTTCGCGTACGGGGCGAGCAGCTTCGCGGCGATGAGCGCCGTGAAGACGAGAACGAACCCGGCGATTGCCGAGATCATGATGGCTGACCAGAGGTCGTAGAAACTCATGGGCCGAACCTCGAAGCGCCAGTCATGAAAAAGCAGAGCCACGGTTCGCGTGATTGCGAGCGAGCTCTGCAGTTCATGAGTGAGCGAACTCCCCGGGTGGTAGCGGTCTGGCCCGAAAGGAACCTTTCCGCGGAGTTGTGACGAACGACACAAACTCTAGCGGTGGGATAAGGGTTGGGCAAGCGAAGGCCCCGAAGGTACAGACGGAGGCGCCCCCTCAGAACGGCTTGAAGACCGCCAGCCAGGCGATGACCGGCACGCTCAACACGATTACCGTGCTGAACACGAGCGGCACTTTGTCCTGGAGGATTTCGCGCAGCTCTTCGGTCTCTTCGCCCTTCTTCGTGGCGATGAGCGAGGCGAGGCGGGCCCGCCGCAGGCCGAAGCCCATGAGCGGCAGGCAGACGAAGTAGACCACGATGTAGATGGCGGAAAGGGCGAAGAGCCAGCCGTCCTTGACGAAGTTGTACTCGGCGGCGGTGGCCCAGAAGAAGCCGGTGACGCCGGTCGCCATCGCGCCGGGCAGGAGGATGCGCGTCTCGTTGTTCGCAGCCTCGGTCAGGCAGTACATCTGGTACTTCAGGTCTTTCGAAGCCCATGCCCGAAGGATGAGCGGGTACGTCGCGCCGAGGCCGGCTCCCAGCCACACCAAGGCCAGCACATGAATGATTCGCCACCAGTCCACGAGGCAGCATTGTCCGGCAGCGGCGCGTTCTGGACGAACCTGCAGAAAGGGGCCGGGGCCGCGATAGCGTCCTATCGCGGCCCCGGCAGGAGAAAGGAAAGGCTCTTGAGAGCGGCTGTCCGCTGGTTACACGGTGGCGGCCGCCAGAGGACGTCCCGCGCGGGCTGCAACAGCGCCAAGGATGACCTGGGCCGCCTGCGCGGGGTTCATGTGGTCGGTGTTCACGCAGAGGTCGTACTGCGCGGCCGATAGCCAGTCGGCATGGAAGAACTGGCGACAGTAGCCGGAGCGTTCGCTGTCGGTCCGGGCGACGACTTCGGCGGCCTGCTCTTCGGAACAGACCATGCCCGCCATCACCCGGCGCTTCCGGGCATCGACGTTGCCGGTGACGAGCACCCGCAGCGTGTCCGGGTGGTGCGCCAGCGTGAACTGGGCGCCGTGGCCGAGGATGACGACGTCACCCCGTTGCGCGAAGTCCTCAACCACCTGGGCGACCATCTCACGGTAGTCGCTGGAGGTGAGGAGGGGCGTGGCCGCCATGCTCAGCGGTTCCATCCAGACACCGGTGGATTGCGTGCTCGGGTTCCTCGCCAGCGATTCGATGACGCGGGTGAAGAACGAGGGCTTGTGCTCGGCATCGGCCACGGTCTCGGCCGAGACGCCGGCCTCTTCGGCGGCCGCCTGCACAACGCGGTAGTCCAGGAGGTGGAACTTCAGCTCATCGGCGACGATGCGGGCGACTTCTTCGCCCAGCGCGCCGACCTGGCGGGCAACGGTGATGACGCGAGTCTCCATCGGCGTCCCCGGCGCGTCAGGCGCCGACCTCCACCAACTGCAGCGCGCCTACGGGTGTCGAAACCCGCATCGGCCGGTGGACCGGCCAGACGAGGGTGCCCTGGAGGAACTCGGCCGAGGCCGGGTGGAACTCGACCGGCCCGGCGAGCCCGCAATCGATGGCGATCTCTCCGCCGAGTTCGGCCATCACGGCGCGGAGTTCTTCGAAGCGGACGGTGCGAACCGCTACCGCGGGGCCGCCCTGGCCAACTTCCAGGGAGACGCCCGTCTCGGGATGCGGCCGGACCTTGCCGGCCACCGGGATGTGGACTTCGCAGTACAGTTCGCCCGAGATGCGGAGGAAGGGCAGGCCGGTGAGGCGTTCGCCGGTGATGAGCGCCCACGAGCGCAGGCGGGTCGCGGCTTCGGCGATCTCCGTCCGATCGAGGCTTGCGCGGCGGCTGATGGTGCTGACCTGGGGCAGTACGGATGGGGCGATGGCGTATCGCATGAAGGAACCTCCATTCCTTGGGCCGCCGGACGCGAAACACCCGCGCGGCAAAGGGCCATGAGGAGGCACCGGATCGTGCTTCCTCCGAACGCCTGCGGGGTTAGCTGACGGGTTAGGCGTCGGAAGTCGCCTTCCTTCCGGAGAAGGATGCACCCCAGTTAGTTGGGTCCCCCGCTTCCCTCGGCTGAGGGAACTCGGCACACATAAGATACCACGTCCCGGAGGATCCGGAGCGCGCTCGTTTACCTGGGAGAAGGGAAGGTTAACGGCCGGGAGTCAGCGTGCGGGGCGGGGGCCGAACCGACGAGGCCCGCCGGGGCGGCGCCTGCCTGCCGTTTCGCCGCTGCCACGAACTCCCGGAAAAGCGGGTGCGGCCGGTTCGGGCGGCTCTGCAGCTCCGGGTGGAACTGGGTGCCGAGCATGAACGGGTGCCCGCTGATCTCCGAGATCTCGACGAGGCTGCCGTCCGGCGAAGAGCCGCTCGCGCGCAGGCCGTGCTGCTCGAGCACGGGCCGGAACGCGTTGTTGAACTCCCAGCGGTGGCGGTGGCGTTCGCTCACCAGGTCCGTGCCGTACGCCTCCGCCGCCAGCGAACCGGGCACGAGCTTGCAGGGGTAGGCCCCGAGGCGCATCGTGCCGCCCTTGCTCGTGACGCCCTGCTGTTCGTCGAGCAGGCTGATAACCGGGTAAGGCGACTCCGGGTCGATCTCCGTCGTGTTCGCGCCTTCGAGGCCGCAGACGTTGCGCGCGAACTCGGTGACCATCACCTGCATCCCAAGGCAGAGGCCGAGGTAGGGGATGTTGTTCTCGCGGGCCCAGCGGGCAGCCGCCACCTTGCCTTCCCAGCCGCGTTCGCCGAAGCCGCCGGGGACGATGATGCCGCTCACGCCGGCGAGCACTTCGGCCGCAGGGCGCGACTCCAGCGTCTCGGCGTGGATCCAGCGGATATCGACGTCCACATCGTTTGCAATGCCCGCATGGGCGAGCGATTCCTTCACCGACATGTAGGCGTCGTGCAGTTCCACGTACTTGCCAACGACGGCGACCTCGACGCTGCCCGATGGGTGCTTGAGCCGGCGCACCATCTCGCGCCATTCGGAAAGGTCACGCCCTCCGTGGAGGCCGAGTCGCTCGATCACGTAGTCGCCCAGGCCGCGCTCTTCGAGCAGCAGCGGGACCTCGTAGATCGAGGAAACCGTCTCCATCGGGATGACGGCGCGCGGCTCGACGTCGCAGAAGAGCGCCACCTTCTCCGAGATGTCGCGGCTTACCGGGTGGTCGCTGCGGAGGAGGATGACGTCGGGCTGGATGCCCTTCGAGCGCAGTTCTCGCACCGAGTGCTGGGTCGGCTTCGTCTTCAGTTCGCTGGTCGCGCCGATCATCGGGAGGAAGGTGACATGGACGCTGAGGACGGTGTCGCGCGGCTGCTCGTGGCGAATCTGGCGAATCGACTCGATGAAGGTCTCGCCTTCGATGTCGCCGACGGTGCCGCCAACCTCGCAGATGACGACTTCGGCGCCGGTGGTTTCGGCCACGTGGTAGATGCGGCTCTTGATCTCGTTTGTGAGGTGAGGGACCTGCTGGATGGTGCCGCCGAGGTAGTCCCCGCGGCGCTCCCGTTCGAGCACGCTCTGGTAGACCTGGCCCGAGGTGATCGACGAGGCCGACGTCAGGTCCTGGTCGATGAACCGCTCGTAGTGGCCAAGGTCCAGGTCGGTTTCGGCGCCGTCGACAGTGACGAAGACTTCGCCGTGCTGGTACGGCGACATCGTGCCGGGGTCGACGTTGAGGTAAGGGTCGAGCTTCTGGATGGAGACGGAGATGCCGCGCGATTTGAGGATTCTGCCGAGGCTGGCTGTGGTAATGCCCTTGCCAACCGAACTGACCACGCCACCGGTTACGAAGATGAACTTTGGCATGGCCTCCCGCGTTCCGTCGTTGCTCAACCAATGCTAGGGGCAGCGCGGCGGGGGCGTCAACGAACATTTGTGTTCATGCGTGATACCGGCCCGAAACGTCGTTGGCCGCCACCCCGGTAGGTGCGGGGCACCGCCCCCGCACATTGGCCGCCGCACCCACCGTTCGATGTTTACGACGTGTGTGAATTCGCGCCAAAACGTGGTTGGTGTGGCACCCGGCAGGTGCGGGGCACCGTCCCCGCACATTGGCATTGCACCCGCCGTTCCCCGTTCACGGCATGCATGGCACCGGCCCGAAACGACGGTGTCGGCCAGCCGGTAGGTGCGGGGCACCGTCCCCGCACATTGACCGTTGCCACCGCCGTTCGCCGTTCCCCATTCGCGGCATGCCATGGATACCCGCCCGAACCGCAGTTCGCGGTTGGACCCCCACCGTCCCCGCACGAATTGCCGTGAACCACGAAATGGTGGGCGTCGGGACACCAAATCACCCACACCGATGTGCGAGGGCGGTGCCTCGCACCTACCGAAACGTCGTTGGCCGGTTGGCCGCCATCCGGGTAGCACGTTGGCCGTTACACCCGCCGTTCACCGTGCGCCGATCGCGGCATGCATGACACCGGCCGTTCGCCATTCGCCGCCACCCCACCCACACCGATGTGCGAGGGCAGTGCCTCGCACCTACCGGGGGGGGTGGCGCGGTCAGTCGCAGTTGACCGGGATGGGCTTGCCCTGGGCCTTTAGGCGCTGGCGTGCGTACGTCGTCACCATGTCGGTGATGCCCATCAGGCCCATGCCCTTGCCCATCGAAACTTCCTTGCCGAAGACGGTGAACACCACGTCGCAGGGGGTCGCGGCCACCACTTCGAGCGGCTGCCCGGAGAGCGTTTCGTCCATGATCACGGACCACGCCTTGGCGCTGATGCCCTGGGGGTTTTCGACGGCGAAGTAGAACTTGAGCGTGCCGTCTTCCTGGTCTTCCGCCCAGACGTAGGCGTCTGATTCGCACTTCTGCACGTGGTGCTCTTCCGAAAACGGCCGCTCGGCTACCCACACTGGCACTTCCTCGAAGCGGTCGGCGAACTCGATGAGCATGTCGATCCGCTCCATTCGTTCGGCGAACTGGAAATCGTTGACGATGCGATCGAGGAGCGGTGGGAGCGGGAGTGCAGACATAGATTCATTGTGGCACATCAAACCCCGGTGAACGTCAACCCGCAGGCTGGCGGCGCTGTTCCCTTGCCCGGTTCTGGCCCAAGCTTCTCCTGTGACCGAACAGAGGCAGTACGCCGCCGCCGGCGTAGACATCGCCGCGCGGAGCAAGTTCGCCCGGACGCTTCCCGGCATCCTCGCGCAGGCGCGCCGGCCCGAAGTGCTGAGCGACGCCGGCCCCTTCAGCGGCCTCTTCCGCCTGGGCGAGAAGTACCGCGACCCGGTGCTCTCGGCGAGCGCCGACGGCATCGGCACCAAGGTTCGCCTCCACCTCGCGGCGAACCGCCTCGACCTCTGCGGGCCGGACATCCTCGGCCACAGCGTGAACGACATCATGGCCTGCGGCGCCGAGCCGCTCTTCTTCCTCGATTACATCGCCGGCAACGGCCTGACCAACGACCAGAAGCACGCGCTCGTCGAAGGGGTGGCCCGCGCCTGCGCCGAGAACAACTGCGCCCTCCTCGGCGGCGAAACAGCCGACATGCCCGACGTCTACCCGCCGGGCGAATTCGACCTTGCCGGATTCATCGTCGGCGTGGTCGAACGGGACCGCGTGATCGACGGTTCGAAGGTGGCGCCGGGCGACGTGTTGTTCGGCATCCCCAGTTCGGGGCTGCACACGAACGGCTTCTCCCTCGCCCGCAAGGCGCTGGATATCTGCAATGGCGAACCCATGGAAGAGACGCGCCGCCGCATCGCTGAGAAGCCCGCCGTGCTCGCCGGACGGTCGATCGAGGAGTGCCTGCTCGAAACGCACCGGCCGTACTACCGGCAGGTGGCGCCGGTGCTGGACAGGGTTCACGGGATGGCCCACATCACCGGCGGCGGCTACGTCGAAAACGTCCCGCGCATCCTGCCGGAGGGGGTCACCGCCCACTTCGAGACCGCGACCTGGCCGGTACTGCCGATCTTCCAGCTCATCCAGCAGCGCGGGGAAATCAGCAGCGAAGAGATGTACGAAGTGTTCAACATGGGCATCGGGCTCGTCCTCATGGTTTCGCCCGATGACGCCGACGAGGTTGCCGCGGCGATCCCGGAGGCGCTCCGCATCGGGGATATCCGCCCGTGGACCGGCCGCGCAGTTGAACTGAACGGGATCTGAGAACCGGCCAGCACTACTACGGCATCGTCTATAGCAACCTGCAATCACGAGGGCATCCATTGTTGGGGAGCGCGGTGGCCCGGGCGTATCGACGCGAAGCACTCCCGCAGTTGGCCTATGGATGTCAAACCGTGGTGGCCTTGCGAACATGGGGATAGGCCACGATGCGCTCATCCGTCGTCACGATGGGAATGTCCAGGATGCGTGCAGAAGCCACGATGATCTGGTCAGCAGGGTCTCTGTGGAAAGAACCCGGAAGACGGGTCGATTCCAAGAGGATCTCCCCCGTGACATCGACCATACGAACCCCCGGGCCGTGAATGGCGAGGTCGAGCCAGAGATCAGGGTCCAGCCCCAACTCTAGCTTTCCCAGGCTGGTTTTCTTGGCGACTTCCCACGCCGAAAACCAGGAAACTGCAAGGCCGTCACCCACAGACCGCTCAAGCAGGTGCTGGATTGGACCCCGGATCCGGTCGGACTGAGATACCCACCACACCCACACCTGTGTGTCGAGGAGGATCACGTCAGCGCTTCCCAGTCCTCCTCTGGGACTGCCGGGCCATCCGGGTCATCGAATCGGAGGACGGTGCCGCGGAGCGGGAACCGGTCCGTAGCCGGACTGTCCGTCACAGCCGGCGCAACCTCGGTAACCACGATTTCGACTTCCTTGCCGATGAACTGCTCAAGTTCCGGAACGTCGAGGTGTGCCGAATTAACGCGGCGGCGGAGGCGAACCGTGGTTTTCATGGGTTCATCGTATCAGAGTGCCTGTAGCCCTCAGGCGTCCCACTCCACCTCTGTCTCGCCGAAGACCATCGTGTCGCCGGGCTGGATGCCCTCGCGGCGGAGCACCTTGGCGATGCCCCAGCGTTCCAGCCGGCGCAGGATCTCGTCGTAGGCGCCGGGCATCTCTGTATCCATCATGTTCACGAACGAAACGGCCCTGTAACCCTCGATGACGAACCGTCCGTCGTCGTCGCGGTACACGCTGAAACGCTCTTCCGAAGCCGGGCGGAGGACCGGAATTTCTTCACTCGTGTCCTCCGGCGCCTTCTCCTTCTCCGCGCGAACCATGGCCATCAACTCCGCCAGCAGCGCATCCGTGCCAATCTCCAGCTCCGACGAGATAACCCGCACCGGCTGGCCAACGTGCGCTTCGAGGGCATCGGCCGAATGCCTCGCGTGCTCCTCGTCGATGTCGGCCTTGCTGATGGCGATGACCCGTGCGACCTGTTCGAGCTTCGGGTCATAGGCCCGCAGTTCGCCTTCGATCAGTTCGTAGTCGGTCACCGGGTCCGGCGAGTCGTTGTCGATGATATGGAGGAGGACCCGGCAGCGGCGGATGTGCTTGAGAAACTCGAAGCCCAGGCCGTACCCCTCGCTTGCACCCTCGACCAGGCCAGGCAGGTCGGCCAGGGTGAACCGGTCATAGCCGACGTTGACGACGCCGAGCATCGGTTCGAGCGTGGTGAACGGGTAGTTGGCGATCTTCGGGCGGGCGTTCGAAACGGCGGAGAGGAAGGTCGACTTGCCGGCGTTTGGCAGCCCGATGAGCCCGACGTCGGCGAGGAGGCGGAGTTCGAGGCGGACGTGGACCTCTTCGCCGAGCTGACCCTTCTGTGAGAATCCCGGCGTCTGGTTCGTGGAGGTGGCGAAGCGCTTGTTGCCCCAGCCACCGCGGCCGCCGTGGGCTACCAGCACCTCGTCGCCAATCTTCGCCAGGTCGGCGATGAGGTCTCCGCTTTCGACCTCGTGGACGACCGTGCCCGCCGGGACATCGAGGTAGAGGTCCGTGCCGTGGGCGCCGGTGCGCAGGTTCGGTCCGCCATGCCCGCCGTTGCCCGCGGTGAACTTCCTCTTCGAGCGGTACTGTTCGAGGGTGTAGATGTCGTCCACGGCGCGCAGGAACACGCGGCCACCACGGCCGCCATCGCCGCCGTCAGGCCCGCCTTCGGGGACGAACTTCTCGCGGTGGTAGCTGACGAGCCCGCTGCCGCCGTTTCCCCCGGTCACCTGGATTCCGATTGCGTCCAGCATTCTCCATCCATGGAAACAGATGCTGCAGTGAGGGGGAAACTGGTGACGGTGGTAAGGGCGTTGGAAGTGTTGGGGAATGGCCCGTTCCGAACCTGAACCGATGCTCTTCGGGGCGTTGGAAACGGTGTTGGGTCGGGTATTGGAACTCCTGTTGGGAGTCAGGGTGTCTTCGGCCGACGTTCCCCGGCAGGCGGCTCAGCGGCAGATCTCCAACAGTTCGGAGGAGGAAACCCAACACCTCCCAGCAGGGATCCCCAACGCCTTGACAGGGGACTCCGTCAGATCAGGCCGGCGGTCCGGGCGTCCGCGAGGAAGCGGTCGATACCGATGTCGGTGAGCGGGTGCTTCAGCATCTGCGGGATAAGCGACGGCGGGATGGTGCCGATGTGCGCGCCGGCCATCGCCGCCTGGGTGACGTGGAGCGGGTGGCGCAGGCTCGCCGCAAGCACACGCGCCGGGAGGTTGTGCGTCTCCACCAGTTGGACGCACTGGTGAATGAGTTCCATGCCGTCGTAACTCACGTCATCGAGGCGGCCGACGAACGGGCTGAGGAAGGCGGCGCCGGCGAGGGCGGCGAGGAGTGCCTGG
Organism: Dehalococcoidia bacterium; assembly: GCA_020853755.1. GTDB lineage: Bacteria > Chloroflexota > Dehalococcoidia > Tepidiformales > Tepidiformaceae > Amarobacter. Next base: position 52,739 of record JADYYG010000051.1, on the reverse strand, counting down.
TTCGGCGAGAAGATGAGGGTGGTGTTAATCCGGATGCCCTCGGCCGAGCAGCGGTGGATGGCTTCGAGCCCTTCCGCGTCGATGGGGATCTTGACCACCACGTTGGGGTGCCAGGTGGCCAGTTCGCGCGCTTCGGCCAGGAGGTCATCGGCCTTGCGGGAGACACACTCCGCGGAGATGGGGCCGTCGATGACTTCGGCGATCTCCTGTATGCGCTGGCGGTAGCTCACGCCGCCCTCTTTCGCCAGCAGGCTCGGGTTCGTGGTCACCCCGCTGATGACGCCGTAGCGCGCGGCGGCCCGCACATCATCAATCGAAGCCGTGTCGAGGAAGAGTTGCATGTCGAGAGTCCCCCGTTGGTCGTTCGAAATGGTAACGGCGCGCAGGCTTTCGAGGCACGGCTGCAGGCGACGGGCGCGAGTCTGGTAGAGTCCCGGCATGGCTTCGATGACCCCTTCCGACCGTGACGCATTCCTGCGCGAGACGCGCATCGCCAAGCTTGCCTACCTCCAGGCAGAAGGCCAGCCGACCATCGTCCCGGTCTGGTTCGAATGGGACGGCTCGGTCGCGCGCGTGTTCACCTCGCGCACATCGCCGAAGGCGAAGCGGCTGGCCGAAGACCCGCGCATCGCGCTCTCCGTCGAAGAGCCGGTGGGCGTGCACGAACGCTGGGTCACCATCGAGGGGACTGTCGGCATCTCCACCGAGGGGACCGTCGGGCTCATCGAACGCCTGGCCAGGCGGTACTACGCGCCCGCCCAGGCGGACGAAGCGATCCGCAGCTGGACGGCCCACCCAGATGCATTCGTCACCCTCACGGTGACACCGACGAAGATCCGGAGCGCGCGGTAGGAACAGGCCCGTCCACCGTCCCGAAATCCGGTAGACTCCGGGCGCATTCCATCCAACGCCAGGAGAACACCTATGGGTAAGCTCGACGGGAAGTCCGTCATCGTTACCGGCGCGAGCCGCGGCATCGGCGCCGAAATCGCTCGCGTGTTCGCAGCCGAGGGCGGGCGTGTCGCCTGCATCGCCCGCACCCTCAAGGAGGGCGACCACGTCCTCGAAGGCTCCCTCGAACACACCGTCCAGACCATCAAGGACGCCGGCGGCGAAGCGACCGCCATCACCGCCGACATTTCTGACTACGACCAGTGCGTCCGCGCAGTCGAACAGGCTCGCGCCACGTACGGCCCAATCGACGTGCTCGTGAACAACGCCGCCCTCACCTACTTCATCCCGATCAAGGACTACCCGGTCTCGAAGTGGCACCGCTCCATCGGGGTCAACTTCCACGCGCCCTTCTACTTCAGCCAGCTCGTGCTCCAGGACATGCTCCCGCGGAAGGCCGGTTCGATCGTGAACATCTCGAGCGGCGCCGCCATCGGCCCCGGCCGTGGGCCGTACAAGGGCGACTTCGGGCGCGGCGGCACCCTCTACGGCGCCGAGAAGGCCGCTCTCGAACGGTATACCCAGGGCCTCGCCTCCGAGGTCTACGAGGACGGAATCAGCGTCACCTGCGTCTCGCCGTCGCAGGTTGTGCCCACGCCCGGCACGGTGCACCACCACCTGGTCACCGGCATGGACGACCCGCGCGGTGAACACCCCGAGCTGATGGCGAAGTCGGCCCTCCTGCTCGCTACCGAACCGCTCGACAAGGTCACCGGCCGCGTCACGTACAGCCAGGAGATCCTGCAGGAGTTCGGCTGGATTACGAACGGCAAGGGCACCGGGATCGACCGCAAGGGTTCGGGGTACTCCCAGATCTGAGCCGGTCGCGATCCACTTCGCACCATCCGTACCACCTCCCGCGCTCCGGGAGGGAGAGGCAGTGAGGTATGTCCGAAAACACCATCTCGCACAAAGTCGCCATCGCGGGCATCGCCGAAACGGCGTACTACAAGCGCGGGGCGGCTGACCGCAGCGAGTTCCAGCTCACGCTCGAAGCCATCCTCGCCGCCGCCGAAGACGCGGGGCTCGACGTCCGCGATATCGACGGCTTCTGTTCCTACAGCAACGACCGGAACGACCCTCCGCGCATCGCCTCGGCACTGGGCTGCAAGGACCTGAGCCTTTCGAACATGTTCTGGGGTGGGGGCGGCGGAGGCGGCTCGGGGGCCGTGGCGAACGCCTGCGCGGCGCTCGTCGCGGGGTACAGCAAGTACGTTGTGGTGTACCGCGGACTGGCGCAGGGCCAGTTCGGGCGGTTCGGCCAGGGTTCGCAGGCGCGAACCGTCTCCGGCGGCCCGGCCTACACCCAGCCGTACGGCCTCATGTCCCCAGCCCAGACCTTCGCCATGCGCGTGCGGCGTTTCATGCACGACTACACCATCGGTCACGAGCCTCTGAAGGCGATTTCGATGGCTTCGTACCACCACGCCCAGTCCAACCCGCGCGCCGTCATGCACGGCCGCCCGCTGAGCGAGGAGGACTACGAGAACTCGCGCTGGATCGTCGAGCCGTTCCGGTTGTTCGACTGCTGCATGGAGAACGATGGCGCAGCAGCGGTCATCGTCACCACTGCGGAGCGGGCGCGCGACCTGAGGCAGAAGCCGGCCTATGTGCTCGCGGCATCCCAGGGTTCGGACTACCGCCAGGCGGCCACCGCGCACAACGCACCCGACTACGGCACCTCGAACTTCAAGACGGTCGCCGCTCGGCTCTACGCGCAGGCAGGGATCGAACCGAAAGACGTCGACGTCTGCCAGTCGTACGAGAACTTCACCGGCGGCGTGATGATGAGCCTTGTGGAGCACGGGTTCTGCGCGCCGGAAGAGGTGGAGGAGTTCATGACCCTCGAGAACTTCAAGGCCGGCACAGGAAAGCTCCCGCTCAACACGAGCGGCGGCAACCTCGCCGAGTGCTACATGCACGGACTCGAACTCATCACCGAGGCGGTCCGCCAGTTGCGCGGTACGTCTACCGCCCAGGTGCAGGACCCCCGCATTTCGATGGTTTGCTCCGGGCCCATGGTCCAGCCGGTGAGCAGCCTCATCCTGAGCAAGGAGTAGCGCGATGAGTGCAGCACCTTACCTTCCCGCCGGTCTGCCGGCGCCGGCGGCCGCCAACGACGGCCTGGACACCGAGTACTGGGAGGCAGCCCGCCGCCACGAACTCGTCGTCCAGCGCTGCAACGCCTGCCAGGGGTTCCAGTGGGGACCCGAGTGGATCTGCCACCAGTGCCACTCGTTCGACCTCGGCTGGCAGAAGGTCTCGGGCCGCGGGACTATCTACAGTTGGGAGCGAATCTGGCACCCGGTGCATCCGGCCCTGCGCGAGGCCTGCCCCTACATGGTTGTCCTCGTCGAACTGCCCGATGCGGGCAACGTGCGGATGGTCGGCAATCTCCTCGGCGACCCGATGGAGGAAGTGGTGATCGGCTCGGCGGTCGAGGCTGTGTTCGAAGACCATCCGGACGACGGCGTCACGCTGGTCCAGTGGCGGCGAGTGTAGCCGGAAGGTTCACCGTGTCCGCCGTTGCGGTCTGCTACGCTCGTTGCGAGTGAGCACGAACGAGTGGGCGCCAATCCCGGTAACCATGCCGCGCCCGGGATTGGCCATCCGGGGCAGGCGGCTGGCACAAACGGTGGGTCTGCTCGGGAGGCACCTTGCGCCTGCGGCGGGCCGTGTCGCGCTGCGCCGAGAACCCCGCCAGGTCGCCATCAGCCAGGGCGCCCGGCGCGCCTGTGAAGGCCTCGGGGCCACCTACGTGAAGTTCGCCCAACTCGTCGCTTCGGCGCCCGCGGTCGTCGGCCCGGAAGTTGCAGGCGAGTTCCGGGGGACCCTGGACCGTGGGCCGGGCGTGCCCCTTCGCGAAGTCCGGCGGTTGTTCAAGGAGACGACCGGGCAGAGCATCGAAGACGCCTTCGCCCACTTCGAACGGAAGCCGTTCGCGGCCGCGTCGATGGCGGTCGTCCACCGCGCCACGCTGCACAGCGGCGAACAGGTAGCCGTGAAGGTGCTCCGGCCGGGCCTCGGCGAGGTGGTCGCCGCCGACCTTGGCCTGATGATCCCGTTCTTCCGCGGCCTGGCCCGGGTCGGCAACGAGCAGGCGTTCCAGCTGGTGAGCTACCTCGACGGGCTTCGCGAGCAGATTGGCGAGGAACTGGACCTCCGCAACGAGGCGCGGAGCATGGCCCACTTCCGCGGCCTCTTCGCGCGCTTCAACCTCCACCTGCTGGCTGTGCCGCACGTCTACCCCGAACTGAGCGGCCGCGACGTGCTGACGATGGAATACCTCGACGGCGTGCCCATTGACGACCTCTCGACGGTCGAGAAGCTGGGCCTCGAGCCGCGCTCGCTGATTCGCGAGTTGCTGCGGGCCTGGGTGCTGACGGCCGTGCATACCGGCACGTTCCACGCCGATATCCACGCCGGGAACCTGCTCGCGCTGCGCGACGGGCGCCTCGGCATGCTCGACTGGGGCATCGTCGCCCAACTGGACCCGGAAACGTGGCTGCTCATGCGGAAGCTGGTCGAAGCCTCCCTCGGAGACGAATCGGCTTGGGACGCCATCACCGCAACGCTCATCAAGGTGCAGGGGACGACGCTCCGGGAGGGCCTTGGCCTGAACGATGATGAGATTCATCGCGTAGTCCGAGCGATGCTCGAACCAGTCCTGACCCTCCCCTTGCGAGAGGTCAGCATGGCGAGCGTTTTCGCCGGGCCGGACGAGGTGTACCGCCTCGCCGGGCGCGATGTGCCGCCCCGGCGCGGGTTGGTGGAGCGGCTGCGAAAGCTTCGCAACACCGCGCGGGCGCACCGCGTCGCCTTCGCCGACGGTTACCACGAGAACGGCTTCCAGCGGTCGAACTTCCTCAGTTCGAAGCAGCTTATTTATCTCGAACGGTACGGGCGGATGTATGTGCCAGAGCACGCCATCCTCGGCGACCGCGAGTTCCTGGCAACGGTGGTCGATGACCTGAAGGCCCGCGACGCGGCCAGCCTACCCTCATAGATCCGACCGTAAGGGAGGCCCGAACCGTGTCCAGCAAGGCCGTGGAAACGCCGGCGAGGCGTTGGAGTGGTCATCACCGGCGATGCTGGGCGATCGCGGAACGTATCCGCGATCACAAACGCTGAGCCTCCCTGACGGTCGGATCTATGTTTGGGAACGGCCCGGGGCGCACCCCCAAAGGGAACCGCGTACGGGAGTGCGGATCGCAGGCGCAAACTTCCTAGATCCGACCGTAAGGGAGGTCCGAATCGTGTCCAGCAAGGTCGTGGAAACACGGGCAAGGCGTTGGAGTAGTCATCACCGGCGATGCTGGGCGAGCGCGGAACATATTCGCGATGAGGAACGCGGAGCCTCCCTGACGGTCGGATCTCTGTTGGGCTCCGAACTTCGTGAAGGCCCGCGCGTCAGCAAGGGCGTGACAACAACCCGGCGCCTTGTGCCGAGATGGCGAGCCCGGCTCAGGCGAACGCGGTATGCAGTCCCGCATGCAGGGTTCGTGGGCATTGGGTGTCTTGTGCCGGGCGCGAGCGGTGTGCGCAGGTGACGATCCGCTCACTGCCGTGCGCGGTTCCCTGTCCGGGCTCCGACTTCCGCAAAGGCCCGCGCGTCAGCAAGGGCGTGCAACAACTCTCAGCGATGCCGCCCCGCTGGCGGCGCTGCCCGGCTACCACATTGATGGCGCGATGGCCTCGACTGCGCCGTCGCGGTGGTACAACCGCGGGATGCGCGCCTGGAGCGAGGCGAGCACGTCCCAGCTGATGGTGTCCGCGAGGCCCGCGACTTCGGTGGCCGTGATCCGGTCCGGGCCGTCCGTTCCGATGAGGGTGGCGATATCGCCTTCGGCCGCGGCCGGGACATCGGTCACGTCCACGAGGAACTGGTCCATGCACATGCGGCCGACCATCGGGCAACGGCGGCCGCGAATGAGGACGGTCCCGTGGTTGCCCAACCCCCGCCTCCAGCCGTCGGCGTACCCCACCGGGACGAGGGCGATGCGGGAGGGCCGTTCGGCGCGCCAGGTCAGGCCGTAGCTCACGCCCTCGCCGGGCGCGAGTTCGCTGACGCGGGCCAGCCGGGCGCGCAGCGAGAGTACGGGTGTGAGTCCCGGGCCGGGCGAATTAGCCGGCAGTTCGCCATGGAGCGCGAGGCCGATGCGCGCGCCGGAGTACCGCAGTTCCTCGCGGCGAAGGGCCGTCGCCGAGTTCGCGGTGTGCCGGTACGGAATCCAGGGGAGCCGTCGTGCGGCCTCGAGGAAAACGGCGTGCTGCTCGGCGGCGAAGCTGTCGTCGGCTTCGTCGGCGTTGGCCATGTGGGTCGTGAGGCCCTCGACGGCGAGATTCGGGAGTTCGCGCAACTGGGTGGCCAACGTGACGGCGCGGTCTATGTCGAGGCCGAAGCGGTGGAGTCCGGTGTCGACCTTGAGGTGGACGGGGACCGTGACCCCGGCGGCAGTCGCGGCGCGGGAGAGCGATTCGCCCAGTTCGAGCGAGTTGCAGGTGAGGGTCAGTCCCGAGCGCACGGCGGGGATGGCGTCAGCCGGGAAGGCATGGCCGAGGACGAGGATCGGGCGTGTGACGCCTGCCTGGCGGAGCATGTAGCCCTCGTGTGGCCACACCACGGCGAAGCGGTCTGCGCCCGCCTGTTCGAGGGCCGGCGCAAGGATGGCCGCGCCCGCTCCGTAGGCATTCGCCTTGACGACCGCGATGAGGTCGACGCTCCCGAGGGTGGCCTTGAGCGCTCGCACGTTGGCGGCGGCGGCCGCGAGGTCGATTTCTATCCAGGCGTTCTGGTTTTCGGTAGCCCGGGAGAGGGTTTCGTGGGCGATGGCGGTCTGGGTCATGTGCGCGCCTTTCTTTCCCCGCGCCGAACCGTGCTTTGCCCGGCGCCCGCCCGGCACCTAGCATCCGAGACGTGGTGAGAGCGCGCAACGGCCGATTCGCGCGTGTCTGGTTGTGGGGGTGCGTCGCGGCGTGCGCGTTGAGCCTCTCGGCCTGCATCTTCAGCGACCGTGAGGCACCTGGGCCGACCCCAACAGCGTCATCTGGCGGGAGCGGCGCCGGGTTGCCGGGTGGTTCGAACGGGAGTGGTCCGACGGCCACTGCGACTGTACCGCCCCCGACGGCGGATATTGCCAGTGCGAGGGCGTTGTACCGCGAGGGGCGGTTCGATCAGGCCCGCGAGGCGTTCGAACACGTGGCAGCGGCCTCGACCGATGGCGGAGAGCGAGCGGACGCGCTCGTCGGCGGCGCAACGGTCGCATTCGAACTCAACGATGAGTCCGGGGGAATCGTGGCACTGGAGGAGGCGGTAAGCGCCGCGCCTGCGGGGTCCGCTTCCGGAGTCCGGGCGGCTTACCTGCTCGTAAAGCACCTGAATTTGCGTGCCGACTACGCGGCGGCCGCCGCGGCGTACGACCGGTGGGGCGTGCAGGCGAACGCGTCGCCGCTTGGGCCGTATGTGCGTGCCGAAGGGGCGAGAGCGCTGGCGGGTGCTGGCCGGGTCGCCGAGGCCGAGGCCCTCTGGGCAGCGCTGCTGTCCGGTTCCTCCGCAGGTGCGGTGGAGGACGATGTGTACCGCGCGCAGGCGGATTACGCGCGCAGCGCTGGCGATGATGCACGCTTGAGGGCGGCCCTGCGGAACCTGGTCAACGTCACAGGGGACGCCGGCGCCGGGCTGGAACTGGCCGAGGTGCTGACCCGAGCCGGGGACAGCGCCGGCGCGGTTGAGGTGATGCGTTCCATCGTGGCGGACAGTCCGGCCAGCGCGTACGCGGTGGTGGCCATCGAGCGGCTGGAGGCTGCCGGTTACGCGGTCGACCCCGGGCAGGCCGGGCTCGTGTACTACCGCCATGGCGCGTACGCAGCAGCGAAGCGAGTGCTGCTCCCGGCGGTCGATGAGCCGGGTATCTCCGCGGCTGACCTGGGCTTCCGAGCGTTCTACCTCGGCGCGAGCTACGAGGATTCGGGCGAACCGGAGCTGGCTGTGAAGTTCTACGACGTGGCGGCTTCGGCAAGCGGGTCCGCCTATGTGCACCGCGCGATGTACTGGGCAGCGCGGGTGACGGAGGAAGAAGGCGAGAGTGCTGCCGCCAGTCGGCGTTATGTAGTGCTGGTGGAGAGTGGCCTACCCGGGGACTTCCGTGAGGAGTCGGCGTTCCGCGCCGGGTATGTCCTTTACAAGGCCGGCGACTTCGACGGGGCGTTGGGAGCGTGGGAGAAAGTCGGGATCGCCTCGTCGGCACGGCTTGAATACTGGCGCGGGCGGACGCTGGCCGCTTCGGGCCGGAGCGGCGAGGCGGCGGATGCGTACCATGCGGCGATAGGGTTTGGCCGGTTCGACTTCTACGCGCTGGAGGCGGCGCGCGAATTGGGCCAGGGCAGTGCGTTCGATGTGCGGTACCGCCCACGGGACCTGGGCCGGTCCGTCTCGTGGGAGGCGATCGAGGCATGGTTGCAGGGGCGAATCGGCGGTTCGGCGAAGGCGTTGGCGCCCGATGCGGTCTGCGAACTTGCGTCGGTAGGGCTGCAGCAGGCCGCAGGTGATGAGGTCTGGAGACTGACCAAGGGCGTTGGCGCCTGGGACCTGTTCGGGCTGACGCGAGAGGCGAGTGAGTGCGGGCTGACGAGTGTCGCCGCTCAGTTGGCTGTGCGCCTGCGGATCGCCGCTGGCGTGACGTCTGAGGATGCGCCTGCGGACCTGCTGCGGGTTGCCTACCCCATAGATTTCGCGCGAACCCTGGACGCCGAGGCGGCGAAGGCGGGCGTCGACCCGCTGTTCCTGGCGTCGTTGGTTCGGCAGGAGAGCTTCTGGGATCCTTCGGCCGGGTCGGTTGCGGGCGCGTTGGGGCTGACTCAGGTGATTCCGGAGACGGGTGCGGCGATCGCGGCGCAACTGGGCGTCACAGACTTCGACCCGGCTGACCTGTTTCGCCCGGCGTTGAGCCTGGAGTTCGGGGCGTTCTACCTTGGCGGGGAGTTGCGGCGGTACGGCGACCCGTTGCTGTCGCTGGCCGCTTATAACGCTGGGCCGGCGGCTGCGGCGCGGTGGGAGTCGGCAGGGGCATCGAGGCCGGCTGACTTCGTAGAAGTGGTGGATTACACGGAGACGCAACGTTATGTAGTGCTTATTCGTGAAGCCTACGCCCACTACTTGCGCGCCTGGACGGAGTAGGCCAGCCGTTCGACCGTACTTGGCGGCCATGTTATGGTGGTAATTCGCGCATTCGTTGCGCGACGGAGGAATCTAGATGGCGACGAAGCGAACGTACCAGCCGCACACGATCCCGAGGAGGCGCGTGCACGGCTTTTTGAGTCGCATGTCTTCCCGCGGCGGCCGCCTGGTGCTGAAGGCACGGCGGGCGAAGGGCCGGAAGCGCCTCACGGTGGTGTAGGCGGCCCGGAGGTGGCCAACAACGCTCTCGGCCGGTTGCGAAAGGGCCGTGAGTTCGATCGTGTTTATGCTGAGGGGACCGTTGTTAACGGTCCCCTCTTTGTCGTGCGTGCTGTCCCCAACGGGCTGGAGCAGGCGCGATGGGGGTTTGCGGTGGGGAGAAAGCTGGCGCCGAGGGCCGTCGTTCGAAACCGCACGCGGCGAAGGCTGCGTGATGCAGCACGTCGAGTTGAAGCGCCGGTCGGCTGGGATATTGTGGTAACGGCTCGAGGTCGGTTGTTGGACGCCGAGTTCGTCGCCATAGAGCGGGAGCTGGGTCGTGCGGCGTCGCGCCTTGGAGATCCAACGCCATGATTGCACGCGTGTTGGCAGGTTTGGTTCGCGGGTATCAGATCACGTTGGGGTCGGTGATGCCGCCGGTGTGCAGGTTCCAGCCGACGTGCTCGAACTACTCCATCGAGGCGTTGCGTGGGCACGGGGCCTGGCGAGGCACTGTGCTGACCGCGTGGCGGCTTTGCCGGTGCAACCCCTGGGGGCGGATGGGTGTGGATCGGGTCCCGGAGTCGTTCTTGGGCAGCAGGATGCGTTCGGGCCGTCGCTGAGACGGTTGCTGCCGAGCGGAAGCGCTGCTGAGACACCCTCATGGCCATGTCTGTCCGCAGTCGGGACGTTGAGTTGAGTGAGTGCGGTCGCGTGCACGCGTTGCATCCTCGTCGAGGCCCACACTGAGTGCCGTCATCGGGAAGCCCATGGGGTGCGACTGGAGGGCATGAGCGGGCACATTCCAGAGATTGGACAAGCACAGTGCAGTAGCACCGTTGACAACAGCAGCACCGGCTCTCGTACGCGGCGCCGTGCCTTGAGCGTGTCACAGTGTGCCTACTGCATGTTCGGTGACCTTGGTGACATGCTGAAGTCTTTAATGCTGGAGCGCATTCTGGTTGAGCTGACCCTTGAGTGGGGTCTCCATCGCAGAGTTCGCCGTCTGCGGCTATTTGCGTTGTGGGAGGCACCTGGGCCTGACTGCTGTGGTTGATGGCGGTTGCGATGTGGGCGGTTGTTGCACGTGGAGCCAGCGAGGTGTTCTGAAAGCGCCGATCCTCCGGGCACGCATTGCGATGTTGCGCGGATAACTCAACTTCATCCCACCTGTTCATCGTCCTTGAGGAAGCAAGTCAGGCGGTGCTGAGGTGTTTCACGTGAAACGTCAGAGGCTGGATGTTTGACGGGGCCTGCGGCGTTGTCGGTGACGGCTTCCTCCCCGGATGAGTCGGACTCGTTTCCCCTTTGGCTGGGGCATGTTTCACGTGAAACACAGAACATATGTGCTGTTTCACGTGAAACTCGAAGCTGGTTCCCATAACCCCTGCCACATAAGACATCCCGCCTCTACCATGCTCCAGTGAACTTCCGCCGCGCCGCGATCCTCGCGATGGCGCTCCTGCTCCTCCCTCTCCTTTCTTCCTGCGTGAAGGTGTTTAACCCCGTCGGCTGGGCGCCCGTCGCCTTCGATGGCGATTCTGCTTACGTCGTCACGTCCAAGGGCCACCTCAGCGCCCTTAAACTCGACGGTGATTCCGCAACGGCCTCCTGGACGTTCCCCGATAAGAACCGGAGCGACGATAAGAAGCTCGAATTGAAGGCCATTTACGGCGCTCCCGTCTTCGATGGGGACCGCTTGTACCTCGCGTCGTTCCACGGCGGCGTTTTCGCCCTGCGAAAGGATGACGGACGCCCCGTCTGGCCAGCTTCCGGAGACAATGCAAGCAAGATTGAGGGTGATATCCCCGGTGGAGTCGCCCTGTCCGGTGACAACGTGTACTTCGGGACCACCGAAGGCCACGTCTACGGCTGGAAGAAGAGCGACGGGACGCCGGCAGCCGGCTGGGAGAAGCCGAAGACCTTCGACGGCGGCGTTTGGGCGACCCCCGTCGTGGTTGGCGACACGCTTTTCGTCGCGACGATGAAGGGCGACCTCCACGCCATCTCCCTGGCGGACGGCAGCGAGAAGTGGAAGTTCTCTGCTTCGGGCGCCATTGCCGACCTGGCCCGCATCAGCGAAGAGTACCTCTTCGTTCCCAGCATCAACCGTCACCTCTACGTCATTCGCACAGCGGATGGCAGCGTGGCAGGCGACTTTGAAGCCGGGGACTGGGTTTGGACGACCCCGGCCGTGTCCGGGAACAAGGTGTTCTTCGGCGACTTCGGGGGGAAGGTCTACGGACTCGACATAACAGCCACGGGAGTAACCCCAACCTGGTCTCAGCCAGCTTCCGTGAAGGGCGAACGCGTGAAAGCGGGCGCCGCGATCGTGGATGATGTGGTGGTCGTGGCCGACCGTTCGCCAACCGTAACCTTCATCAGTGCGGCCGATGGCTCGGTGCTGAACGCTGTTCCGCTGACCGACGGGGATACGGTGCGGGCTGATGTGGTGGCCAGGGACGGCGAGGCGTACCTGGTGACCACCGACGGCAAGTTGTTCCGGGCCGACCCGAAGCAACGGCGCGTCATCGAAATCACCATTAACGGGGTGAAGAAGTGATCGGCGAGATCTTCACCCTGGTGCTCCTCAATCCCCTCGTGAACCTGCTCGTGCTCCTTTCGCACGGGCTGTTCGGCAGCTTCGGCGCCGCCATCATCGCGTTCACCCTGCTCATCCGCGCCGTCACGTTCCCGCTGACGCTGCGCCAGATCCACGCGACACGGACGATGCAGGCCCTCCAGCCGCGCATTTCCGAGGTGAACAAGAAGTACAGCGACCCGAAGCGCCGCCAGGAAGAAGTGATGAAGCTCTACCGGGAAGCGGGGGCGAACCCGTTGAGCTGCATTGGGCCGTTCTTCCTCCAGATCCCGGTGTTCATCGCGCTCTACAGCGCCATCCGCATCGCCCTGCCGAACTCGCCGGAAGCGCTCGAAAAGCTTTCCGGCCACATCTACAGCTGGAGCTACCTCCAACACGCCCTGCCGCTGTCCGAACGGTTCCTCGGGATCGACCTCCGTTCGAACGGCGATGCGTCGATCGCCGGCTATGTGTTCGTGGTCCTCGTGGGTCTCACCACGTGGGCGCAATCCAAGACCACGATTACGACGGCGACCGACGACAAGGCGCGCGCGCAGCAACAGATGATGAACGTGATGCTGCCGCTGATGTTCGCGTTCTTCGCGCTCAGCTTCCCGCTCGGCGTGAGCCTCTACTGGGTAGTGAACTCAGTGGCCCAGATCGCGTTCAATATCCTTACCTATGGGCTCCCAGCGTTCGGGATCGAACCAGTCGTCAAGGCGCGAACTGCGCCACTCGCACTCTCCGCAGCCGCTCCAGCGCCCGAAGCGGCTGCGCCTACCTCTGCTCGTGAATTGAGGACCGCCAATGGATCAGGCCGAAGCAAGCGGCAAAACCGTCGAAGACGCCCGGAATAAGGCGCTCGCCAAACTCGGAGCAAGGCTCGAAGAAGTCGAGCTGACCGTCCTGGACGAAGGCAAACGTGGAGGCCTCTTCGGCCGCGGCGCCCAGGATGCTGTCGTGCGCGTCGTCCGGCTCGCTCCCCAGGATCGCGTGGCCGAATCATCCGCCCCGCCAGACACGCGCATCCCGCGCCAGGGCCAACAGGGCAGCGGCCAGCGCCGCGATGGCGGCGGCAGGCAGCGTGGCGGCGGAGGCGGCGGAGGCCGCACTGGCAGCGGCGGGAGTTCCCGCGCCGGGTTCGAAAACGCTCCCCAGAAGCTCACTGACGCTGACTTTGTCCGTGGCGGGTCGGGCGAAGCTCCGAAGCCGGCGCGTTCTGGCGGCGAAGGAGGCCGGTCCGGCGCTCCACGGCGCGATCGCAGCCCTCGCGGGGATTCCCAGGGCCGCAGTGACCGTGGAGAGCGCGGAGACCGCCCGGCGCGGCCCAGCAGGCCCCCTCGCGAACGCTCGCACCGGGACGAAGAGCCCGAAGTCGCGCCGGACATCAACGCCGCGGAAGTAGACTACGCCGCCCAGACCGTCGATGACCTGCTGCGCATCCTGGACATCGAAGCCGAAATCTCGATTCGCGAGCCGCTGACCGCCGGTGACGGCCTCGGGTCGGTGCTCGCAGTCCTCGATATCAAGGGCGAAGACCTCGGGCTGCTCATCGGCCGCCGTGGAGACACGCTCGTGGCCTTCCAGTACCTGGTGAACCTGATCCTGGGGCGGAAGTACCCGGGCAAGGGCGGCGTCACCATCGACGTTGAGCACTACAAGCACCGGAACGAAGAGCGCATCACCAGCCTCGCTCGCCGGATGGCGGACCGGGTGCGCGAAAGCGGCAACCCCATCACCCTCGAGCCGATGTCCGCTGCCGAACGGCGGCTGGTGCATATGCTCCTGGCCGATGACCCCGAGCTCTCGACGAACAGTGTCGGCGAGGGTGAAAACCGGAAGGTCGTCATCAGCGCGCGGAACTAGGGAGGTTCGCAACGGACATCCTCGTCGCCGGAAACGTCTGCCTGGACCGGGTCAGTTCGGATGACTGGGCGCCGGGCGGGCCGTCGCTCTACGCGGCGCACGCGTTCACGCGGCTCGGCGGTAACGTCACGCTCGTGACCGGCATGTCCGATGACTTCGACCAGGCCTGGCTCGATGGTATTCCCGACGTTCGTGGATATGCCGATAGCGAACTTCCGCGCTACGCGAACAACTATGACCGGGAGGGCAACCGCCGCCAGTACCTCATCGCGGAGGGCGAGCCACTCGAAATCGTGCCGTTCCTCGAACCGGAAGAGCACCTCGACATCGTCTTCCTCGCACCCGCCTACCACGAATTCCGGCGCGCGCCGCGGCCATTCCGCGAGGCCCTCGTCGGCGTCGCTCTACAGGGCCCGTTGCGCACCATCACCGGGCGGGACCGGATCATCCCCCACTCCCATCCGGCGAAAGTCGCCGAACGCTTCGTTCGGCCCGGCTGGATCGCCTTCTTCAGCGAGGAGGATGTCCAGGACGGCGAAGCGCTCGGCCGGTACATCGCGAGCCTCCGGGCGGTGGCCGTCCTGACACGTGGCTACAATGGAGCTACACTGTTCGACAGTGATGGCTCCGAACGCCACTTCGATGCGATCCCGGCCAGATTGGTTGAACCAACAGGCGCGGGAGATTGCTTCGCCAGCGCCTTCATGTTCCGGCTCGCCGAAACCGAAGAGCTGGAATCCGCAATGCAATTCGCCCTCGCCGCGGGCTCGCTCGCTGTCGAGGGACACGGTCTCGCCGGGATCCCCACCCGGGAAGAGATCGAAGCTCGAATGACGCGGGAGGCGCCGTAAATGGGAGCTACGATCGTTTCGCTCGTAAACCAGAAAGGCGGCGTCGGCAAGACCACCACCGCGGTTTCCCTCGCCGTCGCCCTCGGCCGTTCGGGCCAACGGGTGCTCCTGGTTGACCTCGATCCCCAGGCCAACGCGACGAGCGCCCTCGGCGTCGACGGCTCGGATTCGGCGGGCACCTATGACGCCATCCTCGATGAGACCCCGATTACCGACTGCATTATCCCGGTCGAGTCAGAACACGTGAGCGTTGTGCCGTCGAGCGCCGAACTTTCCGGCGCCGAAGTCGAACTCGTACCGGTCATGGCCCGTGAACGCCGCCTGACCAACGCCCTTGCCCAGGTTCGCGACGACTTCGATTGGATCCTCATCGACTGCCCGCCATCACTCGGCTTACTTACCATAAATGCATTGACGGCCAGCGACGCGGTCATCATCCCGGTGCAATGCGAGTACATGGCGCTCGAGGGCCTTAGCCGGTTGATGGAGACGCTTGACCTGGTAAAGCGGAACCTCAACCCGCGGCTCCACGTGCTTGGTGTGGTCCTCACGATGTTCGATGCGCGCACGCGGTTGGCGCAGCAGGTGGTCGAAGAGGTGCGGGGCCACTTCCCCCAGACCTTCGGCACGATCATCCCGCGTTCTGTGCGCCTCAGTGAAGCGCCGAGCCACGGGAAGTCCATCTTCCTGTACGACCAGGGTGGCCGGGCGGCCACCGCCTACGAGGCCGTCGCCAGCGAACTTCTTGAACGCGCAGGAGTAGCAGCATGACTCAGCCAAAGCGAGGTCTTGGTCGCGGGCTTGACGCCCTCTTCGGCGGCCCGGCGGCGCCCACCGCCGAACCCGAAGCCGCGCCCGAACGGCACGACCCGGAGCCTCCGGCGGAACGCCCGGCGCCGCCTCCTGCAGCCCGCCGCGAACCCGACCCGGAGCCCTACGAGCGCCGCCCGGCAGCCGTGCAGCCCGCGCCCGCGGCGCCGGTCGCGCCGGCCCGGTCACGCGGCCCGGAACACCTCGATATCGACTTGATTGCGCCGAACCCGGAGCAGCCGCGCACCAACTTCGAACCAGAAAAGCTGCGCGAACTCTCGGAGTCCATTCGTGAGCACGGCATCATCCAGCCGCTCGTCGTCAGCCGTGATGACGATGGCGGCTACTTCCTGATCGCGGGCGAACGCCGCCTCCAGGCCGCTCGCCTCGCCGGTCTCGATACGGT
Source organism: Dehalococcoidia bacterium (assembly GCA_020853755.1). GTDB lineage: Bacteria > Chloroflexota > Dehalococcoidia > Tepidiformales > Tepidiformaceae > Amarobacter. The sequence goes on along the minus strand of JADYYG010000051.1, from coordinate 36,900 downwards.
CCCGGTCGTGGTCCGCCAGGCCGCCGACCGCGAACTGCTCGAACTTGCGCTCATCGAGAACATCCAGCGCGCCGACCTCAACGCCGTCGAAGAAGCGATGGCCTACCGCCGCCTCGTCGAGGAGTACTCGATGACGCAGGAGGAGGTGGCCCGGCGCGTCGGCAAGAACCGCGCCACCATCGCCAATGCCCTGCGCCTGCTCCAGCTCGAATCCGAGATCCGGCGCAGCCTGGTGGCCGGCGAAATCACCGAGGGCCATGCGCGCGCCCTCCTCGGGCTGCCGGAAGGCCGCGGCCGCGTCAATGCCTGGCGCGAAGTGGTGAAGCGCAAGCTCTCGGTGCGCGACACGGAAGGGTACGTCCGCCGCCAACTGGCCGAAGCCCCCGCGACGACCACAAGCGCCGGCGCCCAGACGGCACGCCGCGATTCGGCCTACGGTGACATCGAGTCCCGGCTGCGGCGCGCCCTCAGCACCCGCGTGAAGGTCGAGCCCCAGAAGAAGGGCGCGAAGATTGTCATCGAGTGCTACAGCGACGAAGAGTTTGAGAACGTGGTGAGCAGCCTGCTGGGAGAGTACCAGTGAGCGCCGAAGCGAAGCTAAAGGAACTGGGCATCGAGCTCCCGGCGGCCCCGGCGGCGGCCGGTCTCTACGCACCCTGCGTGCGCAGCGGAAACCAGGTCTTCGTCTCCGGCCAGGTGCCAGTGAAAGACGGCACACCCATGCGCAAAGGCAAGCTTGGCCAGGGCGTCACCATCGATGATGCGGCCGGGCTGGCCCGCCAGTGCGCGCTCCAGGCGCTCGCCATCGTCCGCGCCGAAGTAGGCTCGCTCGACAGAGTGACGAAGGTTCTTCGCGTCGGCGGGTTTGTAGCCAGCGCCGACGGTTTCACCGACCACCCGAAGGTCGTCAACGGCGCCTCGCAACTGCTCCTCGACGTTTTCGGCGAAGCAGGCCGCCACGCGCGCATCGCCGTGGGCCTGGCCGAACTCCCCTTCGGCGTCCCGGTCGAAGTCGAGTTCCTGTTCGAAGTCGCGGAGTAAGCCCGCTCCTGTTTCCCCGCTAGCGCGAGCCGCGCAACCTCGGGTCGAGGACATCGCGGAGCGCGTCGCCGAGCATGTTGAACCCGAAGACGGCCAGGAAGATGGCGAGGCCCGGGAAGAGCGCGATGTGCATGTGGTCAGCTGCCAGCTCACGCGTCTTGCCGGAGAGCATCTGCCCCCACGTCGGAAAGTTCGTGACACCGATACCGAGGAAGCTGATCGTCGCCTCCGCCAGGATGGCCGTGCCGAGCTGGAGCGTCGCCAGGACGATCAGGATCGGCATGATGTTCGGGATGATGTGGCGGAAGATGATTCGAGTGTTCGTCGCGCCGAGAACCTGCGCCGCTTCGATGTAAGGCGCCGCGCGCGTCTGCAGGGTAGCGCTTCGGACAACGCGTGAGGCGCCGCCGGCCAGCACCACGCCGAGCGCGAGGATGACGATGGTGGTGCGCGGGAAGGTGTACCAGAACCAGTCGCCATCGACCGGGTTCGGGCCGATTTCGGGCCCTCGGCCCAGGCCAAAGAACCCGTTGTTACTCGAGGTCTTCAGCACCGCCACGAGCGTGAGGATCAGGAAGATGGCCGGGAAGCTGAGCCAGATGTCGACCAGCCGCTGGACCGTGAAGTCGAACTTGCCGGAAAAGTAGCCGCTGGTCACGCCCACGAGGAGCGACAGCACGGTGACGAGGATGACCGTGCCGAGTCCGACCATCGCTGTGACCTGGCAGCCGAAGACGATCCGGTCGAAGACGTCGCGCCCGTTGTAGTCGGTTCCGAACCAGTAGGTGCTGTTCGGGCGGACGAGCGTATCGGAGAGGTGCACCGTGTTCGGGTCGCCGGCGATCATCGGCGAGAGCACCCCGACGGCGATGACGAGGATGAGGATGAAGCCGCCGAACGCCCCGAGCGGCTTGTGCACGATGAATGAGCCGATGGCCCGCAGCGCCCGGCTCATGAACGGCCGTTCGGGGCGCAGGTAGAACTCGGGCAGCGCCGGCGCCGAAATCGTCGATGTAGCCATGCCCAATCCTCCCTAACTCAGCCGCACGCGCGGGTCGAGGACCGCGTACAGGACGTCGACGATGAGGTTCGTGAACACGATGACGAAGGCCACGAGCATGTTCACGCCGATGACGGCTGGGAAGTCCCGGTTCGAAATCGATTCGAACAGGTACCGCGCCACGCCGGGGATGCCAAAGATGGTTTCGAGGACCAGCGACCCGCCGACGAGCACGGGCACCTGCAGGCCGATGATGGTCACGATGGGGACGAAGGCGTTCTTCACTGCATGCCGGACGATGACGGAGCGGCTCGCCAGGCCTTTCGCGCGCGCCGTGCGGATGTAGTCCTGGCGGAGCACTTCGAGCATCTGGGCGCGCGTTAGCCTGAGGAGTGTCCCCGAGAGTCCGATGCCGAGGATGATGCCGGGGACGATGACCAGTTCCAGGTTCGTTTTCGGGTCATCCCAGAACTCCCGGTACTTCACCGGGAACGAGTAGTTCCAGTAGCGCGAGGCGAGCGCGATGACGATGGTCGCGAGGAAGAACGACGGGATGGCGAGCGCGGCGATGGCCATACTGCGCATGCCGTAGTCGATAGGGCCATCCTGCTTCACCGCCGAGGCCACGCCAAGCGGCAGGGCGATGAGGAGCGACACCACCATCCCCAGCAGTCCCAGTTCGATGCTGACCGGGATGCGGCGCTTCAACTCGTCGCTCACCGGGCGGGAGCCGATGATCGATGTGCCGAGGTCGCCCTGGAGGGCATTCCACGCCCACGACGACCACTGTTCGATGTAGTTCTTGTTCAGGCCCAGCCGGGTGCGGATGTTGTCCTTGTAGGCGTTGAGGGCGAGGGTGTTCTTGGCCGCCTGGCGGAGGGACTGGTTTGTCGTCTCCGGGTCCTGGCCTTCTTTCTTCAGTTGGGCGGCGATGAGCGCGTTCTCGGCGCGGGCCTTATCCGTGATGGTCGCGGTGGCGGGATTCTTGCCGTCCTCGACGAGTTTCTTTTCGACCAGTTCCTTGAAGGCTTCGCCGCCGCCCTGCACTTCGCCGCCGGCAACCAGCACATCGACCGCGTCGGCCGGGAGCAGCCGGAGCAGCCCGGTGACGAGCAGGGAGACGCCGATGAGGGTGGGAATCATGAGCAGCAGGCGGCGGACGATGTACTGGGCCATCTACGAACTCCTGTTGGAGGAAAGCGGGCGCCGGCAGGGGGGCGCGGCGCCCGCTTTCCATGGGTTGAGGGCGGTTAGCCCTTCTTGACGCGCTCCTCGGTGAAGTTCGCCTTCATCACGGAGTCGGGCATGTAGGCGTAGCTGTTCTTGTAGTAGAAGTTCTTGACCCACGGGTTGGCGTACACCCACCCGCCGTTGGAGTGGTAAGGCACAACCAGGAGCGATTCGGTCATCTTGACCTGCATGTCCTGGATGTACTTCACGCGCTCCTTGGTATCGAGGATCGTGCGTTGCTTCACGATCATGTCGTCGATGTCCTTCTGCTGTTCGATCGGGGTCCCGCCCCAGTTATGGCGAACCGACTGCGACCAGTACTGGCTGAACATGTTGTCCGGGTCGCGGGGCGAACCGATGAGCGGGCCACAAGCGCAACCGCCCTCCGGCATCTTCCCGAGGTAGGTGGACTGGATGTACGAGCCGTATTCCTGGAAGACGAGCTCTGCTTCGAAACCGGCGTCTTTCAAGGTCGATGCGAAGAGCTCCCAGGCCTGCTGGGCTTCGGCGCCGTAGCGGTCGACGTTGCAGAAGAGCTTGAACTTCAGCGTGTCCGAGCCGGTCGCGGCCTTCAGGAGGTCGCGGGCAGTCTTCACGTCGCGCGTCCAGTACTTCGCCTGCGCGCCGTACTTGTCCTTCTGGTCGCGCGGGGAGAGGTAGTAGGGGGCGAGCCCTGGCGGGAGGAAAGAGAAGTAGTTCCCCTTGCCCGTGCCGTCCTGGACCTTCAAGTAGCCGTCGCGGTCGAGGGCCATGGACAGCGCCTGGCGTACGCGCAGGTCGTTCCACGGCTTGTTGTCGAAGTTGAAGTAGAACCCGCCGGTGTTGAGGCCCTGGGTGAAAACGTCCGTGCCCTGCTTGTCGAGCTTGGAGCGGTTCTCTTTATAGATAGGCCCGTTCAGGCCGCTCAGATCGTAGTCACCGGACTGCAGGGCCGCGACGAGCCGTTGCGGGTCGTTGATCAGGCCGGCCTCGACACGGTCGAAGTTCGGCAGTGGCGCGTCGTAGTAGTCAGCGTTCTTCTTCGCTGTGATGGCCACGCCGGATTCGAACTTCTCGAAGATGAACGGGCCGGATCCCACGGGGTCTTTCTTCGCCTGGTCGTTCGTAATGGTCTCCGCCGGGATGAACCACATGCCTTCCGGCGTGGAGGCATGAGTGACGAGGAAGGGTGCGTAGGGCGCCTTCAACGAGACCTTGATCGTCTTGTCGTCCGGCGCGGTGATGCTGTCGACCACGGCCTTCCAGACTGCGCCGTTCTGGGAGATGCCGAGGAATGCCTCGTACGTCTTCACAAAGTCGGTGGCGGTGATGGCGCGGCCGTTCATCGGGGCCTTGTTCTGCCACTTCGCATTCGGTTTGATGGTGAAGACGTACGTCTTGTCGTCCGGCTGTTCCCACTTGGAGACAAAGTCCCCTTCGAGCGTGGTGTTATCGCCCGGGTCGATGTCGGCCCCGTTCTTACCCCGCAGCAGGCGGCTGTAGTAGAACGAACCCTGGGTTTGAGATAGGTAGGTCAGGTTTTCAAATGGGAAAATCGTCGGCGGGTTGGCCGAAGACGCCCCCGACAGTGGCAGGCGCAAGGTTCCGCCGCGCACCACTGCCGCCGCGGACGGTGAACCGCCCGGGGCCTGTGATGCCGCGGCGGTCGGGCTGGCAGTTCCGCCTCCGTCATCGTCATCGCCGCAACCGACGAGGGCCATCCCGGCAACCCCGGCGGTGGCCGCCGCCCCTGCGCCCATGAACCGTCTGCGCGAGGTGCGCAGTGCTCGTGCCCGCTCCCAATACCCTGATGCCATTCGGATCCCCTCCTGCCCGGCCTTCGATAGGCGCGGGCAAGCGCGACTATAGATGCCACTGCCAGGGCCTTCAATAGCTGCAATAGACACGAATAGCTACCCTGAATATTTCATCTGGCATGAACGGATAACGGTACGAGATGCTGGCGGCGTCCAGGAAAGGGGCGGTCCCGGCAGGGGGCTCGGCGCCCCGCCCCTCTCCATGGCTGCGGGCGGTCAACCCTTCTTGACGCGTTCCTCCGTGAAGTTGGCTTTCATGAGCGAGTCCGGCATGTAGGCGTAGCCCACCTTGTGGTACCAGTTCTTCACCCACGGGTTGGCATAGACCCAGCCGGCGCTGGAGTGGTACGGAATCACCAGGAGCGATTCGGTCATCTTGACCTGCATATCCTGGATGTATTGGACGCGCTCCTTCGGGTCGAGCAGCGTGCGCTGCTTCACGATCATGGCGTCGATGTCTTTCTGCTGTTCGATTGGCGTGCCGCCGAAGTTGTGGCGTGCCGACTCCGACCAGTAGTTGTTGAACATGTTGTCCGGGTCACGGGGCGAGCCGATGAGCGGACCGCAGGCGCAACCGCCCTCCGGCATCTTGCCGAGGTACGTGGACTGGATGTACGAGCCGTACTCCTGGAACACCAGCTCCGCTTCGAAGCCTGCGTCCTTCAACGTCGAGGCGAAGAGTTCCCATGCCTGCTGCGCCTCCGAACCGTAGCGGTCGACATTGCAGAAGAGCTTGAACTTGAGGGTGTCGGAGCCGGTCGCAGCCTTCAGGAGGTCGCGGGCGGCCTTGACGTCGCGGGTCCAGTATTTCGCCTGCGCTCCGTATTTCGCCTTCTGGTCCCGCGGCGAGAGGTAGAACGGAGCGAGACCCGGCGGGAGGAAGGAGTGGTAGTTGCCCTTGCCGGTACCGTCCTGGACTTTCAGGTAGCCATCCCTGTCGAGCGCCATCGAAAGCGCCTGGCGGACGCGGAGGTCGTTCCACGGCTTGTTGTCGAAGTTGAAGTAGAACGCACCCAACGCCAGTCCCTGGGTGAAGACGTCGGTGCCCTTGTTATCGAGCTTCGAGCGGTTCTCTTTGTAGATGGGTCCGTTGAGGCCGCTCAGGTCATAGTCGCCGGACTGCAGCGCCGCTACGAGCCGTTGCGGGTCGTTGATCAGGCCGGCTTCGGCGGCGTCGAAGTTCGGCAGAGGCGCATCGTAGTAGTCCGGGTTCTTCTTCCAGGAGATGGCCACGCCGGACTCGAACTTGTCGAAGATGAATGGGCCGGACCCCACGGGGTCCTTCTTTGCCTGGTCATTCGCGATCGTCTCGGCCGGGATGAACCAGACCGCCTCGGCCGAAGATGCGTGGGTCACCAGGAAGGGGGCATACGGAGCCTTCAAGGCGATCTTGATGGTTTTCTCATCGGGTGCGGTGATCTTGTCGACGACGGCCTTCCAGCCGGCGGCGTTCTGGGAGATACCGAGGAACGCCTCGTACGTCTTTACGAAGTCCGTGGCGGTAATGGCGCGGCCGTTCATCGGAGCCTTGTTCTGCCACTTCGCGTTCGGCTTCAGGGTGAAGACGTAGCTCTGGTTGTCGGGCTGCTCCCACTTGGAAACGACGTCGCCTTCCATGGCGGTGTTGTCGCCGTTGTCGACGTCGGCGCCGTTCTTGCCGCGAAGGAGGCGGCTGTATTGGAACCCGGCCGGCGTCTGTGCCAGGTAGGTCAGGTTCTCAAATGGGAATATCGTCGGCGGATTGGCCGACGACGCCCCCGAGAGCGGCAGGCGGATGGTCCCGCCACGGACGACGGGTGGCGCGGTGGGCGAGCCGGCCGGGGCCTGCGAAGCGGCCGTGGTTGGGCTGGCGCCCCCGCCTGGACTATCGTCGTCGTCATCGTCGCCGCAGCCGACGAGGGCCATCCCGGCGACCCCGGCAGTGGCGGTCGCACCCGCGCCCATGAAGCGCCTGCGCGATGTGCGGAGCGTTCGTGCTCGCTCCCAGTACCCAGATGGCATTCGGTTCCCTCCCGCGGCCTTCGATAGACCGGACTGGAGGCGACTATAAAAGCGACCAGCAGCCTTTCACAATATCCACGAGTATGGTCGTAATTACCCGTCTAGCTATTGGTATTCCTGAATAGTCAGCAGGTACTGGAATAGTTTATGCGAAGCTAAAGTCTCGAAAGGCCAGTGGTTCTGTCCTTCAATACTCTCAAATAGAACTACACCACATGAATAGTTTGCGGTCAGCAAAAAGGGTGGTCTGAGCGCCCGGGAACGTGCCTCACCGCCAACCGGTCGCGGGCCACCAGGGCGGAGGTGATACCGGGCAGTCAAAACCGCGTAGGATTGGCCGCACAATGACAGACGCTCCCTCTTCCGAACCGCTCCTCTTCTCCGGCCTCAAGGTTGTCGATTGCGGCACGTGGATCGCCGGGCCCGTGGCTGCGACCATCCTCGCCGACTTCGGCGCCGATGTGGTCAAGGTCGAGATTCCCGGCGCCGGGGACCCCTACCGGGCGTTGCCTTCAGGGCCACTCAGCCCCCAGTCGCCGGTGAACTACACCTGGATCGCCGACGCCAGGAATAAGCGCAGCATCGCCCTGAACCTGGCCAGCGACAACGGCCGCGAAGCGCTGATGCGCCTCGTGCGCGAGTGCGACGTGTTCATCACGAACCAGCCGTTTCCCACGCGCCGCAAGCTGCGCCTGAACTACGAAGACCTCGAGCCCGAGAACCCGCGCATGATCTACGCCTCGCTCACCGCGTATGGCGAATCCGGGCCGGACGCCGAACTCGAGGGCTTCGATGGTGTGGCCTGGTGGGCGCGAACCGGGCTGATGGACATGGTCCGCGCTCCCGGCGCGATGCCCGGCGGCTCGGTCCCAGGCATGGGCGACCACCCCACCGCGGTTTCGCTCTACGCATCCATCCTCATGGCCCTCATGCGGCGCGAACAGACTGGCAAGGGGAGCAAGGTGCACACGAGCCTGCTTGCCAACGGGGTCTGGTCGAACGCTTGCCTCGCCCAGGCTGCAGTGCTCCACGCGGAGTTCCCTGCCCGCGACGGCGGGCCACGCTCGCCCAACCGCGTCCTCTACGAAACGTCGGACGGGCGGCTGCTCCAGCTCTACATGGTGCGCACCCACGCCGAAGTCGACGGCCTGCTTTTGGCCGCCGGGCGCGACGACCTGCTGACCGACCCGCGCTTCGCCGAACCGGCCGACCGGATGGCGAACATGGGCGCCTTCATCGATGAACTGCGCGCGACGCTCGGTTCGCGCACGGCCAGGGAGTGGATGGCCACCTTCCGCGAGAACAACGTGCCGGTGAGCCTCGTCGCCCAGATGGGGGATCTTGCCGATGACGTGCAGCTGGCGGCGAACAACATCGTCGCGCCCCCGACGGACCCGCGCGTGCCCGCTTCGGTCGTCATCAACCACCCGCTGAACATCGACGGTATGCCGCGCGAAGGCGCGCGCTGGGCCCCGGGCGTCGGCGAACACACGGATGAGGTGCTCGGCGAACTGGGCTTCAGCGCCGCCGAAATCGCCGGGCTGCGGAGCCGCGGCGCCGCGGGATAGGCGGCCGGCCCCGGGTTGTCGCGGCTAACCACCATGGGGGTTAGATTCGCGGTGAGAAGACGATGACCGGAGCTGCCGCTGTGTACACCGACCTCGCGATTTTCACCGGCCGTGCGCACCCACGGCTGGCCGAGGCCATCTGCGCCCGGCTCGAACGCCCCCTCGGCAAGTGCGACGTCTTCGAGTTCTCGAACGAGAACATCTTCGTCCAGTTCCAGGAGAACATCCGCCAGCACGATGTTTACCTCGTGCAGCCGTTCGTCACGCCCGTCAACACCTCGATCATGGAACTGCTCATCATGATCGATGCGGCGCGGCGCGCTTCGGCCGGGCGGATCACGGCGGTCATCCCCTACTACGCCTACGGGCGGAGCGACAAGAAGGACCAGCCGCGCGTGCCCATCACTGCGCGCCTCGTGGCGAACATGCTCGAAACCGCCGGCGCCGACCGCATCCTCACGATGAACCTCCACGCCGGGCAGATCCAGGGCTTCTTCAACATCCCTCTGGATGAGATGAACGCCCTCTTCCCAGTCTCGGCCTACTTCCGCACGCAGGACCTTTCGAACTTCACGGTGGTCGCGACGGATGTCGGCGGCGAAAAGCGCGCCCGCGACCTTGCGGTCCGGCTCGACCTGCCGCTCGCCATCATCGACAAGCGGCGCGTGGGCAATAACGAAGTGGCCGAGGCGATGCACGTCATCGGAGAGGTCGAAGGCCGCGGCTGCCTCATCCTCGACGACGAGATCAGCACGGCTGGCACCATCGTTTCGGCGGTCAACGCCCTCCGCCAGCACGGTGCGGCCGAGATCATCGTGAGCTGCTACCACCCGGTGCTCAGCGGCCCCGCGGTCGAGCGGTTGCGGAGCCTGAACCTTCGCGAAATCGTGGTGACCGATTCGGTTCCGCTCGGCCCGGAAAAGCTGCTCCCGAATATGACGGTCATCCCCGTCGCGCCCCAGTTTGGCGATGCCATCGGCCGGATCCACACGGGCCAGTCGGTTGGCGCGCTGTTCGCCTGAGGGCGCGGGAATCGGCAACCAATTTTACGTCTCGTTAACACACGCGGCCGCCGGGTATGGTAAAACTCAGGTGCCGAGTCGGTGGCAACACCGAACGGGGGAACCACTTTCCGGGGTGTATCCGGGCGAAAGCCTGGTAGGCGACTCCCATCGCCGAACCCGTCAGCTAACCCCGTAGGCGTATTGGGAGAGGCGTGGCAGCCGCTCAGCCTGCCGCAGATCAGCCTCTCAAGCACTGCGAAGATGCACTTGCGCGCCGGGCGTATCGGCCCCGCGGCAGCGACGTCTCCGCACAGCGCCGAGGAGGCAGATTCCATGCTGCGAAATGCAACCAACTCCTGGTGGCGCCGGCTCCTGATGCCAGCGCCCATTCCCGTGCCCATCAGCCAGGCGGTCGTGGCTCGCCGCTGCCCCGATTGCAGCGAAAGCTACGACGTGCGCGACCGCTACTGCCTTCGCTGCCACGCCGCCACCCCTGAGTGGCGCTACGGCTAAGGTTCAGCCAGTTCCCTCCCCTCGTGGAGTTGCTCCCCTGGCAGCTCCCACCCTTCAGGCAGGCCACCCGTGGAAGGCGCGGGTGGCCTGTTTGAACGTCTCCCGCGGGAGGGGAGAAGCAGGCCCATCGGGCAAAGCGGGTTGCTGCGGTAGACCAGGTGAACTAGAGTCGATGGATTCCCGTGGAGGCAAACCATGGCTGGCGACGACCTCGATCAGCTGCTGGCCGCAGCGCGAAAAGTCCGTATGACTCCCGAAGAAAGGGAGCGGCAGCGTCGTAGCTTCGCCTACGGGAATACGCACGCCGAGAACGAAAAGATAAGCCGCTCGACCATCGACAGGGCCGCCGAGAGGCTTACGAACGGTGGACAGGCGGACTAAGCTCGACCCTTCGAAGCTGGGTGAGCTCCCTGAGCTGGATGAGCAGGCGATAGCGGACAAGGAGGCCGAAAACGGTCTCCTGCAGTTCGATTACATGGCCGAGCTCATTTCGAAGGCGCTGCGCGACGGTGAGTCGCCGCTCACTCCAGACGTCATCAGAGAGTTCCAGCGACTGGCTGTGGACGGCCTGGAACCCGAGCCGGGCGTGTTCCGCCAGGAGCCGGTACTTATCGGCGGAACGTCCCACATGCCGCCAGAGTTCGAGATGGTGCCGGAACTTATTGACGAGATGTGCGCGCACGTGAGTGACCATTGGATGGATCGCGAACCGCTGCATCTCGCCTCGTACGTCATGTGGCGGCTGAACTGGATTCACCCGTTCACGAATGGCAACGGTCGGAGTTCACGGGCCGCGTCCTACCTGGTGCTTTGCGCGGCGCTGAAAATGAACCTGCCCGGCGATCGTACAGTTCCGGAAATCATCGATGAAGATAAGACCGTGTACTACGAAAGCGCTTGATGAAGCCGATACGGCCTGGGCCGAGGGGTGGTTGGACCTGTCGCTAATGGAGAAGGTCATTCACGATGCACTCGTGCAACAACTTGAGGACGCAGTGCGATGATTCGCAGGGCGCATCGGTGAGACGACCCGGGCCGCCGCCCCTACCCGCCGTTCTGCATCCGGAACATCGCTTCGAAGTCGACCGAGATGAAGATGCCCTCAGCCTCCGCGCAGAGCATTTCGCCGGCTCGCACCTCGCCCGTTGTGAAGATCTTCCGCCCTTCCACCCGGTCGACCCGGGCCGTGAGCGTCAGGTCGGTGTGGAGCGGGGTGGGCTTCCGGTAGCGAATGGTCAGCGTGCCGGTCATCCCGGCCTTGCCGCTGAGCGACTGCGCCATCCCGAGCAGTTCGTCGAGCGCGGCCGCGACGAAGCCACCATGGACGCTGTTCGGCGGGCCTTCGTACTGGAGGCCGAAGCTGCCGCGCCCGACCACCTGGTCGCCTTCGACCGAAAAGACGAGCGGCGGCGCGACCGGGTTGCCGAGGCCGACGATGGGCGAGCGGTCGAGCATCGCGCGGGTGGTGCCGGCCGGGGCGGATTCGCCGAAGCCCCAGAGCTGGCGGCCGGTCCGCGTCTTCTCCAGGTTCTCGGCGAACTGGTGGAGGGCGCTCGCGGCAGCTTCGAGGTCCTCCTCCGAGGCGTCCATGTCCATCAATGCTTCGTTCACCGCGCGGATGCCCGCGGCGAGGCGGTGCCAGGCGGCGCGCTGCCCGCTCGGCGGCGGCTCCTGCACCCAGCTGGAGATTCGGAACGGCGGCGGGACTTCATCGGGCATTCGCTATTCTGTGACCGTTAGCGCAGCGCGAACAACCGGCCGCCGCCCTCTTCCGTATCGGTTGCACACGGTTCGAAGGCGAACCCCTTGCCCACGGCAAGCTCGCGGACCACGTTCGAAACCGCAACCCGGCCAGCGCCGGCCACGCCCGCAGCCCGCACCGCGACGACGAGTGCAGGGTCGGCCTCACTCGTCGATGGTTCGCCCGGTTCGCCCGCGTGGATACCCACGCCAACGCCGAATCCGCTGCTGATGCGCCGACCACAATCGAGCGCTGCCTGCGAGGTTTCGAAGACGGCGGTGGTCATCTCGGTGAGTGAGGAGACCGGGGCGCCGCCGGCGTCGAGGATGGCCTGCTCGAGGTGGCCCGGAGGCGCCGCGCCGTTCGCCACGAGGAACACGCGCAACCCGCTCGTCTCCATGCTGCCGGCAGGGGGAACCTCGGCAGGTGGTTCATCGAGGAACGCGGCGGTCAGCGCCAGCCCTTCGCGGAAGTGGCGCGGCAGCGAGAGCCGCCCGTCTGGCACGGCTGAGACTATCTGGCGTGCGACTTCCTGCGTGGTCACCGCCGCCATCGCGTAGTTGACCACCATCACCGGGCACTGGATGCGCGGCAGGAGCGGCGTGACATCGACTGTCCGCTCTTCCCTCAGGAAGGCGACGAAGTCTCGCTGGTCGACCGAGGCGCGCATCTGGGCGGCGAGCGCACGCGGCAGGCTGACCGGCGCCCAGGCGAAGGCGTTCGACATGGCGGCTTCGGTGTAGGTCTCCCAGTCGGCTTCGGCCAGTGGTTCGAGCGCCGCCCGGGCCGGGTCGGCCCAGTAGGTGCGGGCGTTCGTGTGGGCCTGGGTGAGGATGAGGTGGGATACCCGTTCCGGGTGAGCCGCTGCGTAGTGCACGGCCCAGCTGGCCGAGTGCAACTGCCCCTGGAGGGCGAACCGTTCGAGCCCCAGGCGGTCAACCACGGATTCGATGTCGCGCCCGCGGGCCGGCAGCGAAAGGTCGGTGACTCCGCGGTCCGAGAGGCCGCCGCCGCGTGAATCAAACCGCACCACGAGCCGGTCCGCCGAGAGGGTTTCGAATTCGTGCCAGTGCGTCTCGAAGGGCAGGTTCCACTCGATCGCCATGTGGCTCAGGTGCGGTGGGCGCAGGCAGACCAGCGGTACGCGGCCGCCCGCGTCGCCCATCGTCACGAAGGCGATGTTCACGTGGTCAGTGGTGCGGGCGTACTGCACATGGGGCGGTTCGAACACGCCGTTCATTGAACCACGCCCGCTACTGAAGCGTCCGGAACGGGGCTCGCCCCTGTCAACTGGTGCGCGGGCCGCTCTCGCGGAGCAGCTTGAGGAACTCCTCATCGCCCTGGAGCAGTTCGAGGCGCGGGTCGCCGGCGGCTTCGCGGGCATAGGCGGGGTCGAGTTCGAGTGCGCGGGTGATGTGCCGGAGCGCTTCGTCGCGGTTGCCGAGGGAGGCGGCGGCCTGGGAAGCTCCGTACTGGGCCGCAGCGTCCGATTCGTCCTTTGCCGCGGCTTCCCGGAAATCGACGAGGGCTGCCGCGGCATCGCCGCCGTGAAGGTGGGCGAGCCCGCGATTGACCATCACGGTCGTATCCGTCGGGTCGGCTTCGAGCGCGCCGTTGAAGTCGCTGAGCGCGGCCGGGAAGTTCGAACGGTAGAGGTGGAGCATGCCCCGGTTGTTGAGCGCGTCGGCGTCGCGCGGCTGCAGTTCGAGAGCGCGGTCGTAGTCAGCCAGCGCACGTTCGAAGTCGCCTGAACGGGTGTGGGCGTTGGCCCGGTTGTAAAAGGCGGCCGTCAGGTCGCCGTCCATCTCGATGGCCTGCGTGTAGCGCTCGACCGCGAGGCCGTACTGGCCAACGTTGAAGTACACGTTCCCCTCGTCGAGGAACGACTCCGCCGAGCGCTTCGGGGGCGGGACGATGGGCGCCGGTTCGAGGTCGGTCAGCGCCTCTTCGACCGAGGCCGGCAGGTCATCGACGGCCATCGCAGGGGCTTCCGGGGCCGGTTCGTGGGTTTCCGGTGTGGCGGCGAGTTCTTCGAAGTAGCGGGTCAGGAAGTCCGGGTCTTTCGGCTCTTCTTCGGCGGCGGGCGGCGCCGCCGGCTCGGCCAATTCGGCTTCGTGCACGGCTTCTTCGAGCATCGCGCCGAAGTCGGGCACATCCGGCGCGTGCTGGACTGCGGCCGCCTCCGGGTGATGCAGGTGCATCGCCTCGGCTTCGACTGCTTCGGCCACGCCGGGCGCAGCGAGTTCGGAGACGATGGTTTCGCCTTCGGCGTCGAGGGCGATGTCCTCAGGCGCGGCCTCCGGGTCGCCCATCCCTTCGTCGTCAGCGACGGCGAGGGCTACCTCTTCGAAGAAGGCCTCTTCGGCTGCGAGTTCCTCTTCGGCGGCGGCAATCTGCTCGGCCGCGATAGAGAGCGCCTGAGCTTCGGCGGCCATCTCACGGAGTGTTTCCGCTTCCGCCTGCGCTTCGTCCGGTGCGGCGTGCGCTTCCTCAGCGGGTGGCGGAGTGACGGTTGGCGGCTGCCAGGCCGTCTCGGGCGCTGTCGCGCGCTGCCGGCTCTTGTTCGTGAGGATGATGACCGCGGCCGTGATCAATGCAGTCACCGCAATCCACTTCACGAGGCCCTTCACTTCGCCATCTCCTTCTCCAGGAGGTGCTCGGTGACCGCCATCAGTCCCGCGTAGGCGTACTGGATGTAGTCGCGGGGCAGGAGGTCGATCTTCTTCAACGTCTCCTTGCGCGCGGTCACGGGGTCCCACGAGTCCATCAATTCGATCGACTCGTGGTCGATGCCCATCTGCAACTCGTACAGTTCGCCGTCTTCCGCGACGACCACGCAGCCAACCTCGGGGTCACCGCCGTCGATTTCGCATTCGATGGCGTTCGTGAAGATGGCGTTCGGGAACGACGGGAACGGCCGCAATTCGGCGCAGGCTTCCTGGAGCAACTGCTGGAGTTGCATCGCCGCGCGCTCGAGCGCCATATCGGCCTGGGTCTTCCGCAGGAGGGCGTTGCTGGCCATCGTGGCCCAAGTATACGGGGTGCCGGGCACAGCGCAGCCATCCCGGCGCGAACCGCCGCTCGCGCCGTGCTCTGGTAGACTCCGGCCCACCGTGGAAACCGCCAGCCGGCCGCCCGGCCGCCCGTACCTGCCCCTCGCCGGCATCCGTGTCCTCGCCTTCGAACTCGCCTATTCCCTTCCCGCCGGGACGCGCACGCTGGCCGAACTCGGCGCCGAAGTGGTGCGCGTGGTCGGCCCCGGGCGCGACAGCTTCTACATCGGGGTCGTCGACGGCGTGTACTTCTCGAAGACCTGCGTGGGTGTCAACCTCAAGTCCCCCGAGGGGCTGGCCGTTGCGAAGGAGCTCGTTCGCCACGCCGACATCGTCTGTTCGAACTTCGTCGGCGGCGTAATGGAGCGGCTCGGCCTTGGCTACGACGTGCTCACGAGCATCAACCCGGCGGTCATCGCGCTCCAGCTCTCGGGGTTCGGGTCGCCCGGGCCGTGGAGTTCGTACCCGGCCTTCGGGCCGAGCACCGAAGCGGCCGGCGGCATGAACCGCCTCATCGGCGAGGACCCGGAGCCGCCGATCCGTATCGGCAGCGGGGTGTTTTCGGACCAGCTTGGTGGGCGGTTCACAGCCCTCGCCCTGCTTGCGGCCCTCGAAGAGCGCCAGCGAACCGGCCGCGGCCGGTTCATCGACCTCTCGATGATAGAGGCGATCTCGTTGCTCGTCGGGAACACCGTGGCCGATGCCGCCTTCGGGGTCGAACCTGACCGTCTCGGCAACCGCGACCGCGATTTCGCGCCCCAGGGCATCTACCGCTGCAAAGGCGAAGACGACTGGATCGCCATCACGGTGAAGAGCGACCGGGCCTGGCGCGCGCTGCGCACCGAGATGGGCGACGCTGCCCCGCGAGGCCGCGGACTCGGGATCGCCGAGGGCCGCCGCGCCAACTGGCAGACCATCGACGCCGCCATTGAGGCCTGGACCGCCTGCTTCCACAAAGACGAACTGGCGGCCCGCCTCCAGCGCCGGGGCATTGCCGCCCACGGCGTCGTGAAGTCGCGCGACCCGCTTTTCGATGAGCACCTGGCCGAGCGCGGGGTGTTCAAGACGGTCGTGCACAACCGGCCGATCCTCGGCTATGCGGCCCACCCCCACCCGTCGACGCCATGGTTTGCGGACGGCCACGCCCGCACCGAACTGACCGACATCCGCTTCCACGGCTACGACAACACCGAGGTGCTCGGCAGCTGGCTGGGCTACGAACCGGAGCGCGTGGCGGCCCTCGAAGCCAGCGGCGCACTCCTTCGCCTCGTCAACGTCGAGGTCGAAGACCGGCGGACGAACTACCGGGATGACGACTTCGCCGAACAGCAGGGCCTCCCGCTCACGGCGGAATGCCCGGCGCCGGCCCCCGTGCGTGCGCTCAGGCGGCGGCCGGTCACAGTTCGCGCCCGTCCGCTGCGCGTGCTCGAGGTCTCGAACGGGCCAGCGGCGGGGTTCGCGGGGATGCTTCTCGCGCTCCTCGGGCACGAGGTCACCCGGATCGCCCCCGGCTGCGAGGCGCACCCCCACGGCAACGGCGACCGCCGGACCACGGAGCTGAGCGAGACAGAGCGAGCCTTCCTCGACCGGGGCAAGCGATTGCGCTCGCTTGACCCGCACACCGCCGCCGGGCAGGCCGAACTGCGCCGCCTCGCCCGCGAGTTCGATGTCCTGATCGAGGACTTCGGCCCCGGCGGCCTGCGCGCTCACGGCAGCCCGTGGCGGGCGCTGCATGCCGCGAACCCGGACCTCGTCGTGGCGAGTATTTCGCCGTTCGGCCAGACCGGGCCGAAGCGCCAGTGGAGCGCCTCGGAGCTCGTGCTGCAGGCCTCCTCCGGGCCGCTGCACTCCACCGGCTGGAAGGGCGAACGCCCCTTCAAGGCCGGTGGCTACTCGGCCCACCATATCGCCGGGGTAAATACTGCCGGTGCTGTGCTCGCCGCTGTCTATGGCATTGCTGCCGGCCTGGCGGGCGGCGTCCGCCTCGATGTTTCGATGCAGGAGTGCTACCTCCACCACTGGTCGCGCCACATCGGCGAGTGGGCCTATTCGGGCACGAAAATGCATCGCGAACTGAAGGGCTTCGGCCACCAGGGGTTCCGCCACACGGCCATGGCCGCCGACGGCTGGCTCTACCTGCTCGCCCTCTTCGCCAGCTGGGATGAGATCGCGCTCTTCCTCGGCCTCGAAGAGTTCATCACCGACGACTGGCAGTCGGCCGAGTACCGCGCAGAGCACTGGCGCGAACTCGACCCCGTCTACCATCAGCGGCTCGCCCAGAAGGGCCGCTATGAGTGGTTCGCCGAGGCCTCAGAGGCGGGCTACACCTGGGCGCCGGTCCACTCCGCCGGCGATCAGTTCGCGAACCCCCAGTTCGCGGCACGCGGGTTCCTCAAGCCCGCCAGCATCCTCGGGCGCGACGTCCCCCTGCCGGGCCTGCCGTTCACCTGGCAACCATTCGAACCAGCAGAGGCCAGGAGGGCCAGATGACGACGAACTTCCACGAAGGCGCCTGGCGCAAGCTCGTGAACACGGCCGCCCAGGAGGCCGGCTCCATCCATGACGATGAGAAGGCGCGCGAACTCGGCTTCCGCGGCGGGTTCGTCCCAGGCAGCGTGGTCGGCATGGCCGCCATGCCCGCGATCGCCGCGGCCTACGGCCAGCGGTGGATGGAGGGCGGATGGTACTCGTTCACCTTCGTCGCCCCGGTCTACGTTGACGACGAAGTGCGCGAGGTGGCCCAGCGCAGCGGCGACGACCTCGCCATCCAGGTGCTCGATCCTTCCGGGCGGCTCTGCTGCAACGGCCATGCCGGCCTCGGCGCTGTGACCCCATGGGATACCGCCGCCGACGGTTCGCACGGCGCCGAAGGCGTGCTCCCCGGCATCGACATCGGCCACCGCTTCGTGCCCGAGCAATTCACGCCGGACCGCGATCACTGCGCCATGACGGTCCGCTCCTCAGGCGACCCGACGCCCTGGTACGGAGACGCCTCGCCCTGGGGCGGGCCGATCGTGCCGCTCGAATATCTCCACGTGGTGGCCCTGCACCTCGTGCGGAACCCGGCCCAGCCGCGCCTCCCGCGGACCACGGGCGTGCGCGAGCCCGGCATGTGGGCGCAGCACGACATCGCCGTCTCGGGGCCGCTCTTCATGGGCCGCGAATACACCATCGAGGAGTGGGTGGCGGACAAGGGCCGTTCGGGCCGGACGATCTTCCTGACGTACGAGTTCACGGTGTCGGACGGTGGGCGCCTGCTGGCCCACGGGCGGCACAAGGCCAAATGGTTGGCCGAAGCGGAGCCGGCCGGCGCTTGAGCGCCCGCGCCGCGCCGCCGACACTGCCGGGATGGCCAGTTGGACCTTCCTCACGAACCACTCGCACGTGCTGCTCTGCATCAGCCAGAACCCCAGCATCCGCCTCGGCGAAATTGCCGAGCAGGTGGGGATCACGGAGCGCACGGCCTTCGCCATCGTGGCCGACCTCGTGGAATCCGGGTACCTGACGAAGGTTCGGCGCGGCCGCCGGAACGAGTACGAAGTGCACCCCGAACTCCCGTTCCGCCACCCGCTCGAACAGAAGGCCCGCATCCGGGCGCTGCTCGGCATCCTCGAACCGGGAAATAGTCACCAGTCGCCCGCATAGACCCCGCCGTGTGGGAGGCGACGCGGCAGGCGCACCACCGGGGCCGGCCTGCTGGCCTCAGGCGCCCCTGGCTGCCGCCGTGTGCTCGGCGGTAAACGCCTGCCAGGCTTCGACCATCGCGTCGCCTTCGTTCCGGCCCATCCGCTCGTGCATCGTTGCGCCGCGATGGATGAGGTCGCCGGAGGGCGCTTCGCGCGGGAGCGAATGGTTGCGGCGGGTGCCGGTGTACGGCACGTGGAGTTCCTTGCAGAGCCGTTCGATCGTGCCTTCGACTTCCTCGCGGCGCTTCTGGAAGCGGCCGAAATACCCCTGCAGGCCCTCGTCTTCCGTGCGGCCGTCGCCGGTGCCCTTCACCACGAGGGCGATGTTTTCGCGCGCGAGGACGGTGCGGATCACGTCCTCCATGATGCGAAGGACCTCTGAGGTAGGGACCTGCGTATCGCCGCCGATAATGCGATGGGCGAGGCGGCGGCCGAAGCGGAAGGTGCGGTTGTGGGCGAGGCGCGGTTTCGCCGCTGCACTGAGGCCCGCTTTCGCGATTGGCCGCCCGGCCCGTCCGAGGAGCCGCTCGATGCGCCGCGGCACCGACTCGTAGCCGTACCAGTACCAGGTGACCTTGAGGAACACCATGTCCGGCTGGACATCGTCGATCCATTTGCGCACGAGGCCCGGCAGTTCGGGCCCCGGGAAGATCGGGCGCACGACAATATCCACCGGTTCGCCGATGGCCTCTTCCACCGTCCGGGCGCCGACGTACCAGGCCCGCTCGTGGTCTTCGAGCCCGGGGTGGATATCTTCGCTATTGCCCAAACGCAAAATTCGCATCGGCGCATGGTGCGGTTCACGGGCACAACACGCCACCTGTTCCCGCGGCAGCCATTTGGGCAGTATTGAGCGCCGTTGCCCGTTCGCCGGACGGCTGCGAGTATCCGCGCCTCGGAGGGAACGATATGGCCGCTATCACCCCGCTCCCGGTCAACCCCGCGGGCCTGACGCCGGAATGGCTGACGGTCGCGCTGCAGTCCTCGGGCGCGCTGCCCCAGGGCCGCGTGTCGTCCGTCGAACCCACGATCATCGGCGCCGGCGTCGGTTTCATCGGAACCATCGCACGCCTCCATCTGACGTACGCAGGCGCCCCCGCAGGGTTGCCTGCCACGCTCATCGCGAAGCTGCCCTCCGAAGACCCCGGCTCGCGCATGGTCGGGGTGGCCTTCGGACTGTATGAACGCGAAGCGCGCTTCTACGCGGACCTCGCGGACACCTGCGGCCTGCCCGCGCCGAAGCCCTACTTCGCCCACTACGACGCTTCCGCCGGGCAGTCGGTCCTCCTCCTGGAAGACCTCGAGGGCGGCGAATGGGGCGACCAGGTGGCCGGCGCCAGCCCCGCGCAGGCGGCCCTCGCCATCGATGCCATCGGCGCCTTCCACGCCAGGTGGTGGGAGAGCTCGGCGCTCTCGGGGCACGCCTGGGTCACCTCTGGCATCGAGATCATCCGCCAGCCCATCCAGATGATGTACGAAGCAGTCTGGCCGGTCGCCATCGAACGGTACGGCCACCTCTTCCCGGCGGACATCCGCGAGCACATCCCGCAGTTTGGCCGCCGCACGATGGCCGCGCTCGATGAGATGGCGAAGTCCGCCGAGACTCTCTGTCACGGGGACTACCGCCCGGACAACCTGTTCTTCGGGGCGCCCGGTTCGGGCCGCGAACTCGTCGTGTGCGATTGGCAATCGCCGAGCCGCGGGCCGGGTATCGTCGATGCCGCCTATTTCATCGCCGGGAGCCTTTCGCCCGAAGACCGCCGGGCGCACGAAGACGAACTGCTCCGTCGCTACCACAACCACCTGCTCGAAGGCGGCGTGAAGGAGTACTCGCTGGCCCAGCTGAAGGAGGACTACCGCGGGTACTTCGCCAGGGTGGTCGCCGGGGCCGTGGTGGGGCTGGGCACGCTGCCGGAAGGGAACGACCGCGGCCGCCGGCTCATCGAAAGCACAGTCGTGCGCTTCCTCGCAGCGATGGAAGACCACGAGTCGCTCGCCCTCCTGCCCGAGTAGCCACGCACCCGAAACCGCGGCGCGCCGGGCGGCGGCGTATACTCGGCAGGCCGCTACTTACGGTTGGAGCGAACCATGCCGAAGGTTTCCCAAACCGGCGCACAGGACCACGCAGGGACAGACGGAGCGCGGAAACGCCCGGGAGACCAGGTTGTCCAGCACTCCGGCGCACCGGCGCAGGCCCTCCACCCCGCCGCGCTGCCGCTGATGGGGCTCCACGGCGCGGCCGGAAACCAGGCTGTCACCCATATCCTTCACCGCCGGGCTGCTGCCAGCGCCCGCGCGAAGGGCCATCGCGGCGGGTTTACCGTGCCCGCGGGCGCAAGTGCCGCGCCGCCCCAAACGCGCGAATCCCTCGGCTCCGCCTGCATCCAGCGCCATAGCGCGTTCGAACACTACCTGTTGGGCCAGGTGGCCCCCACCAACCTCGCCAGCATCCCCCAGGTGCGCGACATCCCGAACCTGCAGAAGCAACTCGCCGAGATGAAGGCGAAGATCAAAAAGGCGAAGGTCATCAAGGGCAGCGAGATGCAGGGGATCGATACCCTCGAGCGCCAGATCCGCGAGGCCGAAGGCAAACGCGACGAGGTGAAGCACACGATCACCCAGGAGATGGACCGCCTGCTCGCCTGGAAGGACAACCCAGAAGCCGCCGCCCTCGGCCCCGGCGAAAAGGGCCAGGTGAAGAAGAAGGACGAAGTCTGGGAAGTGCCCAAGGTCCAGATCCCCTGCGCCGATGGCTCGATCGTCGTCTCCTACTCCGAAATCAACACGCTGCCCGACCTCTTCGGGAACCCGGAGGCCATCGCCAAGACGCCGAAGTCGAAGGTGCTCGGCCTCCTCCAGGGCGTGCGCCAGCAGGCCTACATCGAACTCGACAACATGTACAAGGAACTCTTCGGCGAGAGCCGGAATGTGCTCCACAACCGGATCCTCCCGGATGGGGACTTCGAAGGCGCACGCGGCCCGCGCGCCCAGGCCGTCGTCGATAAGGCCTACGAGATCCGGATGGAGTCGCAGGTCAACTCCGATACCACGCGCAAAGGCGAGGAGAGCGACGCGTATTTCGCGGCCCTCGAACGGAACGCCTGCCACTTCTTCCCGGAGAACCGCGTGCAATGGACCGGGTACCACAAAAAGGCGCGTGACCTCGCCGATGCTGCCGCCACCGAGCGCGAAGCTGCCGACTTCCTGAAGGAGTCCGGTTCGAGCAAGGAGGCAGAGACGTTGGAGAAGCGCGCCGAAGACCTCGGCAACCAGGCCCTGCTCCAGAACGCCTTCGGGGAGCACTACCTGCAGGACGCGTACGCCGGCGGCCACCTCGTCAATAAGACGGCCATCATGCAGTGGTTCGTCCAGTGGCTCGATTCGAAGGGCGGGCTCGGTTCGACCGACCTCGGCGAATCACAGTTCGCGATGGCGAAGCATGCCGCCGGCCAGCAACTCACCTCGAACCCGCAGGCCCTCGACGACCAGATCAAGCGCGGTGAACTCGGCTCCATGACCGAGGCCAGCCAGTCCATCGGCATGAACAACAAGCCCGAAATTGTGTTCATGATGAAGTGGCGGCGGTTGGCCGTGAGCGACGACTCGAAGCAGGCCCTGACACCGAAGGACGCCGCCGACGCCGGCCTTGACACGCGCGACAACGCACGCACCTACATGCGTCTCCTCGTCACTGCCGGGTTCGCCGCGCGCGATTTCGACATCCTCGGGGACCGCTATTTCCGCCTCAACCAGAAGATGATCGATTCGGCCAAGGGGACGACGTTCGCGCCGTACAAGGCTACCCAGTCCGGCAAGGATCAGCCGGACTTCGAAGAAGAAGCGGCCGAGTTCAACCTCGCCTCCTACAACCAGTTCCTCTCCAATGCCTATATCCAGGGCGCGACCAAGTTCTTCCACGACAAGTACTGCAAGGAAGGGCTCGATGTGGTCGCCGCCAACGGCGAGAACATCTACAAAGTGTATGGCGACAACAACATGCTGAAGGCCGGGGGCCAGAAGGGCGTGCTCTATTCGGCGACGACGTCGAAGTGGTCACGCGAGGCGATCTTCGAACTGATCGCCGGTCACCCGGAGAAGGCGCACAGCCTCGCCGAGATCCTCGGCCGCTTCCCGGCGCAGGCGAAAGAGAACGGCGGGCCGGCCATCTCCCTCGACGCGTGGAACGAACAGTTGCACCAGCGCGGCATCAACGGCCTGTTCGCCGAAGCCCGCAGCTACGGCGCGAAACTCCTCTCCAAGGCGAAGCCCTCGGGCAGTATCTCCGGCGGCCATGCGATCGACATCGAGATGCTTTCCGAACAGCTCAAGGCCCAGGCGCCGCCGCAGCACGACGAAGGCACGTTCTAAGCAGGGGTTGCGGCGCGGGAACCTTTCCCCGCCCGCCCGCGTTTTGATCCGTATGCGAACCGCGGTCCGTTGGCTGCTTCCGGCTGCCCTCACGCTGGGTGTCCTCCTCGGCGCCTGCTCCGACAAGGCGGACTCGGACAGGTCTCCTTCGCCGGACACCGGCCGCGTCATGGTCGAAGCCCCGGTCGAATCCATCGAGGTGCTGGTGCGGGAGAGTGCGCCGCCGGGGTACACCGCGCACATCGTTTCCGGGTTGCCCTCCGGGTGCGCGCAGTTCGCCATGGCCGCGGTGATAGAGCGCACCGGCAACCACATCGTCATCCGGGTTACGAACACGGTTCCTTCGGACCCGAAAACGATCTGCACGACCATCTACGGCTTCCACGAGAGCAACGTGGACCTCGGCACGAACTTCCGCAGCGGCGAGACCTACACGGTCGAGGCGAACGGAAAGTCCACGACCTTCAAGGCCCAGTAGGACGAATCTCGCCGGCCTTCGAATCCAGGACAAAGTGCCGGGCCCGGTATGGGAGTGACCGGGCCCGGCTGTGCCCGCGCTCCGGGGGAGAGCGCCGCGGGCGAGTCCATGATTCGGGATAGCCGCTGGACGCGGGCGTGGAGGTTGCGTGGCCCCGGTGGAGTTGCAGCGCCCATCGCGTGAATTGCGCGACGGGCATGTCACCGGGCAGCCATCGCCCGGCCCCTTCGCTCCCGCCTGTCACCGAACTCTTTACGGAGGGGTTACTGAAACGCGCTCGAACGTCTCCCCGCGAGCGTCGATTGTGCCAGTGACTCCTCGCCCACCGGGAGATCCTCCGCAAACAGGAGTCTCTTGCGCATGAAACGGCAATTGCTGCCCGGCGCCGTCGGCCTCGCGCTCGTGCTGGGCCTCGGTGCGCTCTCGGTCTTCGCCGCTTCGTCTTCGACAACGCTGCAGCCCGGCGACAGCATGCGGCTGCACTGTGAAGGCAGCCGCATCACCACGTCGCGGGTTTCGAACAGCGAAATCGTGGCCACCTGCAAGACCATCAAGACGCCGACGCCAACGCGTACCACGGCCCCGGCTACGGCCACGCCGACCAATACGGCTGTGCCGGCTACGGCCACGCCGACTCGCCCGAACACGCCCACACCAACGCCAACCGCAACGCCCACCATTCCCGGCGGGAACGTGACGGCGCCGGTCATCGGCGGCTGCCAGGTATTCCCGCAGGACAACGCCTGGAACCAGGGCATCTCGAACGCGCCGGTCTCGGCAAACTCGGCGAACTACATGGCCCGGATCGCGGCCCTCGGCGGCAACCAGAAGCTGCACGCCGACTTCGGCGCCGACCCAACCTATGGCATCCCGTACGTTGTGGTCCCGGCAGGTCAGCCGATGGTCCCGATTACCTTCACGGCGTACGGCGATGAGAGCGACCCCGGCCCTTACCCGGTCCCTGCGAACGCCCCCGTTGAGGGTGGCGCGAACAGCGACGGCGACCGCCACGTCCTCGTCCTCCAGCAGGGCGCCTGCAGGCTGTACGAGCTCTACCGGGCCTTCAAGAACGGCAGTGGCTGGAACGCAGACTCCGGCGCCGTGTGGAACCTGAATACGGGCGCGCTGCGGCCCGCCGAGTGGACCTCGGCTGACGCTGCCGGCCTGCCCATCCTCCCCGGCCTGGTGCGCTACGACGAAGTGAAGAGCGGCAAAATCACCCATGCCCTGCGCTTCACCGTTTCGAAGACGCAGCGCGGCTACATTCTCCCGGCGACCCACTGGGCGAGCAGTTCTACCGATACGAACCTCCTGCCGATGGGCGCCCGCCTGCGGCTCAAGGCCAGCTTCGATACCTCCGGCTACAGCGGCGACGCCCGCGTCATCCTCGAAGCGCTCAAGACGTACGGGATGATCGTCGCCGACAACGGATCGAACTACTTCATCACCGGCGCGACGGATGCACGCTGGAACGATGACGACCTGAACCAGCTGAAGAACGTCCCCGGCTCGGCGTTCGAAGTGGTCGACACCGGCCCGGTGGTCCGGCCGTAAACCCCAGGGAACCGCGCGCGGCAGCGAGCCTCGCATCCGCAAAGGGAACCGCGCACGGCAGTGAGCGGATCGCCATCCCGGCGAGACGGTCCCGAGAAGCCGCAGGGAGCAACTCCCTGCGGCTTTCCCCGCAGAGGCAGGTAGCTCGCTGCCGTATACTTGGCAAATGACGACCCGGGACTCACTCCATCAGCTGCTGGACCACCTGAGCGATTCAGAAATCGAGGCGCTGGCCCGGATGGCGCGGGAGCACGAGTTCGAGAGTTCGCAAGGTTCAGCCGTGCCCGCTGAGCGGGGCGGCGCCATCGAAGCCCGGCAATACCCTGTGCTTGCTGCCATTTGGGACAATGACGACGACACCGTCTTCGACGACCTGTAGTCGCCCGCCACAGTCCGCTTACTGCCCTGCGCGGGTCCGTTGGTAACCACTACCCCTCACGTGACCGCCGTGTACGCCAACCCCGCTGCGAGGCCCGCGAGCACCAGCCATGCGCTGTTCGGGTTGAAGCGCAGGAGTGCGGCGATTCCTGCCGCGAACAGCACCGCCGGATACCAGCTGTCCAGCACTTCCAGGCCCAGGCGGACGGTGACCACCACCATCAGCGCGAGCGCGGCCGCATTCACGCCGTCGAGGAACGGGCGCGCCCAGGACGAACGCCGCAGCCGCGGGACAAGCGGGTGTGTCGCCGTGACGAACACGAACGACGGCAGGAAGATCCCGGCCGCGCCGAGCAATCCACCGCGCCAGCCATCGATGACGTAGCCCGCGAACGCGGCCGTGCTGAACACCGGGCCCGGCGTGAACTGCCCGGCCGAAATGGCGTCAACCAGCTGCGTCTGCGTCAGCCACGCGCGGTGGTCGACGAATTCGGTCTGGAGGAAGGCGAGGAGCACGTAGCCGCTGCCGTAGAGGAGTGCGCCGATCTTGAGGAATGCGAGGAACAGCTCCCACGCCGAGTACCCCGGCGGCTGCGAAGCGAGCGCCAGCGGGGCCAGCGCCCACCGGCGGCTGAACGGCCCTCGCCAGCGCCCGCGGCCCGCCCGCGGCAGGCTGCCGAGGTTGCGCCGGCCGTTTCGCGTGGCCAATCGGACCAGCCCGTGCAGGAACAGCAACCCGAAGCCGGCGCCGAAGATGAGGACCGGCTCGCTCGCGCCAGCAGCCGAGGCGAACGCAACGACGAACACCATCGCCATCGTCTCGATACCCTTGAGCATCGCGCTCTTCAGCCCCCAGATCGCCTGGACGATGATGGCCAGCATGAACGGCTGGACGCCGAGGAGGATGCCCTCGCCGGCCGGGGTCGCACCGTAGCGCACGTAGGCCCACGCCAGCGCGAGCGTCATCGCTGTGGCCGGGAGGATGAAACAGAGCCCGGCAACCCAGAGGCCGCGCCAGCCCGCCCGGGCCGCGCCCATGTGCATCGCCAGCTCGGTCGAATTCGGGCCCGGGATCAGGTTCGCTGCGCCGAGCATATCGACGAGGTCGTCGTCGGTGGTCCAGGCGCGTTGGCGCACCAGTTCGCGGCGCATGATGGCGATGTGCGCGGCCGGGCCGCCGAAAGCGATGACTCCGAGGCGAAGGAAGTACCCCGCCACTTCGAATACCGGCGCACGGGGTGTCTTCGTCACGGCGGAGAGCGTAGGACGTGGAGCGGCGGGAAGGTCAAGCATCGCTCCTCACCCACCCCCGTTCACCTCCCCCGCTGGGCGGTCGCGGTGTAAGCTTGGCCCCCCGGATATGTTCACCCACCTACACACTCACACCGAGTATTCCCTCCTCGACGGGATGTCCAAGCTGGCCCCGTTGATGGACCGGGTGAAGGCGCTCGGCCAGGAAGCCGTGGCCATGACTGACCACGGCGCGCTCTACGGCGCTATCGACTTTTACCGCGAAGCAACGGCCCGTGGGATCAAGCCGATTATCGGCCTCGAAGCCTACGTCGCCCCGGGGAGCCGCTTCTCGCGCGACCGCGCAGACAGCTCGCCCTACCACCTGGTCATGCTCGCCCGGAATATGGCGGGCTATAAGAACCTCATCGCGCTCACCACGAAGGCGAACCTCGAAGGCTACTACTACAAACCGCGCATCGACCGCGAACTCATCGAAAAGCACAGCGAGGGCATCACCGTCCTCTCTGGCTGCCCCTCCTCCGAGTTCCATCGCCGCATCCAGGAGGGCGACCGCGAAGGCGCGATCGCTGTCGCGAAGTACTATCGCGAGGTCTTCGACGGCCACTACTACCTCGAAGTCCAGGACCACGGCGATGAGAAGTTCACCCGCCTGAACCCGCCGATCGCCGATATCGGCCGGGAGATGGGCCTCAAAGTGGTCGCGACCAACGACAGCCACTTCACGATGCCAGACGAGGCCGAGGCGCACGACATCCTCCTCTGCATTGGCACGAACGCCACCGTGGAGCAGGCGGGCCGCTACCGCTTCGACGGCAAGGGTTACTGGGTGAAGAGCGAAGACGAGATGGCCGCTCTCTTCCCGGAGAATCCGGAGTTCCTGGGTAACACGATGGAGGTCGCCGATGCCTGCGACCTCGACCTGCACTTCGACCGCCAACTGCTGCCCGAGCCGCCCGTGCCAGAGGGCCGCACGAGCGACGATTACCTCGCCGAGATCTGCTTCCGCGGCCTCCACGAACGCTTCGACGATGTCACACCCGAACTGCAACAGCGCCTGACCTACGAACTCGACGTCCTCAAGCAGACGGGCTTTACGGACTACATGTTCGTGGTCAAAGAGATCGCCGATTTCGCCCGCCAGGCCGGGATCAAGATGGGCGTGCGCGGTTCGGCCGCCGCCTCGCTCGTACTCTTCGTCCTCCGCGTGACCGACATTGACCCGGTGGCGAACCGCCTCGTCTTCGAGCGCTTCCTCAACATCGAACGGCGCGAAATGCCGGACGTCGACTTCGACTTCGCCGATGACCGGCGGGACGAGATGATCCGCTTCGCCTACGAACGGTACGGCAAGGACCGCGTCGCCCAGATCATCACGTTCGGGACGCTCGGGGCGAAGGCCGCCATCCGCGACGTCGGCCGCGCCCTCGGCATCTCGTACGGCGAGACGGACCGGGTCGCCCGGCTCGTCCCCGATGTCCTCCACATCACCCTCGATGACGCCCTGGAGCAATCGCAGGAGATGAAAGAAGCGTACGAGACGGACGCGAAGGTGCGCCGCCTGCTTGATACCGCGCGTAAGCTCGAGGGCGTTTCCCGCCACGCGAGCACCCATGCCGCCGGCGTCGTCATCTCGCGTGACCCACTCATCGACCACGTGCCGCTGCAGCGCCCGACGAAGGGCGACGAGGACAGCATCCCGACGACCCAGTTCGCGATGGAGCAGGTGGCCAAGATTGGCCTCCTGAAGATGGACTTCCTCGGCCTTTCGAACCTCACCATCCTCCAGCGCGCCGTCGACCTGATTAGCGACACCACTGGCGAAACGATCGACATCGTCCACATCGTCGATGGCGACGCGAAGACGATGGAGATGCTCGGCAAGGGCGAGACCTTCGGCGTGTTCCAGCTTGAATCGTCGGGGATGCGCCGTTACGTCCAGGACCTCCAGCCGACGAACATCTCCGACCTCTGCGCCATGGTCGCGCTCTACCGCCCGGGGCCAATGCAGCAGATCCCGCGGTTCATCGATTCGAAGCACGGCAAGATCCCGATCACCTACCCGCACCCGGCCCTCGCCGACATCCTGGACGAGACCTACGGTGTCATCGTCTACCAGGACCAGGTGCTTCTCATCGCCCGCCAGTTCGCAGGCTACTCGCTCGGCCAGGCCGACATCATGCGCAAGGCGATGGGCAAGAAGAAGGCCGAGATCATGGTCGAAGAGCGCGTCCGCTTCATCGAAGGGGCGTGCAAGAAGGGCTACACCGAAACCGACGCCGCGGCCGTATTCGACCTCGTCGAGCCGTTCGCCGGTTACGCCTTCAACAAGGCCCACAGCTGGTGCTACGGCCACATCGCCTACCAGACCGCCTGGCTCAAAGCGAACTACCCGGTCCAGTACATGACCGCCCTGATGCAACTGACGAAGAACTCGCCCGACACGCATGCGCGCATCGCCGCGGCCGTCGCCGAATGCTCGAAGCTCGGCATCGAAGTGCTCCCGCCGGACATCAACGAGAGCGCGGGCGACTTCAGCGTGGTCAAACGGCAGGACGGCGCGATGGCCATCCGTTTCGGCATGGGCGTCGTGAAGAACGTCGGCTCGGCGGCAGTCGAAGGCATCATCAGCGCGCGCGAGAAGGGCGGCCCCTACCGCGACCTCGAGGACTTCTGCAAACGCGCCGACCTGAGCAGCGCGAACTCCCGCGCGATCGAGCACCTCGCCCGCTCCGGCGCGTTCGACCTGCTCCCCGGGGCGCCCGGCCGCGAGCCGTATAACCGCAACGAACTCGTCCTCGGCGCTGAGCGGATCATCCTCGAGGTCAAGCGCGAGAAGGACCTGCGCGACAGCGGTCAGTCGACGATGTTTGATCTCTTCGGCAGCGAGGTGGCCACGCCGGGGTCCGGTTTCGAACTGCCCCAGGCGCCGGCGACCCCGCAGGAATGGCTGGTCTGGGAGAAGGACCTGCTTGGCGTCTACGTTTCGGACCATCCGTTCAAGCCCATCGCCAATGACGTCGCCCGCTTCTGCAGCCACCAGACCGCCGAGCTAACGCTGGACCTGAAGGGCCAGGCGGTGACCATCGGCGGGCTGATCACCCGCGTTCAGGCCCGCGCCACGCGTGACGGCCGGCGCTTCTACGTGGTCGACCTCGAAGACCTCTCCGGCACGATCGAACTGACGGTCTGGAACGACGCGATCGAACTGACCGGCGAGGAGATCTGGGCCGAGGGCCAGGTGCTCGTCTGCTCGGTCGAAGTGCGCGACCGCGGCGACCGTATCGGCCTGAACGTGCGCAAAGCTGCGCCGTACGATTCGACCGAGGGCACGGTCGTCGGGTTTATCGCCGAACAGTGGCAGGTCGAAGCGCCGAAGCGCCGCCCGCGCATGGACCAGGCCCCCGGCGACACCCCGCCGGTCAACGGGCCGCACATGAATGGACAGGTGAACGGCACCGGCCATGGCAACGGGAGCCACTCCACAAACGGCAACGGTTATGCGAATGGGAGCGCGCGCACGAACGGCGGGCCGCCGCGCAACCCGGCGAATGCCTCGCCCGGGGGCGCCACCACCGAGGCGAACCGCCCGGGCGTGACGCCGCCAATCAACGGCGACGCTTCGCGATTCACGGTTACCATCTACGAGACGGACGACGTCGCGGCCGATGAGGCGCTCCTCCGCGCCGTCGCCGGCCTGCTGGCGAAGAGCCCTGGCAAGGACGAGGTCCGCCTCATCGTCCGCGACGCCGACGGCAACGACAGCGAGTTCGACCTGCCGCGCGCCGAGGTCACCGAAGAACTGGCGCGGAGCGTGCGGAACCTGCTGCGCAACCAGGGTCACGTGAAGTTCACCTCCTCGCGGCTCCCCGGGGCGGCCTGAGCGGGGGAGAAGAAGATGCCAATCGACGGACTCTCACTGGTGGGCTTCATGGCACGGCAAGAGGGATGCACCTATCTTGCCGAACGCTGTTTCGTTGAAGATTCCGACCCGGCTGCCCTCTCAGCACTCTGGGCGGCGGCTCGAGATCGGTTGGGTCCCGCCAACCGGCGCGCCGGCAAGCCGGAGATCAGCGAACTTCCGGACTCCCTGAGCAACCACCTCGAGAAAGTCCGTGAATCCGAGGGATTCGAGGAACTCACGGAGTCGTTCCCAGATGTGCAGTTCGCCCTCGTGGAGATTGGCCCGTTGCTGGCCTACCAGCCGCACGTGGAAACTGCCCGTTCCGACGACCTGTGCCGCAACTTCGCTGGCGACATCCACTCGCCCGCGGACCTGGCGGAGATCTGCCTTCCGGCTCAGTCCGAATCGTTCACGCCGCAGGTCACGCAGTCGGAGGGGAGCGTCATCATCCACTCCGAGTCCTTGAACCTGAGAGTGATACGGTCGGGACTCTTTGAATTGGATTCAGGGACGCATGACGTTGTGGCGGGCGTCTACCTCGGGATGGGTTGCCCATTACTGCACGTCGCCCGGTTCGAGGGGCGCTACTTCCTCCGCAACGGCTTCCACCGTGTCTACGGGCTACAAAAGCTGGGCGTCACTCATATGCCGTGCGTCGTGGTCCCCGCGAGGCATTTCGAGGACACGGGCGCGCTTGGCAGCGGCATGACGTTCGGGCGTGACGTCTTGCTCGGTGACTTCGCCCCTACGTGCGCTCATCTGACGGATGACCGCGCACTCCCGGTGCACCTTCGCAAGACGAGCCGGGTCATCACGGCAATGTGGGCAGAATCGCTGATTATTGAGCGTTAGAGGCGCTTCGGTGCGCCGTTTCCCCGGGCTTCACGCGTGCAGGCATCGACGGAGGAGACGCGGAGGCGTTCTGATGCGACTGCACATGGGAACCGGTCTTCTTGAGCACTACCGTCCCGGGCTTGCCCTTGCTCGTCACCGTTGTCTCCATCGTTTTCTCCGAGAATGCTGGGTGCGAACTTTAGCGCACCTGTCAATTGCGGACACTGTCTTCACAGGTATCGTACCGGAAGGCGGTTAGCGCAAGGGATGGCCTCCCGGGGCGGCGTAAACCCGCTCACTTCAGCAGGTAGGCGTCGAAGAAGTCGGCCATCCTCTTCGCGATCTCGGTGAGGTTCGGGCTGATTGGCCCGCCGACGGGGGTGAAGCCGTGCCCGGCGTTCGCCACCGGGACGAACTCCGCGTCCACGCCCGCAGCCACGAGCGCCTTGTAGAACGTCTCGCCCTGGGAGAGTGGCACGAGTTTGTCGTCTTCCCCGTGGATGATGAGGAACGGTGGGTCATCGGCCGAGACCTGGAGGACGGGGCTGGCCTGCTGCAACTCCTTCGATGTTCGGTCAGTTGTCCCGAACGCCCGCATCACAATCTCATCCTGCGATCCGTCGAACTTCACCGTCAGGTCGGTCGGCCCGAAGAGGTCGACCACGGCCGCGACTTCGGCATTGAGGGTCGTGATGCCCATCTCGTAGCCGTGGCCGCCGGTAGTCCCGAGGAGCGAAGCGAGGTGGCCGCCGGCACTGCTGCCGTACGCGCCGATTCGCGCCGGGTCGATGC
The DNA here is from genome assembly GCA_020853755.1 of Dehalococcoidia bacterium. Taxonomy (GTDB): domain Bacteria; phylum Chloroflexota; class Dehalococcoidia; order Tepidiformales; family Tepidiformaceae; genus Amarobacter. The sequence continues at coordinate 4,708 of JADYYG010000051.1, read as the reverse complement.
CGAGCTCCTTCGCGTGCTGCTTCAGGTAAAGCACGGCGCAGGTGACGTCCTGCATCTGGGCCGGGAACTGGTATTCCGGGGCGAGCCGGTAATCGATGGAGGAGACCGTATACCCGCGATTCAGCAGTTCCGCGAAGATCCCTGTGCTCGAGCCCGATTCCTTGTCGCCTTTCGACCAGCCGCCGCCGTGGATGAGCATCACGAGCGCGCCGTTGCCGTGCACCGGGTGGTAGATGTCCATCTTCTGGTCCACTCCGCCGGGACTGCAGTACGTCACGTCACGGTCGACCGTACCCGGGAGCGCCACGTCTCCCTTCGGTGCGCGGCCCGCCGATGGCGTTCGCGAGGCCTGGGGCTTCGCCGCCTGGGCAGACGCTGCTCGGGTCGCGGGTGACTCGACGATGGCCGTTGCCGTTGCCGTTGCTGTTGGCGCCGTCGCCGGAGTTTGCTGTTCGTCACTGCCGCCGCAGGCGCCGCCCGAGGCGGCGACGAGGAGGAGAACGAAGAGGGTCATGATGGTTCGCATGTGAATCACCCGCCTGTGATGCGCGCTGCGAGGTGCTTTGCGCTCACCACAAGATGGCGCGGCGGCGCTGGGAGGTGCCGCGGCCGGGGTGGACGAACGGTGACTGCGGTGGCCCTGGCCTTTACTTTTCCCCTTCGACAGGGTCCGCTTCGAGCATGAACCGCCGGAACGCCTCGGCAAACTCGTACTCCGAACCCTGTGCCTCGCCCCGCGCCATCGCATCGACGAACGGGAGAATGTCCTCGCCGAGTTGCGAGGGGTGCGCGAGCATCGCTTTCTTCTTCAGCTCAATCGTCTCCGCGATATCGATCCAGACATTCGCTTTCTCCGCATTCGAAAGCCAGACCTGGCGAACCTTCCACGGTTCGAAGCCGTCGAGCAGCAGTTCGGGGAAGGTCAGCCGATCGCGCGCGCTGGGGAACGTCGCATCGAGGGCGACATCGCCGGCGACGCGATGGTCCGGGTGGTTCACGTACGTGTCCGAGAAGTAGCGCGTCGTCGGGTCGAAGGTGAAGAGGGTATGCGGCCGGTACTTGCGTATGAGGCGAGTGACGTCGCGGCGCAGTTCGAGGGTGTGCTGCAGGTACCCGTCCGGGTAGCCCATGAATTCGTAGTTCTTCACGCCAAGGATGGCCCCGGCGGCGCGCTGCTCGGCCTCCCGGATCTCGGTCAGGCGGCTGCTGGTCATCGCCGGGTCATCGCTGCCTTTGTCGCCCTTGGTGATGACTACGTAGGTGATCTCGCAGCCCTGGCGGGCCCATTTCGCGACCGTTCCGGCGACCATGAACTCGGCGTCATCGGGATGGGCGACCACCACCATGGCGGACGGGGGAACGGGGACTTCGGTTTGCGGCATGGCTGGCTCCGGCTTCGATGTTGGTTTATTGAGCGTAGCAACCCGGAGCGGGGGAAGGGAAAGGGCCGCCGCGGCGAATGCGCGCCGAATGGCCACCGTTGGTAGCCTTACGGCATGCAGCCCCCACGCCGCGAGCCGTTATGGCTGGTCCGTTCCGAGCGCGGCTATGCCGAAGTCGGCGCGGCCGGCCTGCTCCTCATCGCCCTCTGCTCGTTCGCGCTCTTCCTCTACTGCCGGGCCGAAGAACAGACCGTCCCGGTCACCGGCCGTACCCAGAAGGTCGCCCTCTCGGAGGCGGACCAGGAGAAACTCGGCGCCGACGCCTACCGCGAGGTGCTCCAACAGGACGCCTCCAGCATCGTCAGCCGCGGACCCGACGCCGAAGCCGTGCAGCGCGTTGGCGAACGCATCGCCGCCGTGGCCGATGACCCCGGCTACGACTGGCAGTTCACCCTCATCGCCTCGGACGAGGTGAACGCCTGGTGCCTGCCCGGCGGCAAGGTGGCGGTGTACACGGGCATTCTCGCGGTGACCCGGGATGAAGAGGGACTGGCGGCCGTGATGGCGCACGAAATCGCCCACGCCATCGCCCAGCACGGCGCCGAGCGGATGCTCCAGCAACAACTGACGCAGGTTGGGCTGACCGCGGTCTCGGCGACCCTTGGGGGCATCGACCCTGCGGCGCGCGGGGCTGTCCTTGCCCTCTTCGGCGCGGGCGCGCAGTTCGGCGTGCTCCTCCCCTTCGGGCGCGACATGGAGTCCGAAGCCGACCACATCGGCCTCATCTACATGGCACGCGCGGGTTACAACCCCGAGGCGGCGGTTGCGCTCTGGCAGCGTATGGCCGAACGCCGTGAGGGCCCCCAACTCCCGGAGTACGCCTCCACCCACCCCTCGGACGAAACGCGCATCAAGAACCTCGAGAAGTGGCTCCCGGAAGCGCGCCGCGAGTACGAGAAGGCAACGGCCAACGGCGCCCGGTAGCGGAGAGACCGCGACATACCGCCCGCGAAGAGAACCGCGCACGGCAGGTACGCGGACCGTCCGCCGGGCGAGACGGCCGGAAGTTCGCCCGCATGCTTCCGCGCTGCCGTGAACCGGTGGTGGTTCGGCCGCAGGGCCTCCCTGACGGTCGGATCTCTGTGAGCCGGGGGTGGTGGTTCGAGGCATGCCCTTGCTTACGCGCGGGCCTTGCCGGAAGTGGGCGCTGGAACGGTTCGCTTCGCCCTATTGCCCGCGGCGGCAGGCCCAGGCTTCCCGGAAGACCTCGCTCGTGGGGGTGGGGATGGCGCCTTCGAGCTTCGGCGTGAAGTTCGTCACCGGGATCTGCTTCGCCACCAGCACTGGACCCTCCGGGTCGCGGAAGGCGAGGGTGGCGTGGTACTTGCCGGGCGGCAGTGGGACCGCCTCGGCGCCGCGCTGCAGTTCGAGCTGGAAGCAGGCGGTGCCCTCGTACTTCGTGGTCGACCCGGCGGTCCAGCGGGCGGCCGTCTTGCCGTCTTCGCCGCTGATCCAGAGCTCAAAACCGTAGCCGGGCAGGGTGTCCACCTGCATCAGGATCTCCATCGCCGGAGAGCCGTTTTCGAGTTCGGTGAAGCGCGCGAGGTTGAACTTGATGTCCCACTTCGGCGGGTTATCGGTCGGCGCCGGCGCGGTCTCGGGCGGGTTGAAAGCCACGTTTCCGGTGGTCGTGCCGATGAGCGTCTTGATCGACGGCGACGTGACGTAGGAGGCGTCGGGCTTCTCGCACGCGGCGAAGACAAGCGAGGCAGCAGCCGCCACCGCGAAGACCGCACCGAAACGCACCGCACCAGCTGGATTCAAAGGAAGGAGGCGCACCGCTCCGATGATAGCGCGCCGGGCGGGATGGGGACGGTAAGCGGCCCACCACCGACCTCCGCAAAGGCCTGCGCGTCAGCAAGGGTACGTCACGAACCACCCCGTTGGCTGGCGCCACCCAAAGGGAACCGCACACGGCAGTAAGCGGATCGTCAGCCCAGCGAGGTAGCCGGGAGCTGCCCGAACGTCCGGGCCCTGGGATGGCGTTCCGGTGGGTTCCACCGGTGTGGCCTCCCTTACGGTCGGATCTATGAGGTTGGACCGTGTGGCAATGCGTAACCCGCCCTGGCGAGGCTGGGCCGAGCGTTCGGCTTACCTGCGAACATTCGAAGTCACTGGAAATCGATTTCCAGTATTCGTGCCCATGCTCCAGAATGACTGGCATGGGGATCAAGCTCAGTAAGGCCCGCTGCCGGGCGCTCGTCATCTCGTGTTCCGACTTCCGCTTTGTCTCGGCTCAGCGCCAGGCCCGGCTCGACCTCGGGCTGAACAACGCCTACGACCTCATCGCGCGGCCCGGTGGCGTCCGCCAGATTGTCCTGCCGACGAGCGAGGCCGCACGCCAGACCATGGAGGAGGAGATCTTGCTGCTCTTCGAACTCCACCACTTCCAGCGGATCCTGCTCATGAACCACATGACCTGTGGCATGTACCAGGACCTGGCCGGCCGCCGGGAAGAGGAGGAAGTGCACCGCGAACACCTCGAACGCGCCCGGGAGATCCTCGCGGTGCGGTTTCCCGGCCTCGCCGTCGAAACGTACCTGTCCGTGATTGAAGGCGACGGCGTCGGGGTTGTCCCGCTCGCGGGAGGGCGGAAGTTGCGGTCAGCGGGCGCGAAGTGAGGCGCACGTTCGCTTTCGTTGCCCGAACCGGCCCGTCGCGGTACTCTTTTCGTTCGACACTCTGAGAAAACAGGCCCGGATCACGCATGGCTCACCATAAGTCCGCAATCAAGCGCTGGCACCAGTCCCTCCGCGAGCGCGAGCGCAACCGCGCACGCCGCACCCTCGCCCGCAGCTCCGTCCGCCACGTCCGCGAAGCCGTTGGCAGCGGCGATGACGCGCAGGTGAAGGAAGCGCTCAGCAGCGCGTTTTCTGCACTCGACCGCGCGGCCAAGATGGGCGCCATCCACACCGGTAAGGCCGACCGCGCCAAGCGCCGCCTCGCCGCACTCGCCAGCAAGTCCGCCTGACAGGGTTTCCCGGGCCTCAGATCAAGCGCCGGCCATTGGCCGGCGTTTTTTGTTTCCTCCGAAGCTGGCGAAAGCCCTCTTGTGATCAGGTCCGAAGACATGTGAGACAGTTCCGGGAGACTGGAAACTGTGTAAACAATTGCGTAGACCCTCGTACCTCACGGGCGATGAATCAGCGAGGGAGTCCCGGGAATAGAAGGGGGGTGCCCCCGGTAGGATGTGTTTGTCAGCACCAAACCTACGGAGATGCACCCTGTCTGAGTCTACCCTGCCCACGTACGGCGGTGACGCCGTG
>JADYYG010000050.1 GCA_020853755.1 Dehalococcoidia bacterium | reverse complement strand
GGGGGACGATCCGCTCACTGCCGTTCGCGGTTCCCTTTTGTGCCTCCGGCTCGGTGCCGTGTGGTGGCCCGGGCACATGCCCTTGCTGACGCGCGGGCCTCGGCGAGCGTTGTGCAACCTGTTGCGCCAGCAACCATCAACGCGCCAAGATTCGCCCATGCACTCCGACCCCCAACTCCGGACGTGGCGGGCCTTCCTTCGCGCCCACTCTCGCGTCACGGACCTGCTCGAAGCGGAACTCCAGGCCGAAAAAGGCCTCTCGCTCAGCTGGTATGACGTGCTTGTGCAACTCGAAGAGGCGGAAGGCCACCGCCTGCGGATGACCGGGCTGGCCGCAAACGTGCTTCTCAGCAAGAGCGGCCTGACCCGCCTCGTGGACCGCATGTGCGAAGCCGGGCTCGTCTCCCGCGAGGCGGACGAGGATGACCGCCGCGGGCGCTGGGTCTGCCTGACCGGGGCCGGCGAAGAGCGGCTGCGTGATGCCGCCGTCACCCACCTGCGCGGCGTCCGGAGGCACTTCACCAGCCTGCTGACCGCCGAAGCGGCCGCGACCATGGCTGCCGCCCTCGAAGCGGTTGCCGAGTCAGCCGAGAGAGTGCTGAAGGACGGCGGCCGGGCTTAGTCTTCGGCGCCGAGGAGCTTGCGGAGCGCCTCGCGTGGCGGGCCCATCTCCTCCCGGAAGGCCCGGTAGAGCAGGCTCGACAGCACGAGCATCGAAACCGCGATGATCGCCCCCGTGACCGCCACCGCCTCCCAGCTCTTCCCGAACGAGTCGCCGAAGCCCACGACAACCGTCGTCGGGAGGATGGACCCGGCGAGGACGAGGCCGACGAAGAGCGGGAACGACATCCGCGTGAGTCCCGCGGCATAGGCTGCGAAGTCGAAGGAGACCGGCATCATCCGCCACCAGAAGACGAGCTGCGGGCCCATGCGCGTGGCCAGCCGGTCGACACGGCTGGCGCCTTCTTCGCCGATGAGACGGGGGATGAGCTGGCGGCCGAACCGGCGCGAGAGCCAGAAGATGATGACCGACCCGATGAGCTGGCCGATGACCGCATAGACGACGCCGAGCAGCGTCCCCCAGGCGATGCCGGCGGCGATCATGAACGGCGGGTTCGGGATCGGCGCGACCACCATCGCCACGGCCAGCACCGTAATCAACAGCACCGGCCCCCACGGTCCAAGGCCGCGGATCCACTCGCGGATGTCCTCGACGTCGAGGTCGCCGGTGATGAACTCGATGGCGATGAGCACGGCGGCAACGAAGAGTGCGGCCACGCTCAGCAGGCGGCGGCGCACCTTCGGGTTCGCGAGCAGCGGCTCGCCAACCGGGCGATGGGATGGCGCGGCGGGCGCCGGCCGGAAGATGTCGCCGAGTTCGCCGAAGACGAAATAGGCGCTGATCACGCCCAGCCCTCCGGCGGCCGCTTTCGAGTGGCCCACGAGGTAGACCGCCGCCGCCACGCCGAGACCCGTTATCACCGCGATGATGAGGAGAGCTTTTTCGAGCACTAAGGGTGCATGGTACGTCACCGTTCGCACCGCGAACCAGCGCCCGGTCAACGGCCGCTTACAGCCGCCCGAGGAGTTTGCGCGCCGTGCGCTCGGCGGCGACGCGGTCCCCCGGAGCGAGGTCGCCGTCGAGCACCATCGCGCTCAGGCGGTCCTTCACGACCCGGATCCACGGCCCCGGCTCGCGTTCGAACATCGCCACCAGGTCGTCGCCGGTGAGGGGGCTTTCGGCGCGCAGACGGTCGGCCTCCTCCCGTTCGATGCGTTCGCAGGCGGCTTCGAGGGCGTCGTGGTAGGCGTTGTCGTCGTAGGTGTGGCTGGCGTTGTCGGCGCGTTTCAGGGCGAGGAGGTCACGCCAGTAGCCGGGTGCGCGGGCCATAAAGCGCCGCACCGAACGCGCGTCTTCAGGGTCCGGACGGTCCATGTGGCGGCGCACCAGCGAGGCGATGGCGAGCGAGTCGCTCTTGCCCAGCTTGAGCCGTTCGAGGAGGGCCGCGGCCAGTTCGGCGCCGGCGGTTTCGTGGCGGTAGAAGCCCCACTCGCCGTTTGCCTTCACGTGGCGCACGGCCGGCTTCCCGAGGTCGTGGAGGAGCGCGGTCCAGCGCCGCAGCCGCTTCCTGCCGGGCGCGAGTTCGATGGTCGCGACCGTTGCGACCGTATGGCCCCAGACGTCGAAGCGGTGGAAGCGGTTCTGTTCGCAGCCGGCCATGTTCGCGAGTTCAGGCAGCACCACATCCAGGGCCCCACAGGCGCGGAGGGCTTCGAGGCCGCCGGCCGGGTCCAGCCCCTGGAGCAGCCGGTCCAGTTCGGCGGTGATGCGCTCCTGCGAGAGGGTGGCGAGCAGTGGCGCGGTCTCCGCCATCCCTGCGAAGGTCGCCGGTTCGATGTCGAACCCGAGCTGGCTGGCAAAACGGAGGCCCCGGAGGATGCGCAACGGGTCCTCTTCGAACCGCCGGACCGGTTCGCCGACAGCCCGGATAAGCCGCGCCGCGAGGTCCGCTTCGCCGCCGAAGAGGTCCAGCGTGCGGTGGCTGAAGGCGTCTTCGGCGAGTGCGTTGATGGTGAAGTCGCGGCGGGCGAGGTCCTCTTCGATGGTCGTCCCGAAGGTGACGTCTGGCCAGCGCGTGCCGGCCGAATACGAGTCGCCCCGGAAGGTGGTGATTTCGCTCCAGTCCTCGTTCGTGCCATCGCGGAGGAGGACGCCGATGGTGCCGAACCGCTTGCCGACTGTGGTGACGTGGGCGCCAAGCCCGCGGACGAGCGCCTCGACCTCGTCGGGGTCGGCGTCGGTCGCGTAGTCGATGTCCTTGCTCGCGATGCCCAGGAGGCGGTCACGCAGCGCGCCGCCAACCAGCCAGAGCTGGCGCCTGGCATCGCGGAAGGCCCCGGTGAGCGCGTCATGGGTGATGGTCACGGGATGAGTATGCCAGCCCGCCGCAGGGGCCGGTCAGGCTTCCCCGGCGAGGACGGGGGCGCGCCGCTCGCGGGCGGGTGATTCGTTCCCGTACCGTTCGGCGAAGCCCGCTTCATCCAGGTGCGCGCCCTTGCGCCGGCTGCTCACCTGCATCTCCATCAGGGTGAGCTGGGCCAACCCTTTGCGCGTGTCGCTCGCCACCCGCGCCTTGTCCTGGCGCTTCAGCCGGAACTTGAATAGCCAGTAGGTGAACGCCTTCCAGTCGGCGTAGGGCACATCCTGCCGGAGCATCTGCCCGGTGCTTTCGTAGTAGAGGGCGAAGAGTTCTTCGCGGGGATGGCCATAGACGCGCTGGAACATCGTCTCATCGGCGCGAAGGTCCGTGCCCCATGCGCGGCTGCGGCCCTCCTTGTGGATCTCCTCTTCGACCGAAAGTTGGAGCGCCTCCTCGACGAGGACGCCGTAGAGGAAGTTGAGGTGCGCGCTGTACTTCGCCCGCCCCATCCGCGCCGCGAACTCGTGGTCTTCGATGTCGAGCGGCCAGCGGTTCTCCCAGAGGAGGGCTTCGCGCTCCGCCGGCGGCACGAGATCCGGCGCCTCGTCGAGCAAGCGCTCGGCGAGGAGGAGCCAGTCGAACGCTTCGCCGTGGATGAGGTACTGGAAGCGGCGGCTGCCAATCTGTTCCTCGGCGGTGCGCCAGCGGGCGATGCCGTCGAGCAGCGCTTCGAACCAGTGTTCACCGTCGAGGATGGCCTGGCGCATGCGGAAGACCACTTCCTCGGGAGCAGGGAGGAGCGTCTCTCCCCCGAGGGGTTCCTCTTCGAGGTGCGGCAGGTCAGTCGTGTACGCGGACACCGTCAGCCATAGTAGCAAACCGCCGGAACGCCCCGGACAAGGGTGCTGCCGGGGCGTTTTCGAAGGCGCGCCGGGGACGGTGCGCTCAGGCCGGGGCCATCGCCTCGCGAAGCTTCGCCTGGAGCGTGCCCGCGGTAACCACGCCATGTTCGAGGAAGTCGAGGACGACTGCCGAGAACTCGTCCGGGATCTCGTAGGGGATGCCGTGGCTGACCCGGCTGAAGACGTGGAGCGTCGCGTTGCCAAGGCGCTGGAAGTCGGCCAGGTTGAACGGCAAGAGGCCGTCGGCGGCGCCGGCCACCATCAGCGTGGGGGTCTTGATCTCGCCGAGGCGGTCTCCCTTGTGATAGGTCTCGAGCGCCGTCCACGACTCTTCGAAGTGCGCGTCAGAAACGCTCAGCCCGTGCTGGATGCGCGCCGCCACGAGGTCGCGGGAGCGCGGCTGGGCCGTCAGCACCATCGCCTCTTCGAGCATCTGGGCGTGCTCCTTGCCGTAGTGCAGCTTGGCAGCCCGCTCGCGGAACGATGCAGGCACGGTGACGCCATCGGCCGGGGCCGGGGCGATGAGAACGAGCCTGTCAAGGCGTGAGGCGTAGTTCAGCCCCAGTTCGTAGCCGATGACGCCGCCCATGCTGTGGCCGATATAGGTGAATCTTTCGAGGCCAAGGTGGTCGGCCATGCCAATCACGTCAGCGGCGTACTGCTCGATCGAATGGCCCTTCGCCGAACGATCGCTATCGCCGGCCCCGCGGCCGTCCATCCGGAAGGTGCGGTAGCGCTTCGCGAGGTGGGGCACGACATCGTCGTAGCTGTAATGCGAACCGGTGTAGCCGTGATGGAACAGGACCGGTTCGCCGCTCCCGTGCTCATCGAAAAAGAGGCTCACTCCGTTGATCGTTGCGTGTGGCATGGCGGCTCCCCTGGGGTTTGCGGGGAGTGTAGCGCAGGCTCCGGCAGGGCTGCTTGCCGTCGGCCGGGCCCCTGCGCCGGCCCCGTCCAGGCGGGACGAGCCGCCGAAGGGGGCATCGGGGCCGGTTAACCCGCTCGCTCAGGTTTGATCGCCTCTTGGGGCGATGGTATAAATCAGCCTTGCTACGCGATTCACAAAGTCGCGGGTCCGGGGCTCGTCGCGCCCGGTAATCAGAGGGGAGGCCGGTACGATGGAATTTGCGAATCTTCCACACGACTTCGCCGAGACGCTCGAGCTTGTCTTTGTTGGGATAACCATCGTCGTATCGCTCGCGATCATGGTCGCCTTTGGCGCCTGGTGGCAGAGGTAGGTGCGCAATGGCCGTTGAATCTCCTACCAAGCCGACGATCGCGGACAAGATCTACGACAAGATGTTCCATAACTACGTCTGGAAGTCCATCTTCCGGACGGGCTACCCGAACACGCCGCGTAACCAGATGCTCGTGGTGGCGACGAACGTCTTCCTCCACCTCCACCCGACGCGTATCCACCGCACCCATGTGAAGATCACGCACACCTACTGCCTGGGTGGCCTCTCGTTCTTCATGTTCCTCGGCCTCACGGTCACCGGCATCCTGTTGATGTTCTATTACGTGCCGAGCGTCGAGCGGGCCTACCTGGATATCCAGAACATCACGACGACCGTGCAGTTCGGCCAGTTAATGCGGAATATGCACCGCTGGATGGCCCACGCCATGGTCATCCTCGTCTTCATGCACATGATGCGCGTGTTCTACACCGGCGCTTACAAACCGCCGCGCGAGTTCAACTGGGTGGTCGGCGTCATCCTCCTGGTGCTGACCTTCCTGCTCAGCTTCACCGGCTACCTCCTGCCGTGGGACCAGCTGGCCTTCTGGGCGATCACGGTGGGCACGAACATCGCCGGTTCGGCGCCGGTCCTCGGCCCGAAGACCCGCTTCTGGCTGCTCGGCGGCTTCGAAGTGGGCCCGGACTCGCTCATCCGTTTCTACACACTGCACGTCATCGGACTGCCGTTGCTCGCGGCCATCTTCATGGCTGTGCACTTCTGGCGAATCCGCCGCGACGGCGGCCTCGCCCGGCCGCTCTAGGCGTACGCACGAACTGAGAAGAGGAAGAGTATGGCAACTGCAGTCGTAGCCCGGCCGGTCGCTCGCCCCCAGGCCCGCGCCCGTGACGAGGAAGTCCTCGTCTGGCCTGATCTCGTGTTCATCGAGTTCATTGCCGCGTTGGTGTTCACCATCACGCTGTTCTTCCTCTCGGTGGTCGTCAATGCCCCGTTGCTGGACCAGGCGAACGCGGACGTCACCCCGAACCCCTCGAAGGCGCCGTGGTATCTGCTCAACCTGCAGGAACTGCTCCTGCACATGAACGCCGCCATGGCCGGCATCATCATCCCGACCGTCTGGCTCATCATCATGGGCGCCTTCCCCTACTTCGACCGTGACACCGAAGGCCAGGGCGCCTGGTTCAACACCGAAGGCGCAGTCAAGATCACCATCGTCGCCGGGGCCATCGGCTTCTTCGGCACCTGGCTCCTCATCCTCTGGGACTCCGGCAAGATCGCCTTCTTCCTGAACGACTGGTTCGGGATAACCGGCGGAGACACCTTCCGCTTCCTCGAAAACGTCCGCTCCATGCAGTCGCAGCTCCCGTGGCCGGAGTGGTCGAAGTCGATCACCTATCTGCCATTCAACCTGCGCCTGCTCGACGGCACGGGTTCGGGCGGGCCAACCACCTTCCAGCACCTGGACTTCCCGGGCTGGCTGGTTGAACAGGCAATCCCGATCGCGGTCCTCGTCGGTCTGCCCACGCTGATGATCTACGGCATGTGGCGGGCGGGCTGGGTGATGAACCGGCGAGACGCGCTGCTTGCGCTCTTCAGCGGGTTCGTCGCCGCCTACGGCGTGCTCACGCTGACAGGCACCGCTTTCCGCGGTCAGGGCCAGGAACTCGTGTTCCCGTGGGAACTGAAGGTGAGCGAAGGAATCCCGGGTCAGGAGCCAGGACACTAATGGCAGCAGAACCAACCGCCAGCCCCCGCGGCCGCATTGAGCGCGCACGGCAGCAGGAGGCGCGCAAGCTTGCCCGCCGATCGTTCATGCGTGTGAGCGCCTTCGCCGGCGTGATGATCTTCACCGGTTCGCTGGTGGCGGGATTCCTCGGCTTCTTCAACCTCCGCGGCCCGAAGGGCTTCGGCGGCACCGTGAACGTGGCCACAGCCCGTATCCCGAAGAAGGGCGAAGAACCCGTCCGCATCAGCGAGGGCAAGTTCTGGCTCGTGAACCTCGATGGCTCCCAGGGCGACGTCCTCGGCGTCGGCGGTGTCGGCGGCCTGCTCGCCCTCTACTGGAAGTGCCCGCACCTCGGCTGCTCGGTGCCGTGGAACCCGGCCTTCAACGGCGCAACTGTGAACTTCCCAGGCATCATCGGCTGGTTCCGTTGCCCCTGCCACGGTTCGACCTACTCCCGCGCCGGTATCCGCGTGTTCGGCCCGGCCCCGCGCCCGATGGACACGATGGCCCTGACGGTCAACGCCGACGGGTCGGTCATGGTGAACACCGGCAAGGTCACCAGCGGCAACGCCGACAACCCGCTTCGCGCGGTCACGTACAACGGTTAGGCGGAGGGACGATTGAACACCCAGAAGCAAATCGGGCTGATGGTCGCGCTGCTCTTCCTCTTCGTTGGGGGCTGCGCCGCCTACTCCGCCGTCGACCTGCCTATCCGCGCGGTGGACCAGCAGCAGTGGACGAAGGACCAGTCGCTCGAACGCGGCGCGCTCCTGTTCGCCAACAACTGCCGCACCTGCCACGGCAACACCGGCGAAGGCGGCGTCGGCCCGCAACTCCGCGCCAACGACACCACCAAGTTCCAGGACCAGGACCCGCTCGTCCTTGCCGCGAATAAGGCGCTCCTCCAGCGCACCCTCGCCTGCGGCCGCGCCGGCACCCTCATGCCCGCCTGGCTGACCACCAACGGCGGCGCGCTCAACGCGATCCAGATCCAGCACCTCGTCGACTTCCTCTCCTACCCGGTGGCCGATGACGGCACCGGCGAGATGACGAGCCATTGGTGGAAAGAAGCCGAGGAGTTCGCCCACAACCTGAACGCCGAAGTCTCGGTGCTCGTCGGCGGCGACACGCTCGAGACCATCGCGAAGGCGCATGGCGTCGGCCCGAAGGAACTGGCCGCGGCCAACAACCTTCCCGTCGATGGCATCCTCAAGCAGGGTACCGAACTGAAGATTCCCGGCTTCAAGGGTGACCCGAACGGCTACAAGTACACCGCCTATAAGGACAACGAGACGATCACGAAGATCGCCGAGTCCCAGTTCGTCGGCGCCGTCATCCTCGCCGACCTCAACGGGCTTGACTACGACTTCAAGGAGAAGCGCGGCGTTGCCACCTTCGCATTGAAGTCGCAGGGTACGGATGTCGCGGGACTCTTCCCCGCCGACAAACTGAAGCTTCCCGCCGGCGCGGTCTACATCATCTCCGCGGGCGATACCAAGGACGCCATCGCCAAGATGCACGGCATCAGCGTGAACGACCTCGAGGGGCTCAACAAAAACCTCGACGCCAGCCTCGCCAACGACAAGGAACTGCCGTTCGAGAACACGCTCAAGCTGCCGAAGCAGACCGCGGTCGTCCTCGAAGGGCAGACGCTCGGCACCGTCGCTTCCCAGCACGGCGTCAAGGCTGAAGACATCGCTACCGAGAACAACATCGCGGCTGACGCTGTCGTCCCGGTTGGCACAGCCCTCAAGTTGCCTGCCTCGGCGACGTACATCGTCCAGACCGGCGACACCTGGGAGCGCGCGGCCCAGGAGCACGCGACCACCGCGGCCGAACTGGCCAAGGCGAACGGTCTGAACGCCGCCGATCCGCTCCAGTCCGTCGTCGTCCTCCAGCTCCCGCAGATCAACGAGTATGTGGTCAAGGGCCAGAACCTGGAGCAGGTGGCCGAAGGCTACGGCAACGTGACTGCCCAGAGCCTGGCAGCCAAGAACAACATCAAGGCGACTGACGTCCTCCGCGTGGGCACCCAGCTCCACCTCCCGGATGACGCGTTCGGTTCGAAGGCCCCCGACGCCAAGAACCCGGGAACCGGCTGTGTGCAGTACGCCGTCAGCAAGTCCGGTTTCGATAACCTGACCGGCGCCGGCGCGCCCGCCGTCACCGCTCCGCCGACGCTCTCCAAGGAAGTCCGCATCGATGCCCACGCCAACGACTGGACCGTGGTCGCCGATGGGGCTTCACAGCCCATCAACAAGGGTGTGGTCAGCATCGCCAAGGGCACGTCCGTCCTCTTCGATTCGGTGGTGGGCCTCCACACCATCACTATGAACGGCAAGAAGGACGGCGCCGACATCAAGCAGGGCGACAAGCGGACCATCACCTTCAACGACGCAGGCCAGTTCAAGATCACGTGTGATTACCACCCGGACATGCTGGCCGACGTTTTCGTCCAGTAACGTAAACGCGGGCCATCTCTGGCCCGCTGTTACCGGTCATAATTGACCGGCCCAGATACGATGGGTAGCATCCCATCTGCATTTTCCGGCCCGGTCGTGGGCCAGGTTGAGATAAGAGGGGCATTCCAAATGGCAGCAGCACAGACAGGAAAGCGATACGTCGTTCCCGGCGGCGTGGCCGAGTTTATTGTCACCAAGGGCGGCGCCGGCGAACTCCGTTGCGGTCCCGCCGCAATGCAGATGCGCGGCGCCGAAGACGCTTCCGTCACCGTGGACACCGCAGGCATGGACGCCGTCCAGCTCGGTAAGCGGTACAAGGACGAAGAGACCGGCATCGAAGTGCTCGTGGTCAAGCCCGGCCCGTGCGCCCTCAACGTCGATGGCCGCTCGATGGAACTGCTCCAGCCCAAGGTTCTGCCCTCCGCGGACTAGGCGGCACGCCCGTTCCCTTCGCATTCGCAACTTCCGGGGCCTCAATGGGGCCCCGGTTCCACGTCCGGCAGGTTCCCGGGGGCTCGCATGACCGATGCATTCACCAACGCCGCGGGTGACGGCCAGTACACCATCAATCCCATCTCGCGGGGGCCATGGGGCGAAAGCTCGCTCCACGCCCGCGTCCTCGCCGGGCTGTTCGGCCACGAAGTCGAGAGCCGCTTCGGCAGCGACGAGTTCCACTGTGCTCGCCTCACCATCGACCTCTACCGGCTGCCGACGCTCGCGCCCTGCCAGGTGACCAGCAAGGCCATCCGCGACGGCAACCGCATCCGGGTGGTCGAACTCGAATACCTCTCCGAGGGCGCGAGCTATGCGCGCGGCACGGCGGTTCTCCTGAAACGCGCCGAGAACCCGAAGGGCCGCGTCTGGAGCCCGCCAGACTGGCAGGTCAAGCATCCAGACGAGGTGCCGCCCTCGGAACAGTCGGGCGTTCCGAAATGGGCGCCGATGTGGGACATGCGCCCGCTCCGCCCGCGTGACCCCGGCCTCTCCGAGCAGGGTCAGGTCTGGATGCGGGAGATCCGGCCGCTCGTCGATGGTGTGCCGCTGACCCCGTTCGTGCGGGCCGCTTCAGCTGCCGACTGGACCAACCCCGGCGCGAACTGGGGCAGCAACGGCCTCGAGTTCATCAACGCCGACATCACGCTCTACCTCCACCGCTACCCGGAGGGCGAGTGGATCGGCTTCGAGACCAGTTCGCACCACTCGGCCGACGGCATCGCGGTCGGCCACTGTACGATGTATGACGAGAGCGGCGCCATCGGCAGCAGCACGGTCTGCGCCATCGCCCAGCGGCGGTAGTCACAAGCCCGCCGGGCCGATGCGGTAGGATAACTGCGCAATGAGCCTCGAACGCTCGGTGGAAGGCGCGATCCAGGAGGCGATGGCCGCCGGCGCGTTTAGCAACCTGCCCGGCGCGGGCAAGCCGCTCGGCGTTTCGCGCGAGCAGCAGGCCTACGCCGGTGACCAGTGGCTCGGCTTCAAGATGCTCGAAAACGGCGGCCACACGCCCGAGTGGCTGACGCTCGGCCGCGAAATCGAACTCGACCTTGAACGGCTCGCCGTCACCGAACGGAACCACCGTGAGTACTGCGAAGCCGCAGGCCCGGACGATTGGCCGCGCATCGCCCCCGCGGTCGAGCGCCTGCGCGCCTCCTGGGAGTCGCTCGCGCGGGAGGTCCGGAAGAAGCAGGACCGCTTCAACTACAACGCGCCGGGCTTCCGCACCCAGCGGCCGGGACTCTGGGTCGAACACCACGTCGAACGGCTGGAGGCGCGGGAGCGCGCGGCCGGCCGCCCGGATTAGGGATTCCCGCTATGCGCGTAACTGGACGGCCGTGGTATGGTGAAAGACCCGCGGCCCGTTTCCGGGCGAATCCGTGCACGAAGGCGAGGTGATCTCCCCTCTTGGCAGAAGTCATTGTCGGTGACGGCGAGGCGTTTGAAGCTGCGCTGAAGCGCTTCAACAAGCGCGTCCAGCAGGACGGTATCCTGGCTGAAGCGCGCCGCCGCGAACACTACGAAAAGCCGAGCGTGAAGCGGAAGAAGAAGGAAGCAGCCCGCCTGCGGAAGCTCCGCAAGAAGCAGCTCCGCAGCGAAGCCCGCGCCGCCAGCAGGCGCTAGGGCCCCAACCAGGACCAGACTCGCGGGCCCGGCACAGTCGCCGGGCCCGCGCCATTCCCCCGGGAGAGCCGCATGGCCTCGTTGAAAGAGAAAATCCAGGCCGACCTTTCTGACGCGATGCGCGCGAAAGATGAGACGCGCAAGAGCGCCCTGCGCATGCTCATCGCCGCCATCCGCAACGCCGAGATCCGTACGCCACCGGCCGGCGCCAGCGACGAGCAGCTCGCCGAGATGGCGAAGTTGCCCCCGCTCGTCGCCAGCGACGACGAGGTGCTGAGCATCATCCAGAAGCAACTCAAGCAGCGCCGAGACAGCATCGACCAGTTCGAAAAGGCGAAGCGCACGGACCTCGCCGAGAAGGAACGATCCGAAGCAGTGATCCTCGAGGTCTACCTCCCGCAACAGGCCACCGCGGAAGAGATCGAAGCGGCCGCTGCGAAGGTCATCGCCGAGACCGGCGCCAGCGGCCCGCGGGACATGGGCAAGGTCATGCCCGTGCTCTCGAAGCAGTTCGCCGGGCGCGCCGATGGCCGCCTCATTAACGAGACGGTGCGCAGGCTGCTGGGGAGCTGACGTGGCTATCCGGGCGGTGCTGTTCGATTGGGGCGGTACCCTCGTCCGGGACGACTCGCTCGTGGTGGGCGCCCCGGCCGCTGTGGTGGCGAACTTCGTCCGGAAGCGCCTCGACTACGACCTCAGCGATGCCGATTTCGAGCGCGCGTTCCATGCGGTCCTGCCCGAATACCGCCCGGGCGAAACCGCGACTGCGCCGCACCTCGGCCGCCTGCTTGGCCAGGCGTTCACCTGGCTCGGCCTGGCCGTCGGCGCGAGCGACGTTGATGCTTGCGCTCGCCTCTTCTTCCAGGAGTCCTCGCACGGGATGACCGTCTACGATGATGCGCGCGGGCTGCTCGCGTCGCTTCGTTACCGGGGCTACCGGACGGCCGTGGTGACGAACGCCATCTTCCCGGCGGCCCTCTTCGGCCCGAAGGTCAACGAACTGGGCCTCGCCGGCTACCTCGATTCGTTCGTCTCCTCGGCCGATGTTGGCCTCGCGAAGCCGGACCCTGCACCGTTCTTCCGCGCACTGACCGACCTGAAGGTTGACCCCGAGGATGCCATCTTCGTGGGCGACACAATGGCGACGGACATCGCGGGGGCCCGCGCAGCAGGGATGCGCGCGATCCTCCTCGAACGCACTGACCGGGCCCGCGACCGCGCCGGCTTCCTCGTCATCGAGCGGCTGACCGCACTCAACGAGATCCTCGGCGAAGGCCCCGCGATCTGAGGTTCACCGTGGCCCCCCGGCGCCTCTGGTATCCTGCCTGTGATCATGGTGATGCGTCCTGCCAATCGCCAGGTGAATCGCTCCGCCGCCGCGCTCTTCGGGCTCATCATCGCCGTCGCGACGGTGGCGCTGGTGGTGCCGCTCTTCCAGTTCAACACCGAATTGGAGCCGGGCGACGTCGCGACCCGCACCTTCACGGCCCAGCACGCGACCGAGTTCCAGTCCGAAACCCTGACCGACGCTGAGCGCGAAGAGCGCGCCAGGGCCGTGCCCGAGGAGTCGCTCCCGGTCGACACCTCGATTCGCGACCAGCAGGTGGACCGCGCAGCTCGCTACATCGACACCGTGCGCGCGATCGCGGCTCGCAGCGACCTGAACGCCCAGCAGAAGCAGGACCAGGTCGCGAACCTGACCACGCCCCAGCCGTTGGCGAACTTCGAGCGCGCCGCCCTCCTTGGCATTGACCCTGCCCGGCTCGCCGCCTTCCGCCAGATGGTGTCGAGCGGCCTCGCCACGCTCCTGAGCGCGCCACTGAAGAAAGAGGACATCGACAAGACGGTCACGACGTACGTCGACACGCTGAAAGACCAGGCCGCGCCCGCCAACAACGACGAGCGCAACGCCCTCGCCGGGCTGCTCCGGGTCTTCTCGGTCGAAACCTTCCGGGTGGACCAGGCGGCGACCGACGCGAAGCGCGACCAGGCGCGGCAGTCGGTGCTGCCCGTGGTGCGCACGTTCTCGCAGGGCCAGGTCATCGTTACCGAAGGCCAGCAGATCTCGGCCCAGGACATCGAAGCGCTCAAAGCGGCAGGCGTCATCGAGGACGGCATCGACTTGTACGCGGTGGCCGGCGGCGTGGTCATGGCGCTCGGACTCGGGCTGCTCCTCGGCTTTTACGCCTACCTTTTCCAGCCGTTCGGCGACCCTGCGAAGCGGCGCATGGCGCTGGTCGCCGTCACCGTCGTCGCCGTCCTCGCCGGGGCGCGCATCGCCCTCCCGGCGGTCACGCCCGATACGCATGAGCGCTTCCTCGCCTTCGGCCTGCCGGTGGCCACGGCGGCTATCGTCACCGCCTGTTTCGCCGACCTCTCGCTGGCGGTGCTGGTGGCGGTTGCGGTAGGTCTGTTCGCCGTCTTCTCCGGCGGCACGGCCCCGCAGATTGCCGGGAGTTCGTACGTCGGTTCGCTCCAGTCGCTCGAACTGGGGATGGCCTACTCGGCGGGGGGCCTCGCCGGCGCCGCCGTGGTCTACCGCGCCAGCCGGGTCAGCCGGTTCGCCGTCGCGGGGGTCGCGGTGGCGCTCGCGACGGCCCTCGTGATGGTCGTCTTCTGGCTCGTCACGGCCCAGCGCGAGAACGTCCAGCTTGGATGGATTGCGATGGCGGCGGCCATCCACGGACTGGTCTCGGCGCTGCTCGCGGTCGGCGTCTTCGTCGTCCTCGCCATGGCCTTCGGCGTGACCACCCGGCTCCAGCTGATGGAGCTGGCGCAGGCCGAACACCCGCTCCTCCGGCGGCTGCAGGAGCAGGCCCCGGGCACCTACCACCATTCGATGCTCGTTGGCGCGCTGGCCGAACGCGCGGCTGCCACCATCGGCGCCGATGCCCTGCTCGTCCGCGTCGGCGCGTACTACCACGACATCGGCAAGCTCGCGATGCCGGGTAACTACGTGGAGAACATGCTTGACGGCGCGCCGAGCCCTCACCAGTCGCTCACCTCGGTCGAAAGCGCGCGCATCATTCGCGCCCACGTCACCAACGGCCTCGACCTTGCCCGGCGCTACCGGCTGCCGGCCGTTGTGCGCGACTTCATCCCGCAGCACCACGGCACACGGCTCGTGACGTACTTCTACCGCCAGGCAGTCCAGAACGGCGAAACCGTCGAGGCGCGCGAGTATCGCTATGACGGCCCGCGCCCGCAGAGCCGGGAGGCCGCCATCGTCATGCTCGCCGACTCATCGGAAGCGGTGGCCCGGGCCCGCCAGGACGAAGGCGCAGGCGGCCTCGACCGCCTCGTCGACTCCGTCTTCGCAGAACGCCTTGCCGAGGGCCAGCTCGACGAATGCGACATTACCCTGCGCGAACTGCAGACGGTCGCCGCGAGCTTCAAGGCGACGCTCCGAGCGGTCTACCACCCGCGCGTCCAGTACCCTTCGCCGACGGCTGACGAGATCGCCACGCTCGCGCGCGGCGAGACGCCAGCCGCCAGCGGGTAACGATCAGTTCAACGAGAACGGCGGGTACTCGTCGACGAGCAGCAGGCCGTATGCCTCCACGCGGGTTGACCAGCGGAAGACACCGATGCCGAAGTTGTACAGCCCTTCCGGGTATTCGCCGGTGAAGAGGATGGCAAACCAGGCCACGACACTCGTGAAGAACCAGGCGATGCCGAGGAAGCAGAGCACGATAATGTGCGGGATCATGTAGATGATCCGCAGGGCGACGGACATCTTGTCGCGCGGGAGCTCGGCGAGCGTGATGTCGAGCGTCGACGGGTAGTCTGCGTCGCCGAATGGCGGGTAGTCATCGCGGAAGAGGGCCATGTAGGCGACTGCCCGGACCTTCCAGCGCAGGTAGAACGTCCCCAGGTTGCGCAGGCCCTCCGGGTGCTGGTTCGCGAACAGGATGGCGAACCACGAGATGACCGCGCAGACGCCGGCCACCGCGCCGAGGACGCCGCCGCTCGAGAAGTTGCCCCACCAGTCACCCTGGAGCGAGAAGATGGCGCCAGCGCCGAAGACGCCGCCGACGAGGAGCGCATGCGGAATGGCGAGGATGATGCGGAAGCCCACGGTCATCTTGTTCCGTGGCGCCGTTTGCGGTTCGACGTTGATGTTGACGGGGTAGATGGCCCCCGCATTCGTTGCTACGGCCAAGGTGAAACCTCCCGTGATTTCGCGCGCATGCTACTGCGAGCGAGTCGCGCCGTCAGCAAGTTTCTTCACAGAGCGGCTACGGCCCCGGCGGCGGGCCGATCGGGAAGATCGCCGTCACGCCGTTGTGGTCGCTGGCCCAGAGCGATTGGCCGTCATCCAGCTTGCCCGGCTGGTCGGCGAACAGCCCCAGCGCAGAAGGCATCCACTGCGAGGTCAGCAGGTAGTCGACCCGGGCGTTCAGCGGCGGCTGCTCGCCGACCACGCTCTCGCGGCAGCAGGTCTGCAGGCCCGATTCCTCCAGCACATCGTTGAGGCCGATATCGAGGAACGCCTGCTGCGTGGGCGTGCCGGCCGGGTCGCCGAAGTCGCCGAGGACCAGCGTCCGGCCCGCGCCCTTCTGCGCCTTGATGAACTGGGCGAACGAAGCGGCCTGCTGCGCGCGCACCTTGCTGTCGGCTCCGGTCAGGTGTGAAACGAACACGTCGATCTCACCGACGCCTGCTGGCCCTTTGACCTTGAGGTGGATGACCCCCGGCCCCTCGGCTTCGGAGGTGCGCGGGTTCAGCCACATCTTCTCGTAGCCGAGGATGGGGAAGCGGTCGCTGCGGACGAGGACGAGTTCGCCCTCCTGGAAGCCAACCTGCCGGGCGATCTCGGCGTTCTGATCCTTGCTCAGGCCGATGTACCACGGCTTCGCCGTCAGGTAGATGGATTCGAGCTTGAGTTCCTTCACCAGGCGATCCTCCACGCTCCCGTGGGAGGCCGTCTTGGTGGCTTCGCTGAAGGCGACGAGGTCCGGCTTGAACTCCTTGAGCTGGTCGATGACGAGCGCGAGCCGGGCTTCGAAAGTGTCCGAAGCGGTGGTCTTGGTGGTATCGAGCGAGATCGGGCTCATGAGATTGATCATCGCCACCCGGAACTCCGTGGGCGTCTGCGTGAGGTCCTCGGTTGGCGTCGCCGTCGGCGGGAGGGGGGTCGATGTGGCCGGGCGCTGCACGGTCACGTCATCGTCGCCGCCGCAGGCCGCCGGCAGCACGGCGAGGGCGAGGACGAAGCATGCGGCCAGGAACGTTCGAATGCGCATTATTGACATGCAGCCTCGCACACTGGTTCACTGGCGGGTAGCGGCAGTGACGGAGACGAGTACCGCCGGCTGTTCCGTACAGCGAGCCCCGGGTGGTGTGAGGGGGCACGGAAACGCGGCGCGAAGATCCCTCCCGAGCCTCCGGCCGAACGTGGCCCGCTGCCACCGTGCAGCCTGCCTCCAGTAGACCCGGACGGAAGCCCACCGTTACCAGGGGCAGGGGCGTAGTTGCGCCTCATGAGTGTCCTTCTCCGGAAGGAAAGCAGGGTGGTACCGCGGGCCGCAGCGCTCGTCCCTGGTGGGATGGGCGCTTTTTGTTTGCCTGTCTCGCTGCAATCCACTGCACCAGATGGTACGAACGGCCACCCCGTGCCGGTTGCACCGCTGGACCCCGGGGCCAGGTACCTTCGCCATGTTCAAACCAGTCGATACCCGCGTCAGCTTCCCAAAGCTCGAAGAAGAAGTGCTCGCCTTCTGGCAGCAGAACGCGATCTTCCGCCGCAGCATCGAAGAGCGCCCCGAGGACAGGCTCTTCATCTTCTACGAAGGCCCGCCGACGGCGAACGCCCGGCCCGGCATCCACCACGTGCTTTCGCGCGTCTTCAAGGACCTCATCCCGCGCTACAAGACAATGCAGGGCTACCGCGTCCCTCGGAAGGGCGGCTGGGACACGCACGGCCTCCCGGTTGAACTCGAAATCGAAAAGGAGCTCGGCCTCAAGTCCAAGCCTGAGATCGAGCAGTACGGCATCGCGGCCTTCAACGCGAAGTGCAAGGAGTCCGTCTCCCGCTACGTCGAGGAGTGGACCCGCCTGAGCGAGCGCATCGCCTTCTGGGCCGACTACGACGACCCGTACGTCACCTACCACAACAACTACATCGAAAGCTGCTGGTGGATCTTCAAGCAGATGTGGAGCCACGGCCTGGTCTACCAGGATTACCGCGTCACCCCGCATTGCCCGCGCTGCGGCACCAGCCTGAGCGACCACGAGGTCAGCCTCGGCTACCAGGATGACACGCCGGACCCGAGCGTCTTCGTGAAGTTCGCCGTCGATGCGGCGTCGTTCACGAAGGCCACCGGCGCTGCCCTCCCTGCCGGTGTCGAAACCGCCTGGCTCGTCGCCTGGACGACGACCCCGTGGACGCTGCCCGGGAACGTCGCGCTGGCGGTCAACGCCGAGGCGGAATACGCCGTCTACCGCCGCGATGCCGACTATCTTGTGCTCGCCCGCGCGCTCGCAACGAAGGTCCTCGGCGAAGACGCCGAAGAGGTCGCGGTCGTCCGCGGTTCGGACCTGGTCGGGCTCGCCTACACGCCGCTCTACCGTCCCGAGCAGCTTGGCCACCCGGTCATGCGCTTCAACGAGGACGGCCACCTCCGGCCTGTGCCCGCCGGCGCTTCGACCGACGGCCTCCGCCGCGTGCTCGCGGCGGACTATGTCTCGCTCGACGACGGTTCTGGCATCGTCCACACCGCGCCGGCCTTCGGCGCCGAAGACTTCGCCGAGGGCAAGCAGTTCGGCCTCCTCTTCGTCCAGCCGATTGACCTGCGCGGCGTGATGGCCGAGGGCCTGCCGGGCGCCGGGAAGTTCGCCAAGCAGGCCGACCGCGACGTCGAGCGCGACCTCGAAGAGCGCGGCCTGATGCTGAAGAAGGGCACACTCAAGCACACGTACCCGTTCTGCTGGCGCTGCGGCACGCCGCTCCTCTACTACGCGAAGCCGAGCTGGTACATCCGCACGACGAAGCAGAAGGAGTCG
The DNA here is from genome assembly GCA_020853755.1 of Dehalococcoidia bacterium. GTDB lineage: Bacteria > Chloroflexota > Dehalococcoidia > Tepidiformales > Tepidiformaceae > Amarobacter. The sequence continues at coordinate 27,431 of JADYYG010000050.1, read as the reverse complement.
CTGCTCGAGGGCAACAGCCGCATCAACTGGTACCCGGAGCACATCAAGACCGGGCGCTTCGGGAACTGGCTCGAGAACAACATCGACTGGGCGTTCAGCCGCGAGCGCTACTGGGGCACGCCGCTGCCCTTCTGGAAGTGCGCCGCCTGCGACCACGCGATGTGCATGGGTTCGAAGGCGGAGATCGTGGCCAACGCCAAGGATCCCGCGAAGGCCGAAGCGATGGACGACTTCCATCGCCCGTTCATCGACGAGATCGTGCTGCGCTGCGAGCAGTGCGGCGGCGATGCCCGCAGGGTCGCCGAGGTGGCCGACGCCTGGTACGACAGCGGCGCGATGCCCTACGCCCAGTGGCACTACCCCTTCGAAAACGAAGAGGCGTTCCTCAAGCACTTCCCCGCCGATTACATCTGTGAGGCCATCGACCAGACCCGCGGCTGGTTCTACACCCTCCACGCCGAGGCCACGATGCTGAAGGCGAGCGAAGCCGTGCCCGAGAGCATCAGCTTCAAGAACGTCATCTGCCTCGGGCACATCAACGATGAGAAGGGCAACAAGATGTCCAAGAGCCGCGGCAACACCGTGGACCCCTGGACAGTGCTCGACGCGCAGGGCGCCGATGCGACCCGCTGGTACATGTACACGGCCAGCCCGGCTGGCTCCTCCCGGCGGTTCAGCGGCGCGCTCGTCGAAGAGGGACTGCGGCGCTTCCTCCTCACCCTCTGGAACACCTACTCATTCTTCGTCAGCTACGCCAACATCGATGGCTGGACGCCGGGCCAGGCGCAGCCAGCGGGCGAACGCCCCGAAATCGACCGCTGGCTGCTGAGCGAACTGAACTCGCTGGTGGCGAAGGTCACCGAGTCACTCGACGGGTATGACCCGACTGCAGCCGGCCGCGCTATCGAAGCCTTCGTCGATGACCTCTCGAACTGGTACGTCCGCCGCAGTCGCCGCCGCTTCTGGCGCGGCGCGAGCGAGGGCGACGCCGACAAGACCAGCGCCTACGAGACGCTCTACACCGCGCTCGTGACCGTATCGAAGCTGCTCGCGCCGTTCACGCCGTTTGTCGCGGAAGAGCTCTACCGCAACCTCGTCGTCACGGCTGATTCGTCGGCGCCGATCAGCGTCCACCTCGCCTCGTGGCCGAAGGCTGACGCATCGCTCGTCGACGAGCGGCTGAACGAAGAGACCCAGCTCGTGAAGCGGGCCTGCTCGCTCGGCCGCGCGGCGCGGGCGAAGGCCCAGATCAAGGTCCGCCAGCCAGTCGCCGAGGTGCTCGTGAAGACGCGCAAGCCGGAAGAGGCGGCCTCGCTCCAGAAGAACGCGAACCTGCTGCTCGAAGAGCTGAACGCGAAGACGCTCCGCCTGCTCGAAGATGAGACAGCGGTCGTCCGCTACGACGTGAAGCCGAACCTGCCGGTGCTCGGGAAGAAGTACGGCGCGGAAGTCGCTGCCATCCGCGGCGGGCTGGCGGCGCTGGCCCCCGCCGATGTGGCCGAAGCCGTGCGCCGCGGCCGGATCGTTGCCGTCGCCGGGCACGACCTCGAGCCCGAGGACATCCTGCTTCAGGCGCAGGACACCGATGGCTACGCCGCCGCCCAGGACGCGGGTTACACCGTCGCTGTCACGACCGCGATCACGCCCGAACTCGCCGATGAAGGCCTCGCCCGGGAACTCGTCCGCCGCCTGCAGGACATGCGCCGGGAAGCCGGGTTCGACCTCGCGGACCGCATTACCGCGTGGGTCGATGGCGACGCCGACGTGGCCCGCGTGGCCGCCTCGCAGGGGGAGTACATCCGCGGCGAGACGCTGGCCATCGAACTCGTGGCAGCCGCGCCGCCTGCGGGCGTCCACAGTTCGGCCCAGGACCTCGAAGGCACGCAGGTCACGCTCGGGGTGCGCAGGAACGCCTGAGCGAGGGGCGGGCCGTTAGGGCTTCCACACCCATGACGGCTTCCCCTGCGTCATCTCCTGCAGTGACCATACTTCGACCCGCCAGGGTTCGAGCCGGAGCACGCCGAAGCCGGGGTCTGTCGGCCCGCCGCGCCAGAACAGGCCGGGGTCGTACCCCACGGGCGGCGGAGCGTTCTTCACGAGGTCCCAGACGCGGTCTTTCGTCGCCTGGTCGTCGGCCCACTCGGCGCGGCACTCGGCGTAGACCTGTTCGTGCGCCTGGTCCCAGTAGCTGCACGAGACGAACGGGTTCGCCGCGAGGTGGCGGGCCTTGAACGAATGCCGCCCGGTGGCGATCCAGCCAACCTGGCCGTCCCACACCGGGTGCAGGATGCGTGCGCGCGGACGGCCCTTGCTGTCGACAGTGGTCACAGTGCACCAGACCACGCGGCTGGTGATGCGATGAAAGTCCGTTGCGATTTCGTCCCAGGTTACGTTCATGGGGTAGCCCCTTTTTCGTATGACGGCGAACTATACCGTCCGCGCGCGAAAGCGCCCCGGAAACGGCCGCGGAAGAAATGTGAGAACTCACATCTTCGCCTCACGCGGCTCTCAGATTCGCGGCAGACCATGTGCCTGGTAATCCACAAGAGAAGGTGCGATGTCATGGACATGAAGACTGCTTTGATCACGGGGACCGCGTTCGTCGGGGTGCTCGGCGCCGGGCTGGTGACCGCGCCGTTCAGCGGCGGCGCTGACGATGGCGCTTCCAGCGGATCCGCGCCCTTTGTCGCCGCCGCCGCCTCGGACGGCGGTGACCTCGTCGCGGCCGCGCCGTCGATCGAGGACTCGGTCTACGACGACGACGATGACGATTGGGACGACGACGACCGCGACGAGGACGACGACTGATGGCCGCCGCAGTGCGCTTCAAGACGGTGCGGCTCGCCATCGCCGCCGCTGTCGCCGCCAGCGTGGTCGGCGGGACAGCGTACTTCGCGCGGACCGCCCCGGCCGAGGGCGCCGCTGAGACCACGCAGGAAAACACCGCGCCGACCGCCGCCGGGGCCGCGGGTTCGATCGCCGGAGCGGAGAGCGGCGCCAGCCCGGTCCCAACGCGGCGCCCCGCGGCGACGCCCACACCTGCCAAACGTTCGAGGGGGTCCTGATGGCCGCCGTCCGTCACCCGTTGCTGCTCATCTTCACGGCCTCATTCCTTTCCGCCCTCGGGTTGCGCCTGGTCGAGGCTGGCGAGGTTCCCTGGGCGCTCAGCCGCGCTTCTGGACTGGCCGCATTTGCGACGCTTTCCCTGGCGACTATCGGCGGCTTGCTCGTCTCGACGAAAGCCGGCGACGGCGTCATCAGCCGGCCGTTCGCCTTCGAGATGCACCAGTTCCTCTCGGTGCTGTCGCTCGTGCTGGTTGCGGTCCATGCGGGCAGCCTGCTGTTCGACGGGTTCCTCGGCTTCACGCCCGCATCCTTGCTGATCCCGTTCGTGAGTTCGTACCGGCCGCTGGCCGTCGCCCTGGGGGTTGTTGCCGCCTGGCTTGCGGCCATCACGACCGCCAGCTACTGGATGCGCCGGCAGATCGGCCAGAAGCGCTGGCGCGCGCTCCACTACGCCACCTTCATCGCCTACCTTGGCGCGCTCTGGCACGGCATCGCCGCCGGCACTGATACGCAGGTCACGGTGATCTACTGGGGCTACCTGGTGTCCGGCGCGGCGGTCTGCGCGCTCCTCATGCTCCGGATCGTTGGCCACAGCGCCGTCCCGCGGCGGCGGCCTGCCCCCGAAGCCGGGCGGCGCGCGGCCTGACCCGCTACCAGGTTGGCTTGCGCGGGCCCGGCTCGCCGAGGTCCGCCTGGAGGTAGGTCGTGTTCATCCACTGGCCGAACTTGTAGCCCGCATTCTTCATCTCGCCCATCACTTCGAAGCCGAACTTCCGGTGCAGCCGGAGGCTCGCTTCGTTGGTCGACGTGATCGATGCAATGACGAGCCGCACGCCGAGGTCCCGGAGGACGTCGAGCAGTGCCCTCAGCAGCCGGTCGCCGACGCCCTGGCCGCGGAACCCCGGCGCGATGTAAATGGTGTCCTCGCGCGTGAACCGCCAGCCGTGCTTCTGACTGACGAGCGAGGCATAAGCGAACCCGATCACCTGCCCATCGCATTCGGCCGTGAGGACGGGCGTCAGGCGGCCATGGTCGGCGAACCAGGCGCGGCGCTGCTCGGGTGTCCACGGGGCGGTGTCCCAGGTGGCCACGCCCTCCTCGATCTCGCGGTTGTAGATGGCGTTGATGGCGCCAAGGTCGGCCTCGACGGTGGGCCGGATGGTGATGGCCGCGCGCTTCACAAGGCGAGTGTAGGGAGCGCGTGCTACAGCGGTGTTTCGGACGCCGACGGTGCGGTGGGTGAGGCGGGGTAGCCGCCGGGCCAGTAAAGTTGCGGGTCACCGGAGGAGGAAACGATGACCTGGGTAGTGAGCATGATTGCGGCGCTGGTGATTTGCGGCGCCGTCTTCCTTGTCGGCAGGGCCGCCCGCAGCGGAGCCGCCAGCGGGTCGCCCGAGCGCTTCCGCGGGACCATTGCGATGGTGGCGGCCGGCGTCGTCTTCGCCATCTGGGCCGGCCTCCACACGGTGACCGCGACGGTGAAGCCGATCGAAGCCGGCCACGTCGGCGTGGTCTACCAGTTCGGTGAAATCATCGGCCAGCGGGAAGAGGGCCTCCAGTTCATCGCCCCCTGGCAGACCATGCGCACGGCAAGCGTGCAGGTGCAGCGCCACAAGTTCGAAGACATAACAGCCTTCTCGCAGGAGACGCAGGACGTCTTCGTGATCGCCACCCTGAACTACTCCGTGCTCCCGTCGGCCGTCCAGAAGCTCTACCGCGAGGTCGGCCCGAACTGGTTCGACGTGCTCATCGAGCCGCGTGTCTTCAACTTCTTCAAAGAGGAGACCGTGAAGTACCAGACGGTCGACGTCGGGCCGAACCGGGAGGCCATCCGGCGGGCCGTGCAGCAGCGGCTTTCGAACGAACTGGGGCCGTACTCCATCCAGATAAATGACCTGCTCATCGACAACATCGACTTCCGGCCGGAGTTCAAGCAGGCCATCGAGCAGAAGCAGATCGCCGCCCAGGACGCCCTCCGAGAGCAGGAGAAGGTGAAGCAGAAGCAGTTCGAAGCCGAGCAGGCGGTGGAGACGGCCAAGGGCGAAGCGAACGCCACCCGCGAGCGCGCGAACGGCCAGGCTGACGCGAACAAGGCGCTCGCCGCTTCGCTCACGCCCGAGGTCATCCAGTTCCAGGCGATCCAGAAACTCGGCGACAACATCCAGATCGCGCTCATCCCCTCGGGCCAGGGCGTCATCCTGGACCCGGCCACGCTGCTCGGCGGCATCAAGCCATAGGGGCAGGCGCTCCGGCGTTAGTCGAAGCGCACATCCTTCGTCGCGGCCGTACCCGCGGTGCGGCCGGGCGCCTTCTGGAAGCTCCAGTACGCGTTCGTGTGGGCGATGACCTGGGCCGGTGGCGGCGCACCGTACTGCGTGAGGTCCTCCGTGGTGTGCGCGTCTGCGACGAGCGTCGTGTCGTAGCCGCGGACCAGCGCACCATGGATTGTGCTGCGGATGCAGAAGTCGGTCTGCGCGCCTACCACCACGAGCTTGCCGACGCCCAGACGGCCGAGGATCTCCTCCAGCAGCGTGCCATCGAACGAATCGCCGTAGCGCTTCTCGACGACTGGCTCGGCCGCCCGCGGTTCGAGTTCGGGGACGATCTGCCATTCGGCCGACCCGCGCACGAGGCCCTCGTCGTGGTGTTGCACCCAGACGATCGGCGTCCGTTCGTTGCGGGCGCGTTCGACGAGTTCGGCGATGTTCGCGACGACGGCATCGCGCTCATGCGCGCCCGCCACGACGCCGGCCTGGACGTCGACGACAAGCAGGGCGGCGTTGGGCCGGTTTGGCAGCGTGGTCATGGTGTTCCCTCCGTGCGGGCGACAGGGTAGCGCCACCCGCACGGGATCGCCCAGTGCCGGGTGTCACCCCGGGTGGCTACCGGTCGAAACCCTCGCGCCTTCTCTGTAGGATGCGGGCAGCGCCGCCGCACGCATCATGCCAACTGGCTGGAGGGTCCAATGGGGTTCCAGGAATCAGCAACGCCAGACCCGGCGCGCCGGGTGTTCGTCAGCTACATCGATAAGTCGCGCGAGTACTACCTCGCCCAGGGGTTCGGCAACCCGTACCGCTGGGCCTACAACACCGAGATCCCGTTCACGCCGCTGGCGAAGCCGCTGAGTGAATCCCGCATCGGCGTGATCACGACCACTTCGCTCTGGACCGGGCAGGACCACCTGGACCTCGTCGACCGGCCGCCGAAGCACGCCTACGCCGCGCCCTGCGATCCCTTGCCCGCGCGCATGTTCACGATGGACCTCGCCTGGGACAAGGAAGCGACGAACACCGACGACCTCGGGTCGTTCCTGCCGGTGACCGCGCTCAAGAAGCTGGCTGCCGAGGGCCGCATCCGCGACGTTTCGCCGCGCTTTTACGGCGTCCCGACCGAGTACAGCCAGCGCAAGACCAACTCGCAGGACGCCCCGGCCGTGCTCGAGTACCTCCGCGAGGACGGGGTCGATGCCACGCTCCTCGTCGGCCTCTGACCGGTCTGCCACCAGTCCGTGAGTCTCACGGCACGGCATCTCGAAGCGAACGGCATCCCCACGGTGGTGCTCGGTTCCGCGCGCGACATCGTGGAGCAGGCGGGTGCGCCCCGCTTCCTCTTCACCGACTTCCCGCTGGGTAACCCGGCGGGCGCCCCGGGCAATCCGGCCATGCAAGTGGAGATCGCGCGGATGGCGCTGCGGCTCTTCGAAACAGCTGAGACGCCGGGGACAACCGTGCGCACGCCGTTCCGCTGGCCGGTCGACGACTGGCGGATGAACTTCATGCACGTCGATGTAGCTGAGCGCGAGGCGCTGCTCGCAGCTGGCGAGGATCGCCGCCGCCGTCAGGCGCTGCGCAAAGAGAAGTTCGGAGACGCCTGACCGGGCGTTCCTACTGGGTGGGTGATGCCGTTGGCGAGGCGGATGCTTCCGCTGAAGGCGTCCCCGCTGGCGGAGTCCCTGCCGCGCCGGTGATGCGCAAGACCTGCCCGACAGCGATCGCGTTCGGGTCGGAGAGGCTGTTGAGGGTTACGAGCGTCGCGACGTCGGTGTTGAAGCGCGCCGCGATCTCGGAGAGTGTGTCACCGGCGACGACGGTGTATTCGGAAGGCGCCGTGGGCTGCGCGGTCGGAGCGGTCGTTGGTGTGTCGCGCGCGCCGGCCACCTGCTGTGAGGGCGTGGGCGTCGCGGTCGAGTTCTTCCCGAACGGGTCACCCGGGGACGAACTGCCCCCGCCGCAGGCAGCGAGCAGGACAATCACGATGGCGCCAGCGAAACGGTACATGCGCGGCCCCTGTTGGCGCGCACTCTATGCCAGCCCGTAGAGGCTGTAAACGGGGTGCTCAGGCTGAGGCGTGATCCTCGTGGCGGTTGCCCCGGCCCCAGCGGTCGGCCCAGTCGCCAATCGCACCGACGATCGCCTCGAGTTCGTGGCCCTTCTCGGTCAGCTCGTATTCGATGCGCACCGGAACCTCCGGGAAGACGGTTCGCGTAACCACGCCCGCAGCCTCGAGTTCGCGCAGTCGCTCCGAGAGCAGCCGGTCGGAAAGGCCGGGGATGCTCGCGAGGATCTCGCCGAAGCGCGTGGAGCCGGTCAGCAGCGTACGCACGATGGCGCCGGTCCAGCGCCGGCCGATGAGCTCCACCGCATCCTGGTACAGCGGGCAGTAAGCGGAGAGGAGCGGGTGTTCCTGTGATGCGGCATTTGCCATGGCGGGATTCTAACACCTCCGTTCCTAATTATCTGTAGCCTGCTTGACACTTCTCAGCTACTGACAGTATCTTAGCACTATCACGTTGCCAGGCAATAAATAATAAGGAGCAACCCAATGACCACTGCCGAGCCCGCTCTCGCCACCTACGTTGTCGAACCAAATCACTCCTCGCTCGAATTCGCCGTCAAGCACATGCTTATCGCGAAGGTGAAGGGCCGCTTCAAGGAGTTCAACGTCGCCGCTCAGATCGACGAGAGCGACTTCAGCCGCTCCAACGCCACGGTCACTATCCAGTCCGCGAGTATCGACACCGGCCAGGCCGACCGCGACGGGCACCTGAAGTCGCCGGACTTCTTCGACGTTGAGAACAACCCGCAGATCACCTTCGTCACGAAGAAGATCGAACCGGACGGCGGCGACTGGAAGGTCACCGGCGACCTCACGATTCGCGGGATCACGACCGAAGTCGTTCTCGACGGCGAAGTCACCGGCCCACTCAAGGACCCGTGGGGCGGCAGCCGCGTCGGCCTGAGCCTCGACGGCAAGGTCAACCGGAAGGACTTCGGCATGGTCTGGAACACGGCCCTCGAAGCCGGCGGCTTCCTCGTCGGCGACGACGTGAAGCTCAACATCGAGGTCGAACTGCTCCGCAAGTAAGCTCCTCGTTCGAACACCATGCGGCCCGCGACCGGCATCCCGGTTCGCGGGCCGTTTGCTGTCTTGCGCGAAGTGCCGGCTTAGAACTTCGACCAGTCCGGCTCACGCTTTTCGAGGAAGGACTTCACGCCCTCCTGGAACTCGGGCGCGCGCAGGCAACTCTTCTGGTTCACCCATTCGAACTCGAGCTGTGATTCGAGGGTGGCCGTCAGGCTGTTGTGGATGGCGCGGCGCGTGAGCACCATCGCCGATGGCGGGGAATTGGCGATGGTGTTGCCGAGTTCAAGGGCGGCGTCCATCAGCGAATCGTGCGGCACCACCTTCGAGACGATGCCGAGTTCCTTCGCCTCGTTCGCATCGACCATCCGGCCGCTGAAGAACAACTCGGCAGCGCGCTCCGGTCCGACGAGCCGGGGCAGGAACCACGAGAGGCCGCAGTCCGGCGCGAGTGCGCGCTTGATGAAGACCGTCGAAAAGCGCGCCTGGTCGTTGGCGATGCGGATATCGAAGGCGGAGCAGAGCCCAAAGCCGCCGCCAACCGTCACCCCGTTCACGGCCGCGATCATCGGCTTGTCGGCGTAGCGGATGTTGAGCACGGTGCGGCCCACCTCGCCAATCGGGTCAAGGGCGTTCCAGCGCTTGCTGTTCTCGTTCGGCGCGCCGCTGCCCATCGCCTGGAGGTCGGCGCCGGCGCACCAGGCGCGGCCGGCACCGGTGACCACGATGGCGCGAACCCGGTCATCGGCGCGCCCTTCGAGGATCGCGGCGTTGAGGTCGGGGAGGAGGGTTCCGCCCATGGAGTTCATGCGCTCCGGGCGGTTGAGGGTGAGGACCAGCACGCCCCCGGCGCGCTCGACGATGACATCAGGCATGTGTGGCTCGTGTCCTGTCTTAGGAGTTTGGCCGAAGTATAGGGCGCGGCGCAGGCCGCGGTGGCGGACTCAGTGTGGGCCGGCCCTGCGCGTCGCCCGCGCGGTAGCTTTGACGTGACCGAAAGATTAGGTAAGACTAATCACAACGGTTCGGACTACAGTCACATCACCGTAAGGATACCTATGCTCGCCAGAATCCCCTTCCGCCTCTCTCTTGCCTGCCTCGCCCTCACCGGCGCCGCCTTCGTCGCGGCTGCCTGCGGCGATGATGACGACGGCGGCAACAGCGAAGACGCCTCCTTCCGCATCACCAAGAAGGCTCCGAATGACACCGTCAAGGTGGACATGATCGAGTTCAAGATGATGCCCGATAAGCCCTCGGTTGCGGCCGGGCCGACGAAGTTCATCGCCACGAACACCAGCACCACGATGGTCCACGAACTCGCCGTGCTGCGCGTGAAGGACGACGGCACCTTCGAAAACACCGGCGAAGTCGAAGACGTGGCCATCGGCAAGAGCGGCGAAATCGTCCTCGATTTGCCTGCCGGCAAGTACGTGCTCGCCTGTCTCCTCGTCCCCGGCGAAGCGGGCAGCACCGTCGACCACTTCAAGGAAGGGATGAAGATCGACTTCGAGGTGAAGTAGCCGGATCTTCGTTCAGCCCACAACGCGAAGGCCCCGGGAAACCGGGGCCTTCGTGGTGGTTGCGTTGAGCGTGTTAGATCTCTTCGATGCCCGGCGGCGTCTGAATCCGCAGCGGCGGCGTCCCAATGAGATTGTTGTAGTAAAGCAGGTCGCGTGTGCGCCGGAGCTTCTTCTTGTCCCCGTGGTCTCCATCAAACGTGAAGAACACGTCCGCTTCGGCGTAGAGCGCCGTCGCAATGTGAATTGTGTCCGGGGGCGTCAGGCCTGGGTGGTGCGAGGCGATGTCGCGGGCGGCGATGGCGACCTGTCGCGAAACCGCGTACCACCGGATAAACGGCCAGTCGGCTTCCAGCAGTTGTTCAACCACGTCCTCGTAGCCGGCTTCGAAGCCCGGCTTGGGGCGAACCTCGGTGAGGATGAATGTCGATAGGATAATCTCGGCGTCACCGCGAGCAGCGGCTTGCCACAGCGCTCGGATCGCCCGCACTTTCGCCGGCTCGCGGTTGGTAATCAGGTTTATCCAGAGGCCAGAGTCCCAGTATTGCTTCTCCCCGCTCACCTGCCGCCGCGTCTCCTTCGACGGGTGAACGCTTCTGCCGCTTCCCCACCGGTGAAGTTGGGCACGGCGCCGGCCAGATCATCTATCGCGCGGAGGGGTTCGGGCCGGGTCCAAATGCTCTGGACACTGCTCACGGACAGGGGTTGGCCGTCAGTACGGAACTTCACGGCGCCTTCGATGACCACCCGTTTGCCGAGAGCATCCTTCACACGAGAAATAAGCGTGTCGTCGAACCGGCAGAGGAGGCGCTTTCCAGTAGCGAAATCCTGAATGATGAAGCGTGGCCGTCCACGGACGGAGATCAGGTCGAGTCGGCCATCGATCGACGTATGCTCAGTGTAGGTCCGTTCTACCGCTCCGAGCGCCCGGCTCGCACGTGCCTGGTCTCCTGTGACAAGCACCATCGGCCCGGACTCCGCACCAGCGGAGATTGCGTCGAGTTCGTTCGCCTGGCGGATGAGGTTGCTAATAGCGCGCCGCGCCCGTGGCGTAATGGTTGCGGGCCATGGAGTTTCGCGCCCGGATGCGGCCGAAAACCCATCAAGGAAATCGTGCTGGATTTGGGCCAGGGTCGCTGCGTCCACACCGTTGGCCGAGGCGACCACTCGCACCTCCGTGTCACCGGTCTCCCAAACAGCCTGTGGCGGCTCCTGCGTAATGCTCTTTTCGATGTCATCCAGTGCAGCCCGAAGCAGGCTGATGGTTTTCCCAACCAGCCGGGAGTCTATCTTCGAACCCGACAGGGTGATGACGATTTCAGAGTTGGCCATGCCCGTGCTCCCGGCTGGGCATGAACCGGATTCGGCCCGGTTCGTGCCGGTAACGAAATGATACAACAGGGGATTCCGCCCTGGCTCAGCCCACAACGCAAAGGCCCCGGTTTCCCGGGGCCTTCGTCGGTGGTTGCTTTGAGCGGCGGCGCCAGCCTTAGACCGCCACGTCGCCCCGTTCCCCCGTACGGACGCGGACGGCCGTCTCAACCGGGATGACGAAGATCTTGCCGTCGCCGATGTTGCCCGTGCGGGCCGCGCCGATGATGGCGTCAATGACCCGGTCCACCGCCATGTCCGGGACCACGACTTCGAGTTTGACCTTCGGGAGCAGGTCGACGGTGACGGTCTCCCCGGAGCGGCCCTGGTGGACGATGCCCCGCTGCGCGCCGCGGCCCGTGACCTGGAGGAAGTTCATCCCGTGAAAGCCGAGGTCGTCGAGCGCCTCCTTCACATCATTGACCTTTTCCGGGCGGATGATCGCCTCGATTTTCTTCATGGGTACCTTTCCGGCGAAGTATTCGGCCGGGGCGCCCGGCCGGGCGCCCCGTTTGGGTGAACGTTACTAGACGGTGGGCCGAGCCGCCTGCTGCTGCTTCGGCAGCGAAGCCGCATAAGTGGCCGGCGGGGCCGGGAGGATGGTGCCCCCGCCGAGCGGCACGCCCGCCTCGTCCGAGGTGTAGGCGCGTTCGCCGTGCTGGGTGACATCGAGGCCGAGTTCTTCCTCTTCCTCCGATACGCGGATGCCGATTGTCATATCGAGCACCTTGAGAAGGACGAAGGTGATGATGAACGAGTACGCGCCGATGACGACGACGCCGATGGCGGCATCAGTGAAGCGGTGCCAGTCGCCCTGGAGGATGCCGTCGGCGTAGGCCAGGCCGGAAACGGCCTTGTTCGCGAAGATGCCAGTCGCCAGCGCGCCCCACATCCCGCCGACGCCGTGCACGCCGACCACGTCGAGCGAGTCGTCGAAGCCGATCTTTGCCCGCAGGCGGACCGCGCCGTAGCAGAGCACGCCGGCGACTGCGCCGATGGCGATCGCTTCCATCGGCATCACGTAGCCGGAAGCAGGAGTGATGGCGACGAGACCGGCGACAGCGCCAGCTGCGACACCGACGACGCTCGGCTTGCCGCCGAACTGCCACGAAGCGAGGGTCCAGGCGAGGCCCGCGGTGGCCGCGGCAACCGCCGTGTTGACGAAGGCGTAGACGGCCTGGGGCGTGGCGCCGCCGGCGCTGCCTGCGTTGAATCCGAACCAGCCGACCCAGAGGATGGCCGCGCCGAGCACGACCATCGTGACGTCGTGCGGCTCCATCGGCTCCTTGCCGTAGCCCTTGCGCTTGCCGAAGACGATGACGGCCGCGATAGCCGCCACGCCTGCGTTCACATGGATGGCGAGGCCTCCCGCGAAGTCGAGCGAGTTCAGTCCGATGTCGGGCGCGTTCGCGTTCGTCGAGAAGGCGCTGAGCCAGCCGTCGTAGGCGAACACCCAGTGCGCCACCGGCACATAGACCAGCAGTGACCAGAGCGCCGTGAAGATGAGGAACGGGCCGAACTTCGCCCGCTCCGCGAATGCGCCGGTGATGAGCGCCGGCGTGATGATGGCGAACATCATCTGGAACGACATGAAGAGCAGGTGCGGGATGCCGAGGCCGTAGACGGCGCCGTTCGGCCCGCCCGGCTCCGCGCCCACGTTCTTCAGGCCGACCCAGTCAAAGTTGCCGATGAGCCCTTTCCCCTGGTCGGGCCCGAAGGCGAGCGAGTAGCCGACGACGCACCAGAGGATGGCGACGACGCCGGTGGTGATGAACGACTGCATGATGGTCGACAGCACGTTCTTGTTGCGGGTGAGCCCGCCGTAGAAGAAGCCGAGGCCGGGTGTCATGAACAACACCAGCGCCGAGGCGGTCAGCATCCATGCGATGTTGCCGCTATCGAGTTCCATAGTTCCCTCCCTGGTTTTGGCGATGCCGCGCCGCTGGCAGCGCCGCCGTAAAACGAAAATATGGGCGGTCGATTTCCGCGCCGTTTCTCGCAGATTTCCATCGTGTTTCGTTTTGGGTCAGGGTTGGCGCGTGCCGCACATGGCTGGCAGCCGCCCGGCCGGTTGTGTCAGCGAACTCGCGGAACGGGAACCGAGCCCCGTTGTAGGCTGTCCCGATGCACGCTCAGCGGAACCTGCGGCTTCTCTTCGGCTACTGGTTCCTGCGCGATTTCCAGCTCTGGATCCCCGTCTGGATCGTGTTCCTGACGGTTGACCGCGGGTTCAGCCTGACGCAGGTCACGCTGGCCGAGTCCATCTTCCTCATCGGCATGCTCGTCCTCGAAGTGCCGACGGGCGCCGTGGCGGATAAGTACGGCCGTTCGGTTTCGATGGCGCTTGGCGCGCTGGTTCTCGGCATTGCCATCCTCATCTTCGCGTTCACGTCGTCGTTCCCGGTGCTGGTGGCGTCGTTCCTGATGTGGTCGCTGGCCAGCGCGCTCATGTCCGGCGCCGATATGGCGCTCCTCTACGACACGTTGAAGGCAGCCGGCCGGGAGAACTCCTACGAGCGTTTCGCCGGCCGGGGGATGGCTTCGACCTGGGCAGGCGTGGTGCTCGCCACCTTCCTCGGCGGTCCCGTCGCGGCGCTCTTCGATACCAGGCTGACGATGTTCCTCGGCGCAGGCACCTGCGTCGCTACGGCCGCGATCGCCATCAGCATCTGGGAGCCGCCGCACCGTGCCGAAGGCGAGAAGCAGCCCTACTTCCGCACCATCCAATCCGCCTTCGCCGAAGTCTGGCGGAACGTCGACGTGCGCATCACGGTGATGCTCGTGAGCAGCGCCTTTGCCGCCCTCGAAGCGAGCCACTACTTCATCCAGCCCTACCTGCTCGACCGCGGCATCAGCGTCGGCGTGATGTTTTCCTTTCTCCAGGTGCCCATTCTCCTCGCCGGGCTCGGCGGCGCTCTGCTCTCCGGGCGCATCTCCCGCAACATGAGCGCGCGGGCGCTGTTGGTGGGGCCGCTCATCGGCGCCTTCGCCTACCTCGTGTTGACCCTCATGCCCGGCCTCACCGGATACCTTGCGTTCCCCCTGGTGATGGGCGTCAGCTCCTGTGTCGAACCGATCGCGACGGGCTTTATTAACCGCCGCATCGGCTCCGAACGGCGCGCGACGGTGCTCTCCATCGCCAGTATGTCGCGCAGCGTGGTGCTGGCCGTGCTCGCGCCGGGACTGGGCTATACGACTGATGAGTGGGGCCTTGCCCAGGCCTTCGCGATTGGCGGCGCAGTCGCTGCCACGGCCGCGCTCGCCTTCGGGCTGCCCCTCTTCTGGCGAACGCGCGGCCAGGTGGAGCGGACCGGTCTGCCCGAAGTCTCCGCGGCGAACTGACCCGGCTTGCGTGCCGGGACGACAGAAATGATCTCGTAACACCGGCGCAATCCGGCCGAAACCGGCCGCGCCTAGGGTGGGATGAGGAGAACGCGGCCGGCCGGGGCGCTCTTCACGAAACATGATCTTCACGGCATCAGCGCGCTTGTTCGCTGACCTGAAGCGTGAAAAGCGTCACAATCGAACCAACCGCCGTGAACCCAACTGAGGAGCCTGTATGACACCAGAGGAGATCAAGGCATTCTGTGAAGCGAATGCCATCCGCTTCGTCGACGTCAAGTTCGTTGACCTGTTCGGCCAGTGGCAGCACATCACCCGCCCCATCCATGAACTGAACGACTGGACGGTCTTCGAGCGCTCCCCGTGGCGCAACGGCTACGGCTTCGACGGCTCCTCCATCCGGGGCTTCCAGAAAATCGAGGAGTCCGACATGCTCCTCGTGCCGGATCCGGAAACCGCCCTCATCGACCCGTTCATCCAGTCGCCGACGCTCTCGGTGATCGCGAACGTCGAAGACCCGGTGACCCGCGCCCGCTACACCCGCGACGCCCGCTACGTGGCCCAGAAGGCCGAGCAGTACGTGAAGGATGCCGGCGTCGGCGACACCGTCTACATCGGCCCCGAACTCGAGTTCTTCATCTTCGATGAGGTGCGCTTCGCCAGCGACCAGCACTCGGCGTTCTACTCGGTCGATTCGGACGAGGGCATCTGGAACAGCGGCGCCGAAAGCACCCTCCGCGGCGAACTGAACCAGGGCTACCGCCCGCGCTACAAGGAAGGCTACTTCCCGGTCAGCCCGCACGACACGCAGACCGACATCCGCAACGAAATGGTCGAGATCATGGAGGCCTGCGGCATCCAGATCGAACTCCACCACCACGAAGTTGCGACCGCCGGCCAGGGCGAAATCGACATGCGCTTCGACACGCTGACGAAGATGGGCGACAAGTCGCTCCTCTACAAGTACATCGTGAAGAACGTGGCCAAGCGCAACGGCAAGGTCGCCACCTTCATGCCGAAGCCGCTCTTCGCCGACAACGGCTCGGGCATGCACACCCACCTCTCCATCTGGGAGAACGGCGCGAACCTCTTCGCCGGTGACGAATACGCGGGCATCTCGAAGATGTGCAAGTCGTACATCGCCGGCCTGATCCGCCACGGCAAGGCCCTCATGGCCATCGCCGCGCCGACCACGAACAGCTACAAGCGCCTGGTCCCCGGCTACGAAGCGCCGGTGAACCTGGTCTACTCGGCCCGCAACCGGTCGGCTGCCTGCCGCATCCCGCTGGTCAGCCCGGACCCGCGCCAGAAGCGCGTGGAGTTCCGTCCCCCGGACCCGGCGGGCAACCCGTACCTCACCTTCGCCGCCATCTTCATGGCCGGCATGGACGGCATTGTGAACGGCTGGGACCCGGGCGAACCGCTCGATAAGACCAACCTGTTCGACCTCAGCCCGGACGACCTGGCGAACATCCCAACCGTCGCCCAGTCACTCGATGGCTCGCTCCGCGCACTCGAAGAGGACCACGACTTCCTGCTCAAGGGCGGCGTCTTCACGCCGGACCTCATCGAGACCTGGATCGCCTCGAAGTACGAAAACGACGTGGACCCGGTCCGCATGCGGCCGCACCCGTACGAATTCGACCTCTACTTCGACGCGTAAGCCGAAGAAAAGCGAACAACACCGAGAAGGGGTGGCCCATATGGCCACCCCTTCTTCGTTCCCCACCTGCCCCCTTAGCGGAGCTTTTCGGAGTTCAGCAGTTGCCGTTCGCCAACCTCGGTCACGGCGACCATCTTCGCGAACCACGCCTGGAATTCCTTCGAGCCGTACTCCTGCATCTCGGTTTTCGTGCCCGAGACATAGGCGTCGAGGTCGGCGTGGTCGATTTCGAGGATGACGTTGAACATCTGGCCGGTCAGGTCGCTGTAGAGCCGCGCGCCAACGACGCTGGCCGGCGGCGGCATCTCGTTCATGTTCTGCTTCATCAGTGCGTAGAGGGCATCGCCCTGGCCGTACTTCGCCCTGAAGGTGAGACGCTCGGTGATCATGGGAACCTCCTGTCGTCACGAATGGCCGAAATGACAATCGTGCTTCGTGCGCGCTGACGATACAACAGGCTGTCAAGAGGGTTAGCGATCAGCGTTCAGCACCCCGGCGACCGCCCCGCCTTGCTGACCGCTGACGGCTACCTGGCGCTGACTTCGATGCCCTCGTTCCACTCTTCGCGGAACTGCTGGCGGTAGAGCCGCGCGTAGACACCGTCCCGTGCGAGAAGCTCGGCGTGGCGGCCCTGCTCCGCGATGCGGCCGTCTTCGAGCACGATGATCAGGTCGGCCGCGACGATGGTGGAGAGCCGGTGGGCGATGGCGAGCACGGTGCGGCCCTTCGTCAGGTGTTCGAGGGCGCCCTGGATCGCGCGCTCAGTCTCGCTGTCCACGCTCGACGTCGCCTCATCGAGAATGAGGATCGCCGGGTCCTTCAGTAGTGCCCGGGCGATGGCGACCCGCTGCTTTTCGCCCCCGGAAAGCCGGTAGCCGCGCTCGCCGACCACCGTGTCGTAGGCGAAGGGCAGCCTCGCGATGAACTCGTGAATGTTCGCCGCCCGGGCCGCCTGTTCGATCTGGTCGTCGGTCGCCTCGGGCGTGCCGTAGCGCAGGTTCTCACGGATGCTGGCGTGGAAGAGGAACGGCTCCTGGTTGACCATGCCGATGGCCGCGCCGAGTGATTCGAGCGTGACGTCCCGGATGTCGTGGCCGTCGATGGTGATGCTCCCGCTGCGCACGTCGTACAACCGCGGCACGAGGTACGCGACCGTCGTCTTGCCCGCGCCGGAATGCCCGACGAGCGCGGCGAAGTGTCCGGCGGGAACGTCGAAGCTGATGTGCTCGAGCGTTTGCTTGTCCTTGAGGTAGCTGAATCCGACGTCGTTGAAGGCGAGGTCGCCGCGCGGGTGGCGCAGGGCGGCGGCGCCCGGCCGGTCGACGATCTCCTGTTCCATATCGAGGTAGTCGAAGATGCGCTCGAACAGGGCGAGCGAACTGAGCACCGTGACGTGGATGTTGAGGAGCTGGCTGAACGGTCCGAACAGCCGCGTGAGCAGCGCGCCAAACGCTACGACCGTGCCGAGCGAGGATTCGCCGCCGATGATGCGGTGGCCCCCGTACCAGTAGACGATGGCCGGCGCGAGGGTGCTGAACATGCCCATCGCCATCATGAAGCCGCGGCCGACCATCGCCCGCCGGATGTTCAGGCTGCGGATCCGCTTCGCGCTCTCTTCGAACCGGCCGATCTCCGCTTCCTGCCGCCCGAAGGCCTTCACCAGCAGCGCGCCGCTGACTGAGAGCGTCTCCTGCATCTGCGCCGTCAGGGTGGCGAGTTCCTCTTGCGATTCGGTCACCAGTTCGCGCTGCATGTTCCCCACTCGCCGCGCCGGGATGACAAAGATCGGCAGGAAGGCGATGCAGAACAGCGAAAGCCGCCAGTCCAGGTAGAACATCAGGCCAAGCGTTGTCGCGCAGATGATGACGTTGCCGACGACCCCGCTCAGCGTGTCGCTGACCACGCTCTGCACCGCGCCAACGTCGTTGTTCACGCGCGAAAGCACTTCGCCCGTGCGCATGGACGTGAACCAGCGCAGCGACATGCCCGTGAGGTGCCGGTAGAGCGAGCGCCGCAGGTCGAACATCACGCTCTGCCCGACGCTCTGGCTGAGATAGGCCTGGGCCACGCCGGCCACCGAGTTCAGCATGATGAGGGCGAGCATGACGAGGATGAGGATGTTCAGCTCGGAGGCGTTGCCGCCGTTCTTCAGGATCGCCTGGTCGATGATGCGCTGGGTGATGTACGCCGGCCCGAGCCCCACGACTGAGGCGAAGATGATGACCGCGATGAGCGCCGTGACCATCGTGCGGTGCGGCCGGTGAAGGGCGATGGCCCGGCGGAGCGTCGGCCAGGCGGGCCGCTGAGGCCGGGCCTGCATCCTGCGCTGGCGGTCAGCCCGTTCCTGCAACATTGCCATGCGCCATCCAGCGTAAGGCAGGTTCCAGCGGTCAGCTATCCCCACACCTCACACCTCACACCTTGCCTGCCCTACACTTCCTCCCACTATCGAACCGGGGGATTGCCAGGGTGACCGCACCAGTACAGGACAGGGTGACCACACGCGACGGCGTCGTTTTCGGGACTGGCGGCGGACGCGAACTCCGCTGCGACATTTACGAACCGCCGCCAGCGATCAAGAACGGCATCGGCGTGGTTCTCGTCCACGGGGGCGGCTGGTCCAGCGGCGACCGCTCGCAACTCAAGGGCTACGGCGTGCTCCTCGGGCGGCGAGGCTATACCTGCATCGCCAGCGAATACCGCCTGACCGGCGAGGCCCTCTGGCCCGCCCAGATCGAAGACGTGAACTGCGCCATCCGCTACGTGCGGGCCAACGCTGCCGAACTCGGGGTCGACCCGGACCGGCTGGTGGTTTCCGGCAACTCGGCGGGCGGCCATCTCGCCCTCATGGCGGGCGCGGACACGCCTGCCGCATTCGAAGGAACCGGGGGCAACGCCGGCGTTTCGTCAGCGGTCTCTGCCGTCATCTCCTTCTACCCGCCGACGGGCCTCGACAAGCGCGCCTGGGGCGGCATGCCAACCCTTTTCGGCAAGGGCGCGCCAGTGGAGACGATGAAAAGCGCGAGTCCGCTCGAGTATGCGACGCAAGCGTTCCCGCCGACGCTCCTGATGCATGGCAACGCCGACGAACTGGTGCCGAACAACGAGGTGACCTCGATGTACGACGCGCTCCACGCTGCGGGTGTGCCCGTCGAGATGCACATGTTCGCGAACCAGCCGCACGCCTTCGACGCCGACCCGAAGCTCGGCCGCCTGAGCGCCGAGATCATGCTCTCGTTCCTCGACCGGTACATCCTCCAGCAGCGGGCCTAACCCGAAAGGACGGCGGCGGTACACTGGATTCGATGGCAGAAAGCGCGGCTTCGGACCAGCAGGAACTGCACGGCACTGCCGGGTACGAATCGCCTTACCCCTACCTCGACCGCCTGCAGGAGAAGATGGAGGAGCGGCTGGCCCACCGCGTGCCCGCCGCCGGGCGCTTCTGCGGCTTCTGCTACGCCCGCCTCCGGGCCGATGACACGGCCTGTCCCTACTGCCAGGCGAAGACCGCCGACCGGCCAACGGTCGATGCCATCCCCCAGGACGTCCTGCGCGCCTACAAGGCCAAGGCCTCGACCGAGGCGCGCTGGGTGCACACGGGCGCCTTCACCGGGCTCATCCTCGCTTCGGCCATCTTCATCTGGATGGTCATCTGGGGACCGGGCATCCTTGGCAATCCGGCGCTCGCGTTCCTCGAACTGCTCATCGGCGGGTACTTCCTCGCCCAGTTCTTCGGGCCGCTGCTGTTCGCGCAGTGGGGGTATTCGCGCGGCGCCCGGAAGCGAGACGCCCTCTGGGCGAGCTACCTCGCCCAGAGAGACGGTCCACGCTGACGAGACGTTAGAGCGGCGTACCGGCGCGCTGTAGTGCGGCCGTGAGCCGTTCGCGCGCATTGGTGGCAGCCTCGGCGAGTCCTTCGGCGTCGAACATCCCCGCGATCAGGCCCGGGTCCTGGAGGCAGACCGTCGTCTTGCCGCCGGGTTCTTCGTAGAGCGCGAGCCCGCACGGCAGGAACGCGCCAACACGGGCGTCCGCTTCCATCGCCCGGTGAGCGATGGCCGGGTTGCAGGCGCCGAGGATCTTGTACGGCCGGGTGTCGAGGCCGAGCTTCGCCTTCAGCGTGGCCGTGACATCGACTTCAGTGAGGATGCCGAAGCCTTCGGCCTGGAGCGCGGTGCGAACCGTGGCTTCAGCGGCCGCAAGGTTGCCTTCGACTTCGAAACAGAGAACGGGTTGCATTGGATTCCTCCGTGGTTGTGGTGTGCGTGGGCGACTGTCGAGCGGCTTACTGGCGTGGGCGGCGGGCGGCGCAGTAGCGCGACCCGAGGAAATGGCCGCCCCATGTGGGGGCGATTGGGCAGAGGTTGAGCGCGCCGGCGGTCAGCGGGACCAGGGCTGCGGCGCCCAGCGCGATTCCCGGCCAGCCGCCGACGAGCAGGCCAACCGCGAGCAATGCGAGACCGAATCCGAGGCGGACGGCGCGACCGGCAGCCGAAGCCATGAAGCGGGCGAAGGCCGAGCCTTCGAGGGGTTGTGCGTTCATCGTGTGGTTCCTTTCGAGGCTAGTGGGCAAAGCGGACGTCGGGGAGCAGGCGGTCAGCCCAGCGCGGCAGCCACCAGGCCTTTTCGCCGGCGAGGTAGAGCACCGCAGGGACGAGCACGAGCCGCACGAGCAGGGCGTCGATGAGCACGGCAGTGCCGAGGATGACTCCCATCTCCTTCATCGGGAGCGGGCCTGCGATGGCGAAGGTGTAGAACACGGCGACCATCACCGCGGCCGCCGCCACGATCGGGCGGGCGGTATGGGCGATAGCGCCGCGGACCGCTTCGGCGCCGTCCTGCGAGCGTTCGAAGTGCTCCCGGGCCGAGGCCAGCAGGAAGACCGTGTAGTCCATCGAGATGGCGAACACGAGCGCGAAGAAGAAGAGCGGCGCCCACGAGGTGAGGTATCCCTGGCTCTCGAATTGCATCGGCCCGGCGAGCCAGCCGTGCTGGAACGCGAGCGCCCCGACGCCGAACGCCGCGCCGACCGAGAGCAGGTTGAAGATCACCCCGGCGATGGCGATGAACACGGCCTGGAGCGCGAATAGCAGGAGGATGAAGCCGAGCAGCAGGACGACGCCGATCACGATTGGGGCGCGGTCCCGCAGCGTCTGGTCGAGGTCGTGGTTCTCGGCCACTGGTCCGCCGACGAGGGTGGTCGACGGCAGTTGCGCCCGCAGCTCGCCGATGAGGTCGAAAGAGGCGCTGCTCGAAGGGTCAGTGGTCGCGATGACCTGAATGAGGCTCGCGCCGTTCGCGCCCTGCTGCGGCGGGAAGACCATCGCCACGCCCGGGATGGCGGCGATCGTCTTCGCCAGCGCATCGGCGTCTTCGCCACGGGGCGCAACCACCTGGATCGGCCCGGGACCGCCGGGACCGAAGGCCGCTGCGAGCTGTTCGTACCCGGAGCGGGCCTGCTTCTCCTTCGGGAGGACGTTGATGCCGGGCATGCCGGTCTTCAGGTTGAGGAGCGGCGCCGCCAGCAGGAGCAGCCCGGCCGTCACGCCGATGGCGAGAACCAGCGCGCGCGGCTGGATGCGGACCGCGAACCGCTCCCAGCTCGGGCTGCGGTGTTCGCCGATGCTATGCCACGGGAGCGCGAGCCGGTTGATCCAGCCGCCGAGAGCCGCCGGGAGCAGCGTGAGCGCGGCCAGCAGCACGAACGCCACCGCGAGCATCATCCCTGCAGCCATCGACCGGAAGGCCGGGATGGGCACCAGGAGCACGGCGGAGAGGCTGATAAGCACCGTCAGGCCGCTGAACAGCACGGCCTTCCCGGCGGTGTCCATCGTCACGGCGACGGCGTGGCCGGGGTCATCCGGCGTCGCGTGGAGCGCGCCCCGGTAGCGGCTGACGATGAACAGCGCGTAGTCGATGCCGAGGGCGATCGAGAACATCATCGCGAAGTTCAGTGTCCAGATGCTGAGGTCCGTGAAGCGGGTGATACCGTAGAGCACGCCCATCGCCGAAACGAGGCCGGCCCCGGCGAGGATGAGCGGCAGCCCGGCAGCCGCGAGCGTCCCGAAGGCGAGGACGAGGATGACTGCGGTCACCGGCCAGGTGAGGAGTTCGGCCTTCATCATGCCGTCCTTGTTGACCGCGTTGAAGTCGCCCCAAAAGGCGGGCGCGCCCGTCAGCGAGACCGAAACCACTTCGTCGCCGAGGTTGCCGAGCGGGCCGTTCAGCCGTTCGGCGGCGCGGACCGCTTCCGTCGGGTCAACCAGTGCGCCGGCCTGGACGAGCACCGTGTGTCCGTCGGGACCGGGCTGCACCACTGCGGGGCCGAACGCTGGTTCCGCCCTGAGGGCGGCGGTCACCTGTTCGATGCGCTGGAGGAAGGCCGGGTCATCGGGCGCAAGGGTGTCGCTGTGGAGCACGACCGCGGCAGACTGCGAGGACATGCCGCCGAACTGCTCCTCGATGACGGTGCGTGCGGCGAGCGAGTCGCTGCCTTCGACTTCCCACATGGCGCCGGAGAGCGCGTGTTCGAGTTTCGGCGCGAAGACACCGAGGCCGGCGGCAAAGACCACCCAGAGGACGATGACGGCGAGGCGGTGGCTGTGCGTCCACAGGCCGAGACGGGCGAGAGGTGGCTGAGGCAATTTATTCCTCCATGACTATCGAACGATGTTTTGAGCAGGAAGGGCGGAGCGCCGGAACAGCGCGCAGGGTTCGGCGCTAGGCGGTGCTCAGGATGCGGGCCTGTTCGGCGCCCTGGTCACGAAGGCGGTTGCACACCGTGTCGCAGAGCGGGCCGAGCGAGGGGTCGGTGACGGAGTAATAGGCGGAGGTGCCAACAGCCCGCCGCGCGACAATGCCCGCCTGGAGCAGGACGGAAAGGTGCTTGCTGATGTTGGCCTGCGTGGTATCGAGCCGCGCCACCAGCTCGCCGACGCTCAGTTCGCCGGACTGGAGCAGTTCGCGCAGGATGGTGAGCCGCCGCGCATCGCCGAGGACGCGGAAGCGGGCTGCGACCTGTTCGAGGAGTTGGGGCGGGACGAGGTCAGTCATGCAGGCAACTGTATAACGATGCAGTTATGAATGCAAGTAACCCCCGGCGCGTCGGTTGGGCTGAACCCATCGCGCGGTTCACCTCGCGGCGGCGAGGTCCGCGAGGATCTCAGCAAGCACTGGTTCGATGATCGGGGCGCGCGCTATCTCTTCGCCGTCGACGACGATGACCGGTATCTCCATGAAGTAGCGCCGCTGCAGGGCGTCATCGCCGTCGATGTCGACTTCGGTCACAAGCAGCGGGGTGCGGCGGGAGATGCGCCGGAGGGCGTCGGTGGCCTGGAGGCAGAGGCCGCAGCCCTGCCTGGTGTAGAGCGTGACCGGGAGCGGCGCCTGCTTTTGCTCAGGCCGGCGCAGCCGCATCGCTGTCGGCTTTCTCTTCGCCCGGCAGGGGGAGGTCGCCCCAGACGCGTTCGGCGTACTCGGGCGTCAGCGGGCCCGGCTTGCGGTAGAGGATGCCCGCGGCGAGCACCGCGATCCCGAGGAGGATGCCACTCACGAGCTGCGGTACGGGCACGTTCGCGATCGTCTGCTCATCGAAGCGGAAGTACGAGAGGATGAAGCGCAGCACGCCATACATCGCTACGTAGCTGCAGAACACCCAGCCCGGCACGCGCACGATTCGGCGCATCACCAGCAGCAGCAGGGCGAGGATGACGAAGTCGCCGAGTAGTTCGTACCCGCCAGCCACCGGGTGCACCGCGTACGTGTCGAGCGGCTTGAGCGGGTGGTTCGGGTCCGGGTGGTTCAGCCAGTACTGGAACTGCGGGCTATCCGGGTGGAGGTACTTCACGCCCCAGGGGAGGCCGGTCTTGTCGGCCAGGTGTTCGCCGTTGATAAGGTCACCGATACGGCCAATGCCCTGGCCGAGGATCATCCCGGGCGCGGCGGCATCGAGCGTGATGCCGATGGGCCACTTGTGCCAGAGCGCGTAGATGAGCCCGCCGAGGACGCCGCCGAGGAGGCCGCCGTAGAGGGTGATGCCGCCTTCGGTGATCCCGGTCACGATCTTCAAGGGCTCATCGCCGAAGCGGTCCCAGTGTTCGAACACGTAGAACAGGCGAGCGCCGACAATTGCGCAGGGAACGCCGACGAGCGCGATCTCTTGGCCTACTTCGGGCGGGATGCCGTCCTTCTTCGCAAGCCAGACCGAGAGCGAGACGCCGCCGATGATGCCGAGAGCGGTGAACAGCCCGTGCCAGGTCAGCGTGAACGGCCCGAAATCGGCCATCACGGGGTTGATGTCGATGTTGATGCTGAGGAACGGCAGCAGGGCGAGGACGCTCATCGCTCGCAATCGTACGGGCATCCGGGCGTTCGCCATAGCGCGCGCGGCAAAGGTTCGTTTCCACTCGCCGCGTTGACCCTGCGGGGCCCATACTGAGCGGCATGAGCCGCGATCCCCTGCGCCAGCGCTTCGAAACCGAACGGCGGCGATCGGCGTTCCTTTCGTTCCTGCCCGCGGCGGGCATCGGCATCATCGTCAGCGACACATGGCTCTCGCCGTGGGCAGGCGTCCCCGGGGGTCTCGCCGTGGGGGCAATGGCGTACGCCCTCGTCTGGGGGTACGAATCCTTCATGTGGCGGCGGCACCATGGCCGATGAGCCGGGCCCCGGCGGCCTCTCGCACCTCGATGCGTCGGGCGCGGCGCGCATGGTCGATGTCTCCGCGAAGGCCGAAACGGCGCGGGTGGCGACTGCCGAGGCAATCGTCCGCATGCAGCCCGAAACCCTCGCCCTCATCCAGGAGGGCGGCATCCCGAAGGGCGACGTCATCGCGACGGCCCGCATTGCCGGCATCATGGCCGCGAAGCGCACGCCGGAACTCATTCCCCTCTGCCACCCGCTCCCAGTAACGGGCGTCACGGTCGACCTGGCCCCGGAAGGCGCGACGGGGCTCGTCATCCACGCGACCGTGAAGACGACCGGCAAGACGGGCGTCGAAATGGAAGCGCTGACCGCAGCCTCCGTCGCCGCGCTCACCGTTTACGACATGTGCAAAGCGGTCGAAAAGGGTATGCGGATCGAGTCGGTGCGGCTGCTCGAAAAGCGCGGCGGGAAATCGGGCGAGTGGCGGGCGGAGTGACCCTCGCCGCGGCTCGCATGACGTAAACTTGAGGCGATGATTGCCCGGAAGACGACACGCCGCGAAGTCCGGCTGGACCCGGAATCGGACAGCAAGCTGGAAGAACAACTGCGCCGTCGGGGCGTGACGTTCGCGGACTGGGTGCGAGAGCAAATTCAGCGCGCAGAAGACTACGAGCGGGCAGCAGAAGTTTCCCGGATCCTCTCGGAGTTCGCCCGAGAGCCCCTGAACGTTCCGGACCTCGCGACGCTACGGGAAGAAGTGAACTCCAGGGTCGAATTCCGTACAATGATGCCATGATTGTACGGAAAGGAAGCCGGCGTGAGGTGCGGCTCGACCCCGAGTACGAACGCAAGCTGGAAGAGCAACTGCAATGTCGAGGTCTGACGTTTGCAGCATGGGTGCGGGAACAGATCGACGAGGGAGCGAACACGGAGCGGTCGGCTCTTGAGAAACGACTGAGGGCCGCGAGGGCGATCGGATCGATGAACATCGACCTGGGGTGGGACCCCGACGACCCCGACCCGGCGACGAGGCTCCTCAACGAGGCATTTGACGCACGCTGGCGAGACGCTGACCCGCTTGCCTGACCGGGCGTTCCTCGACGCGAACATCAGCATCTTCGCAGCCGGGGTGCCTCACCCGTTAAGGGAGCCGTGCCGCAGGGTCCTGGTCGAGGCGGCGCGACGCCCGGGCGCCGTGTACAGCAGCGCTGAGGTTCTGCAAGAAATCCTCCACGTGTATGCCCGGCGAGGTCTGCCCTCCCGTGGCGCCGGTATCATCTACCAGCTCCGGGACCTCCTTGGAGACCACGTGGCGCCGATGACGGCTGAGGACGTCTACTGGTGCCTCACCGCCGACCTCCATAGCAGCCTGCAAACAAGGGATCGCATCCATCTCGCCGTTATGGCAAGACTCAACATCACCAACATCATCTCTGCGGACCGGGCGTTCGACGGCGTTTCCGGGATCACCCGGCTGGATCCGGCTCGGCTCGATGAGTGGAGTCAGACAGTCTTCGGATCCTGATTCCGCTACACTCCAGCCGCCGATCCCCGTTCGAACGCTGCAAGGAGTGCCATGAACCTCGACTACATCCCCGCCGACCGGACGTTCCGCTTCCAGAGCGCCGTCGATGGCTTCTCGCTCCAGGGGTTCGCGTGGGAATGCGCCGCGCCGAAAGCGGTCTTCGTCATCGCCCACGGCGCCGCCGAACACTCGCTCCGCTACGGGCGGTTCGCACGAGCCCTCAATGCCGCGGGCTGGGACGTGTGGTCGCTCGACCACCGCGGCCACGGAGAATCCCCCGGTCCGGAGGGTCTCGGCGACTTCGGCGAGGGCAGCTGGGACGCGCTCGTCGCCGATATTGGCCAGTTCATCGGTCTCGCGAAGGCGGCCCACCCCGGCCTCCCGGCAGTCCTCTTCGGGCACAGCATGGGGTCGGCCGCGGCTCAGCAACTGGCGCCGGAGGCCTCGCACGAGATCGCCGCGCTGATCCTCTCCGGTTCGAGCGCGTGGATGGGCCGCCGCGAGGGCGAGCCGCCGGCGCCCTTCACACCGAACGCCGCTTTCGAACCGGCGCGAACCCCGTACGAGTGGCTCAGCCGCGACCCGGCGGAAGTCGATAAGTACATCGCGGACCCGTATTGCGGGTTCGAAACGCGCACCTCGCAGCGCAGCGGCCGCGCCGATGCGTCACGGCTGGCCGACCCGGCCCGCCTCGCCCGCATCCGCTACGACCTGCCGTGCCTCTTCGTCGCCGGCACGAAGGACCCCATCAACCGGGATATGGCCGGCCTCTACGAGCTCCAGCGCCTCTGGAACGAAGCGGGCGTCAAGCAGATCGACACCCTCTACTACAAGGACGGCCGCCACGAGATGCTGAACGAGACGAACCGCGACGAGGTGACCGCCGACATCGTGGCGTGGATCAAGCGGTTTGAGGTTTGAGGTGTGAGGTTTGAGGTGTGAG
>JADYYG010000049.1 GCA_020853755.1 Dehalococcoidia bacterium | reverse complement strand
GGAACACACCTACAACCACATCCGCCCCCACCAGGCTCTCGGCCAACTCACCCCCGCCGAGTTCCTCCGCCAACGCTTTACCATCTCACCATCCACAGGAGTGTCACTAACGTCGTGAACCAGCACAGCTCCTGTCGCGGAGGGGCCGGAACGGCTACAGTCGAATCTCGATGACTGACTCTCTCGAAGCTGTTCTCCAGGAACGCGGGGCCATCCTCCGCGGGCACTTCCAGTACGCCAGCGGCCGCCATGGCGACGTGTACGTGGAGAAGTTCCGCATCCTCCAGTGGCCCGACGTCACCGAGCGCATGTGCAAGCTCATCGCGGATCACTTCCGGGGCGTGCCGAACCTCGTGGTCGGGCCGACGACCGGCGGCGCGATCCTTTCCTACGAAACAGCGCGCCAACTGGGCCTCGCCAGCCTCATCGCCGAGCGGAAGGAAGAGGGCTCGGACGAGCGGGAGTTCAAGCGCGGCTTCGAAATCGGGCCCGGCGACAAGGTCCTCATCGTCGACGACGTGATGACGACCGGCGGGAGCATCCGCCACGTCATCGATGCCGTGCGGGCGCGCGGCGCGGAGGTGGTCGGGGTCGCGGCGCTCGTTGACCGGACGGCCGGGCAGACCGGCTTCGGCGTGCCGTTCTTCGCCTGCATTTCGATCGACATCAAGTCGTATGACCCGGCCGAGTGCGCCCAGTGCAAGCAGGGCGTGCCGCTGAAGATCACGTAAACAGGGCCGCGGGCGCGGTTGCCGGGTGGCGTACAATCGCCGCATGCGATTCGTGCGCCAGGCCGGGAGTGACCCTGCGTTCCTGCTCAAAGCGCTGGGCGAAGCAGCCGGCGAACTGCAGCACAGCTTCTACGGCATCCCCCATCGCGAACTGCAACGGGAAGTGACAGGCGCGGACGAAGGCTGGTGCCTGCTCGCCATTCCCTACCACGTCCTCCAGGTCGAAAAGGGCGTCCAGAAGCAACTTGACACGATCCTGAACTCCCGCGTCTCGGAGATCCGGCACGTGGACCTCGATGACCTGCCGTTCCGCGAGGACTTCATCGAAGACGACTACGAAGAGTTGCTGGACGAGTTCCACTACTTGCGGCGGCGGACGGCGTATTCGCTCTGGGACATCGATGAGCGCGACTGGCAGCGCAAGGGCATCCACCCCTACCGGGGGGAGATGACCGTCCTCGAGATCGTGCGCGAACTGTACCAGCACGACCTCGAACACCTCTGGCAGGCCCGGCGCATCGTGGACGCGCTCGCTGCCGGGACGGCGCGGTGACGGCAACCCTGCGGATCGTGCCGCCGGCGTACCAGCAGTCTGCGAGCGGGGTCGCGCCGGCCATCGCGTGGTTCGCCGGTGACCGCGAAGCCCTCCAGGTGGCGACGAGCGCCATTGGTCTCGGCATCGACCTGTTGGACGACGGCAGGTCCCGCATCGTCGCTTCGCACGACCAACTGCGCGCACTGCTCCCACCATTGCGCGACCTCGCGCCAGGGCTCGCCGGGCGGCTCGAACGGTACCTGGACCCGGTCACCGCATGGCGGCTTCGCGGGCGAGCGGTGGCACTCGACCGTCCGCTGATCATGGGCATCCTGAACCTGACCGATGACTCGTTCTCCGGCGATGGCGTCGGCACGAGCATCGACGCGGCACTCGCACGGGCGGAGGATGTGCGGGCCGCCGGAGCGGACATCATCGATGCCGGCGCG
Organism: Dehalococcoidia bacterium; assembly: GCA_020853755.1. GTDB lineage: Bacteria > Chloroflexota > Dehalococcoidia > Tepidiformales > Tepidiformaceae > Amarobacter. Next base: position 7,380 of record JADYYG010000049.1, on the reverse strand, counting down.
GAGAGCGCCCGGGCCGACCGGCCGGTGCTCGATGCCGGCGAGGAAGCGGAGCTGGCCGGGCATGCGGTCGCAGCGCTCGTACGCGAAGGGCATCTCGTGTCGACCGATACCTACAAGCCGCTTGTGGCTGAGGCCGTACTGGCAGCGGGCGCGGCGCTGGTCAACGACATCAGCGGGCTGACGATTGGCAGGGGCGCCGCCGAGGCGGCGGCGCGGGCTGGCGCGGGATACGTCCTGAACTACAGCTACTCGCCGCCGAAGCGCCGTCCCGACGAGCCGCCGCGGTATGCCGATGTGGTCGAAGAGACCGTGGCGTGGATGGAGGCGCGGCTCGGCGAACTCGAAAACCTGGGCCTGCCGCGCGAGGCCATCGCCATCGACCCGGGCATCGCTTTCGGGAAGAGCCACGACGAGGACATCCAGCTCCTCCGGCGCGGCGGCGAATTGCAGACCTTCGGCCAGCCGATGTTGCTCGCCCATTCGCGGAAGAACTTCATCGGCAGCATCACCGGCCAGCCGCCGGCGGAACGCGACCTCGAGACGCATATGGCGAGCGCGCTGGCGTATGCGCAGGGGTTCCGCATCTTCCGGGTCCACGATCCCGCAGGGGCGCGACGGGCGCTCGACCTTGCGGCCGCCATCGTTTCCGGAAGGCCGGGCGACTTCGAGCCTGACAGCACATCCTGGCCGTGGCGCGCGGGGGCTTCGGCCACGCACATGACGCGGCAGGCGCCGGACAAGGCGGCGCCCCGCGGGCAGCGCTGGTAACTCAGGGCACCGCGGGTTGCGTGGGCAGGCCGTCCATCCGCCAGGCGGCGCCCGAGACCGGTGCGAGGTCTGTGGCGAGCGTGCCCTTCGTCTGCCCGTCACGGCTTACCACCCAGAGCTCCATCCGGTCACCGCGCGGAGACATGTAGGTCAGCAGGATCCACTTCCCGTCCGGTGACCAGCCGATGACAACAGGCTGGTGGTACCGCGGCACGTCGAACGATGCAATTTTCGTGCGTACGCCGTTTTCGATGAGGAACACTCCGCCGTCGTTATCCGTGGTGGCGTGCGCACCGTCGGGCGACGGCTTGATGGCCCCCGGTCCGATTGGCGACGGCTTTCCATCGGCTGCGGTCAGGACTTTGCCGGTGTCCCGTTGCTGGCCCGTCGCGAGGTCCACTTCCCAGAGGACGGGGCCGCGGGAGTCGTAGCGAACCACGGCGGCCGTGTCATCGGCCAGCCAGTAGATCCCCATGCCAGAATCAGGTCCGGGCACGCACGCGCGAACCGTCCTTGAAGCCCCGGAAGCGGCCGCCTGGACGAAGCAATAGGTGCGATCGAGGTAGAGGATTTCGCCCGGGATGGCCGGGTTCGGGTGGTCCTGCAGGGACGGGGGCGACGGATCCTTACGGCCAAACTGGAAGACCACGAACACGGCGACGGCGAGAACCGTGAGGCCGCCGAGAATACCAGCTGCATACAGCCGCGTGCGCATCGTCAGCCTGCCACCGAGCGGAGCCGGCCACGGAGCGCTGCCAGCGCTATGACGCCCGCGATGACCACGCCGCCGCTAAGCATGAGCGCGAGCGGCGCGCCGAGGTCGGAAGCGAAGTGTTCGAAGATGAAGGTGATGAGGACGATGAACGCCCCGGCAACGCCGACCATCACGAGCGCGAAGTCCTCACGCCAGACACCGAATGCGACGACGGCGGCGGCGGCCGCACCGGCCAGAAGTTCGAAGCCAGTAGTCCCGCCGACGCCTGCCTGAAACGGCCCGAGGATGAGCAGCACAGCAAAGAACGCTCGCGCCGAGCGTCGCGGTGTGAGCCATTCGGCGTCGGCGAGCGTGGCGCCGGCGATGCCTGCAACGAGGAGCGCAACGCCGGAGACGCGGCGGGAGTACTCGTCGGGGGATGCGCCCATGGTCTCGCCGAGGAATCCTGCCGAAAGGGCGAGCGCGAGGACCTGGGCATGGCCGGGGTTCAGCAGCCAGAGAACGCAGGCGAGGAGGAGAGTCGCAGCGGCAATGACCATCATCAGGTCGCCACGGTCATCGATACCGGGCCCGTACTCTTCGAAGATGACCCCCAGGAGGCCGGTAAACAGCGGCACGGCCACGAACCAGGCGGCCTGGCTGCCGCGCCGGTACTGCGGGTCATCGCTGAGGCGGAGGGCGGCGCCGGCGGCGAGCATGAGGCCCAAGGGAACGGCTACCGAGAGAACCCGTGCCCAGGCTTCGAGTTCGGACCAGCCCTGGGCAAGCAACGCCCAGACGCCCGCGCCAAGGATGACGACCCCGAGGTAGAGCAAGGCCTCCATGGCCCCGGGACGGCTCTCGGTGCGCGGACTCGAAACCTGCGCGGCCTCCCACGCTTCGAGACGGTCAGCATCGTCTGCCGTCAGCAGGCCGGCTTCGACCCAGCGCCGCAGATGTTCCTGCACGCTCGCCATTGGCCAGAGAGTACGGGACACGCGTCACGGCGGCTATGGCCCGGAGGGTCAACTTTAAGGTCAGTCCGTACCCGGCAGTGGGCGGGTCAGGCGTGGACGGCGGTCAGGCGGGCGATCAGCGCCTCGGCTTCCACGACCGTGCGCCGCACGATCTCGGCGGCCGGAAGGACATCGTTCACCACGCCGGCCGACTCGCCGGCCCAGTTAATCTGGGTCTCCGGGTTGCTGTTCAGTTCCATGACGAGGCCGAACGGCGGCATGGCCGCGGCACGGGCCTTCAGTTCGGTCTCGCGCCCGGTCCACTCTTCGGAGAAGGAACTGCGGAGGGCGCGGCCGACGATGCCCGCAGGCCAGTTGATGGGATAGGGCGCATCGAACACATCGCCCTGGAGCGTGTTCTCCCCGTCGCTGGCAGCGATGCCCGCCTTGAGGGCGGCCGACCCCGTGGCCTCGTCACTGGCCTTGAAGCGCGTGCCCATGACCACGCCGGCGGCGCCCATGGCGAGGGCAGCCGCGAGGCCACGGCCGTTGCCGACACCCCCGGCGACGATGACCGGGACGCCGTCCGCGGCATCGAGAACCTGGGCGGCGAAGCTCAACGTGCTGCGCTGACCAGTATGGCCGCCGGCTTCGCTGCCCTGCACGACGATGGCTGTCGGGCGGGCGGCGAGCACGGCCTTCGCCGTCGGGAAGTCCTGGACCTGGACGAGCGTGGGGATACCGGCGTCCTGGCAGCGGCGGAGCGCAGGAACCGGGTCTCCAAACGAGAGCGTGATGACAGGCACGCGCTCCTCGATGGCGGCGGTGACGATCTCGGAGGCGAAGGGCGCCCAGTCGAAGGTGATGACATTGACGCCCCAGGGCCGCGAGGTCAGGTCGCGGCAGGCCGCGATGCTCTCGCGGACTTTCGCGGGCGGGAGGCCGATGGTGCCCATGGTGCCCAGTGCGCCCGCGTTCGAAACCGCGGCAGCCAGGGCGGGGCCGGCTTCGCCGCCCATACCGGCCGAGATGATGGGGTGCTCGATGCCGAGCGCCCGAGTGAGTTCGTTTGAGAGTGCCATTTGCCGCAAGGACCTCAGGAAGATTTACGCCGCCTATACTACTCCCGCTGAAGCCGGCCCGGGCGCCGGAGCAGGAGGCCGCGGGTGTCACTCAAGGGGAAGGCGGCCATCGTTGGCGTCGCGGAGTTCAAGCCGAGCCGCTACACGCAGGGCGCGACGACACTCGGCATGCTCGCAGAGGTCGGAATGCAGGCCGTGGCCGACGCCGGGCTGGAGTTGCGGGACATCGACGGCCTCGTGACCGAAGCGTTCGCCGAAGCGCCGATGTTCGCACCCGCAACGATGGTGGAGTACCTCGGCATCGACGCGAAGTTCGCCGAAGTGGTGGACCACGGTGGCGCAACGGGCGCTGCCATGGTGTTGCGGGCGGCGATGGCGATCTCCGCAGGTCTCTGCGACCGGGTGCTCTGCGTGACCGCCGCCCGGCGCGAACAGCGCAGCAACAGCGGCCCAAGGCGGTCAGCGAACACCGGCTGGGCCGGGAGGCGGAGCGACCGCACGCCGTACTCGGAGTTCGAGGAGCCGTACGGCGCGATTGGCGCGAACTTCGGGTACGCGCTCATCGCGCAGCGGTACATGCACGAGTTCGCGCTGAAGCCGGAGCAGCTCGCCAGGATCGCCGTGGCCCAGCGCTACAACGCCTGCCACAACCCGGATGCGATGTTCTACGGCCAGCCGATCACCATCGACGACGTGCTGAACTCGCCGGTTGTCGTGGATCCGCTGCACCTGCTGGAAATCGTGATGCCAGTGGCAGGCGCGGCGGCCGTGGTGGTGACCAGCGCCGAGACGGCCCGGAAGCTTCCGCAGCCACCCGTGTACATCCTCGGGGCCGGCGAACACACCACGCACCGCAGCATCACCTACGCGCCAGACCTGGTTCGAAGCCCCATCAAAGCCGCTGCGGACGCCGCGTTCGCGATGGCCGGCGTGCGGCGCGAGGACATCGACATCGCCAGCATCTACGACTGCTACACGATCACCGTGCTGGTGTCGCTCGAAGATGCGGGCTTCGCGCCGAAGGGCGCCGGTGGCGCGTTCGTCGACGAGCACAACCTGCAGTTCGACGGCGACTTCCCGCTGAACCCGCACGGCGGGCAACTCTCGTTCGGCCAGGCAGGCATCGCGGGAGGCATGTCACACGTCACCGAGGCGGCGCGCCAGCTCATGGGCCGCTGCGGCGAACGCCAGGTGAAGAACGCAGACTTCGCCTTCGTGAACGGCAACGGCGGGATCATGAGCGAACAGGTCTCGTTGATTTTCGGGAGGGACGCGTGACCCAGGAACAGACCGTCTACAACCGCCCTTTGCCCGCGCCGGGGCCGGTCACGCAGCCATTCTGGGACGGCCTGCACGAGGGCAAGCTCGTCCTCCAGTGGTCGGCGAAGGGCCAGCGCGCGATCTACTACCCGCGCTCGGTTTCGCCCTACGGCCCAAACGACGCGCTGACCTGGCGCGAGTGCAGTGGCCGCGGGACGGTCTATTCGTTCACCGTCGCCCGAAGGCCCACGGCGCCCCAGTGGGCGGACGCGGGCGACTACGTCATTGCGATCGTCGAGATCGAGGAGGGCGCGCGCATCACGACGAACATCGTGAACTGCCCGCCCGACGCGGTGCGGATTGGCATGCCGGTGCGAGCGGTGTTCAGCGCGGTCACCACAGAAACAACGTTGCTGTTCTTCGAACCCGCCTGACCTTCGCGGCTACGCAGCGCGGGCGTCGATGGCCTGCCGTTCGCGGAGCGCGATGAGTTCCGCGCGGATGCGGAGGAGGATGGGCGCGGCGAGGTTGGCGACGCCGGGGGCGCGCATCGCGTCCACCATCTGGATCGCCTCGTCGATAGCTGCATCGAATCCGCTCTGCCAGGAATCTCGGTCCGCCGTCATGGCACACCCCCGGTAGGTTCTGTCTCTGCTATCGGCACACTGGTCACCCGTGCACAGCGTGTCACCAGATCGTCGCGCCTGGCACCAGTTGTCCACTCAACCGCCTCCGGATTGTTGCCGTTACTTGCGGTGAAACACTGAGACCACGAGGAGAGCCGGCATGGAACTGCTGGACCGCTTCCCGCCGAAGCGCACCGACGACGGACACACCGAGCCCATCCACCTGCAGAAGCTCGACGGGCACGTTCGCGATTCTGCGACCCTGCAGCGTTCGATGGCGAGCGGGATGGCGTACGAACTGGCGATGGACTCGTTCTTCGGGGCGTCCCACGCGATCCGGCCTAGCGGCGCGCGCCACACCCACTCCTTCCGCATCCAGGCGACGTTCGTCACGAGCAGCGTCGATGAGAACGGGATGATCTGCGGCTTCCGCGAGGTCTCGGACATCCTGAACGCGGAAGCACGCCGCTACGTAAACCAGTTCATCAATGAAATCGCCCCTTTCGACATGGTCCAGCCGACCGGCGAGAACCTGGCGACGGTTATCTATCGCAACCTTGTGAAGGCCCTGGGCGAAGAAATGCCGGGCGGGCCGGAACTGGTAAGCGTCACCCTCTGGGAGAACCCCACGAGCTCGGTGCGCGTTGGGGCGTGGAGGGCGGCATGACCCGGACATTCGCACTCTTACTCAGCGTGTTCGCCGCGGCAGCGGTGTGGTTCGGCACAGGCGCGGCACCGGCCGCCGCCGCTGACCCGCCGGGGAAGCTGACCTTCCTCGCCGCAACCTGCCCCGCTTCGAGTTCGATGTACCAGCGGGTGGCGGCCGGCCAGGACCCGAACTCCGGCGAAAACGGTTCTCCCGCGGTCCCCGCCGACATCGCGGCGTACGGTTGCACACCGTCCTCGGGTCTCGGCTTCTTCCTGCTGGCAGGCTCGACCGCGAACTCGATCTTCCTCGACGAGGCGCTCACCGACGCAGCAACGCTTTCGCCGACGACGTCCTCAGCGGGCGCGGCCACCATCATTCCGTCGGGAACGACCACGTACGTCCCCGGCGGCGTCGCCCAGACGCGGCGCATCTCGGTTTCGAACTACCCCACGACGATTACAACCCGCGCGGCCATGCCCTTCCTGGACCTCCAGTGCCTGACCGACGGGTACAACAGCGACAATGCCGATGGGGCGGGCTGGAACAACCAGGCTATCCCGGCCGGGGGCCAGGCATACTGCATTGCGTACGTTTGGGACGGCGTGGAACCGACAGCCACGCCAACGGCGACCCCGACGGTGACCCCGTCTCCGGCAGCAACGGCGACGGCTGCATCCGCGACAGTCACTGTGACGGTCAATTTCCCCGGCCTCTCCAGCGCACACGTCTATCTCCACACTTCGGACGGCGTGGCCAGGGTTGCAGGCGGCACGCAGAAGGCTTCGAGCACCTGGAAGACCGATTCGACCACGTTTACGGCCGCGAAAGGGAAGTACGACCTTCGCATCGTCCACGGGCCGATGACGACCATCATCGATGATGTCGACTGCTCCGCAGACTGCACCGTCGATGTGCCGCTCGCGAAACTCACCGTGAACTTCCCCGGCATGTCCAGCGTGCACTCCTACGCCCACGCTGATGACGGCCAGCCCGGGGCCGTCGGCGCGCAGGATTCGAGTTCCACATGGAAGACCGATACGACAACGATGACCCTGCTCCGCGGCATGTACGACGTTCGCGTCGTGCACGGCCCGATGACCTCCGTCTTCGATGGCGTCGACTGCCGGGGCGAGACCTGTCAGGTCGACGTCCCACTCGCCAAACTCACCGTGAACTTCCCCGGCATGTCCAGCGTGCACTCCTACGCCCACGCCGATGACGGCCAGCCCGGCACCGTCGGCGCGCAGGATTCGAGTTCCACATGGAAGACCGATACAACGACGATGACCCTGCTCCGCGGCATGTACGACGTTCGCGTCGTGCACGGCCCGATGACCTCGATCTT
>JADYYG010000048.1 GCA_020853755.1 Dehalococcoidia bacterium | reverse complement strand
CTTGCGCGGTGTGGAGGGTCTCCGTCGCAGCCGCTCAAGCCGCGCCCGGTCATCACCCGCTAACTCGAACCGTATCCCATGTGCCATACTACTATCGTACTAGACAATATGGTTACAGTACACTAGGAGAGCGCGCGAACCAGCCCCGTGCCGCCGAGCAGCTCGCTCATGCGGTCGAGCTTCCGGTCTCCGTGGAAACGGGTCTTATCGAAGATGCCCTCGAGTGCGATCACGGTGTTCTCCGTGTCGGTCCGGCTCAGCAGCACGGGGACACCACTGGCGCGCGCCGCATCGAAAAGGTACTCCGATGGCCGCCGGCCACCGGTGAGGATGAGGACATTCGGGTCGGCCCGCATCGCCGCGAGGTGCTGGTCGGTCTTGTCGAACCGGACCACCACCGCCTTCGAATCGAACCGGCGCAGGTACGGCTGGCCCGCGTCGGAGCCGATCGGCGCGATCACGAGGTAATCGGATGTAGGGTCGCCTTCTCCCTGGACAAGCGTCTCGGCGTTGAGGGCCGACTGCACTTCGGAAACGCTGAAGCCTGCCAGCGTGCGGTCCTCGCCGAGGCTGACCTTGAGCGGAGAGCCTTCTTGCTCGACCGCCCCACTCAGCCCGTCTACGCCCGTCGCGACAATTGCCGCAGTCCCGTCCGGGGTCGAAGCAGGGAGCTTGCCGCGCGCGACCACAACGAGCCGGGCATCGGCGCCAGGGAAACTGCCTAGTGGGCCCTCAACGACGAGCGTTTCACCGTCTCCCGCGGCAGGGATGGACTCCGCGGGAGTGGCAGGGGAGCCGGGCACGAAATCGAGAGAGGCGAACCAGGCTGCGTCTTCGGCGGCTGAGCTGTCGCTCTCGGCCAGACGGACGAGGCGCGTGGGCGTGCCAGCGTAAGCCAGCTCGCGGGCGATGGCCGCCGCGACTCCGGTCTTGCCTTCGCCGGGTTGTGCCGAACCAACGTAAATGATCGCCATGCAGCCCTCTCCGGCGCCACGCCGCCATCGGCAATTGTGACGAAACGCACGGGTTCGGACAACGCTACTGCCTACCGGCCCGCGTCGGCTACCATCCGCAGATGCCTGCCACTCGAAAAGTCACCGTCGAACGCAACCGGCTCCGTTTCGCCGCCTCGCACATGGCCACCTTCGCCGGGAAGTGCGAACCGCTCCATGGCCACAACTACGACGTCTTCGTCGAATTGGAAGGTGAACTCACCGAAGACGGCTGGGTCTGGGACTTCGGTGCTGTGAAGCGCGCCGCGCGGGAAATCTGCGACGCCCTTGACCACCACTTCCTCCTCCAGAGCAAGAGCAAGCACCTTCATATCGCCGCGATCGGCGAGGAGTGGGAAGTTGCCTTTCGCGACAAGCGTTATGTATTCCCGAGGAGCGATGTCTTTCCGCTTCCGATCGAGAACACCACCGCGGAGTGCATCTCGGAATGGTTCGCGGGGCAACTCCTCGCCTCGCTTCGGGCGCAGGGTGCGACGCATTTGACCCGGCTCACCGTGGGAATTGAGGAAATGCCGGGCCAAACGGGCTGGTATACTCTGGAGATGTGAAGCCGCTCCTCTCCGGAGCGGTTTCGCTGGCAGTGGAGGGACACCATGCAGCTCGACTGGGACAAAGCGATCAACGAGATCCTGGCGGAGAAGATGACCTGCCAGGCCTGTGGCGCGATGGGCGACCAGATGATCGTCGGCTATACCCGCGAAGCCTCGGCGGCTGAGTTCGCCACCCGCTGTAAGGACTGCACGGATAAGTCGGATTGCGACGCGCGCAAGCTGGTCGTCGTCTGCGAACCGTGCGCTCGCATCCATCGGGTCAACGGCGAACTGATGGATGAGGCCGGCATGATGGGCATCCTGCTCGAAGAGTGCCGCCGCAACCTCGAAGACAGCGTCGACTACCTCGCGACCTACTGGAAAGAAGAGATCGAGGTCGACTACGACGACATGGCTAAAGGCCTCGACGAAGTCGACCCGGAACTCTTTAAAGAAGAGGACTCCTGGCGGATGCGCCTGGAGGAGGAGTACCTGCAACTCCACCGCTGGTTCCGCGAGCATGCCGTTGGCATCCCGGACCCGGGCTGGCGCTCGAACTACGTCGAGGAAGTCATCGGCCTGGGCTACTCGACCCTCCTCGGAGACTGAGCGCCATTCTGCGCTTTCTCCAACCCATGCCGATGGTATACTGACCGGAACGCGGAAGTAGCTCAGTGGCAGAGCGCCTCCTTGCCAAGGAGGAGGTCGCGAGTTCGACCCTCGTCTTCCGCTCCAGCGAAAAACAGGCCCGCCAATCGGCGGGCTTTTCGTTTCCTCGCCAGATTTCCCGTACCCCGTGTGACGGTTCCGGCCACCGAACGACTGCCGCCCGGTCAACTCCTACTGACGCTTCTGTGAACTTTTCGACAGCCAATTGACAGGCTCCTGGTGAAGGTATACTTTCCCACTGTCTGATAAACCAAGGAGTTAAGTATCCCTCTCATCAGCCCGGCCACTGACGCGCTCAGCGTGACCTTCGCAGCACTCGCCGACCCAACGCGGCGGGCCATCCTTGCGAAGCTGACCCACGGCGAAGCGACAGTGACGGAGCTGGCCGAACCGTTCGACATGAGCCTGCCCGCTGTCTCGAAACACCTGAAGGGGCTCGAGCGCGCCGGACTCGTCGGCAAATCGCGCGAAGGCCAGTGGCGGCCCTGCCACCTCGAAGCAGCCCCGCTGCGCGCCGTCGCCGACTGGACGAGCGAGTACCGGCGTTTCTGGGAGGAGCGGTTCGAACGGCTGGATACCTACCTCCGGGAGCTTCAGGAGAAGGAGAATCAACGAAATGCCGCATCAGGTTCAGATCATCAGGGCTGAGGGGAAGGCCCTTGAGTTCACCCGGCGCTTCGACGCCCCGCGGGAGCTTGTGTGGATGGCCTACTCCGAAGCCGAGCACCTCAAGCAGTGGTGGGGTCCGAAAGGCTGGACCACTGACCCCTGCACCGTCGATTTCCGTCCCGGGGGCGTCTGGCACTACTGCATGAAGGGCGATGGGATGGAGTCGTGGGGCAAGGCCGTCTACCAGGACATCGCCGCTCCGGAGCGAATCGTCTACCTGGACGCGTTCTCCGACGAAGCTGCGAACTCGTTTCCGCCGGAAATGCTCATTACCCTCGACTTTGTTGACGAAGGCGGCGCCACGCTCCTTCGCAGCACGAGCACATTCCCCAGCGAGGAAGACCTCCAGACCGTTCTGGGGATGGGCGTCGTCGACGGCATCGGTCAGACCATGGACTGCCTCGACGAGTATCTCGTCGACATGATGGCGGTGCTGCGATGACCACAGCGGCGCCGGTGCAGCAACCTAGCTGCCGGCCCCGACCGCTGGCAGCCGTCCGGCCCGAACCCTTCACCGACGTACCTGTGGCGCCCTTGGCCGCCGGGCTCGTCGCGCACGCAGCGTGGCTGCGCACGGAACATCCCCGTGAGCCCTTCGCCGACTGGGGGCGAACAGCCTGACCCCGGACCCTCCCGGCCGCCAACCGAGCCACGAAATCGTGTCGAACGCTTAAGGAGAAAACCATGACTGCAACGACAACAAACGAAACCACCTTCACGATTGATCCCGGCAAGCAGGAACTGTTCATCAGCCGGGAGTTCGACGCGCCGGTCACGCTGCTCTGGCGCGCCTACACCGACCCGGACCTGGTATTCCAGTGGCTCGGGCCAAGGGAATTGACCGCCGAAGTCGATGTGTACGATGTCCGGCCCGGTGGGAGTTGGCGATACGTGTCCGTCGACCCGTCTGGCGGACGTTACGGCTTCCATGGCGTGTTCCACGATGTCACGCCGAACGAACGGATCATCCAGACGTTCGAATTCGAGGGCCTGCCGGAATCCGGCCACGTCCTCCTCGAAACGGCGCTGTTCGAAGCGCTGCCCAACAACCGCAGCCGCGTGGTGAGTCACTCGGTTTTCCAGTCTGTCGAAGACCGCGACGGAATGGTTGCCTCGGGGATGTCGGAGGGGGTACTGGACGGCTACAGCCGCCTCGACGAGCTCCTCGCCAGCCTTTCCTGACCAAACCCGGCAGGATGGGGGCTTCTCCGTCAGACCGATTCGGCAGCCCGTGCCTCCAGGAATGCCCGTTCGCGGGCGTTTCCTGCGAGTGACGCTGCACGCAGGAACTCGTTCCGCGCTTCGTCGCGTCGCCCGAGCTTGAGCAGCAGGTCGCCCCGCACGGCCGGGAGCAGGTGATACGCCTGCAGCGCGGGTTCGGCAGAGAGGGCTTCAACGGCGTCAAGGCCTTCAGCAGGGCCAAACGCCATAGACACGGCCACGGCCCGGTTCAATTCCACAATTGGCGACGGCATCACCTGCGCCAGCGCGTCGTAAAGCGCCACGATTCGTACCCAATCGGTCTCGTCTGCCCGGCGAGCCCGGGCATGGCAGGCAGCGATGGCCGCCTGGAGTGCGTACGGACCGAATGCGTGGCCAGCGGCTTCTGCACGGTCAAGCGCAGCCAGGCCGTGCTGGATTAACGTGTGGTCCCAGCGTGACCGGTCCTGGTCCAGGAGCAGCACCGGTTCGCCCGAAGGGTCCGTACGGGCGGCAAGCCGGGATGCCTGGATCGCCATCAAGGCTACGAGACCGTGCACCTCGGGTTCGTCCGGCGTCAGCGCCGCCAGCGTCCGCCCAAGGCGGAGCGCCTCGTTGCAGAGTTCCGGCCGGATCCAGTCGTCACCGGCGGTCGCGGCATACCCCTCATTGAAGACGAGGTAGAGAACTTCCAGGACCGATGCGAGCCGCGAAGGAATGTCCTCGCGGGATGGCAATTCGAACGGGACTTTCGCCTCGGCGAGTGTCCGCTTCGCGCGGACGATGCGTTGCGCCACGGTCGCCTCCGAACTGAGGAACGCGCGCGCGATCTCACCTGTAGAAAGGCCACCGAGCAGCCGCAGCGTCAGGGCAACTCGGGCTTCGCGGGAAAGTACCGGATGGCACGCCACGAACATCAAACGCAGGATGTCGTCACCGAAGTCTTCATCGAGAGCAGCATCCATCTCATCATCCGGGGCGAACTGGCGGGGCTGGAGGTCGCGGCCAATCTCTTCCTGCTTCTTGGTCAGCAGTTGGTCGCGCCGGATGCGGTCGATAGCGCGATTCTTACCGATAGCCATCAACCAGGCGCCGGGTCTTCGAGGGATCCCCTGCGCCGGCCACTGTTCGAGGGCGGCAACCAGGGCGTCCTGGGCGAGGTCTTCGGCAAGACCGACGTCGTTGACGATGCGAGCCAGCCCGGCGATGACCCGGGCCGACTCAATCCGCCATACAGCCTCGACAGCGCCGATCGCCTCCGCTCGCGCGGTGTCCCGGCCGGCCATCAGTGTCTCGCCATCGGTTTCCGAAGCGGTCGATGGGCGCCCGGTTCCAGTATCTGGCGCACCTCGATGGCTTCGGTTTCGGTGCACGGGCATCGTTTGGCCCACTCAACAGCCTCGGCGAGGGACTTCGCGTCGATCACCCAATAGCGAACGATTTCCCGCTGCATTTCGCGGGGCCAGCGGGGATGAACCTGTGGCATCCCCGACGGCCACTCTACCCGCGCACCTATAGTGGGCGGTTCGAGCAGATCGGCGCTAAGCAACACGCCGGCAGCATGGAGACTCCTGACGAACTGCGCCTCCTCATGGAGATCCGATGGCCCGGTCCGTGGTGACATCTTGAGAAGCATGAAGCGCATGCGTCCTCCGAGGCCGTCAGGCGCGCTCTTCGACGAGCTTACGGAGCCGGGTTTCCTGGTCGATCACTTCCTGAGGCACGGCGTCCCCAAAGTCTTCCGTCTCGTAGATTTCGCGGATCTCGAGGTTCGTGATCTGCCCCGCCGACGTTGGGCAACGCCGGGCCCAGTTCACGGCCTCTTCCATCGAACCCACCTGCCAGATCCAGAACCCGGCGACGAGTTCCTTCGTTTCCGCGAACGGGCCGTCGATGACGGTCGCCTTCGTGCCGTCTATTTGCAGGCGCCGTCCCTTCGCCGACTCCTTCAGTCCTTCACCGGCCATCATCAGGCCGGCGTTCACGAGTTCTTCGTTGAAGTTGCCCATGCGGACGAAGATGTCGTCCGTCGGCATTTCGCCTGCCTCTGACTGGGCGGTTGCCTTGATCATGACCATGACACGCATTTCAGTGACTCCTGTGCTTCTTCGCGCCGCGTGTCTCAACGGCGCCTCACAACTACGTCGAACGAGCCGGCGCCAGATCGACAGCCTTCAGAAAATTTCCCCGAAGTAGCGGGCATAGTACCCGCCGGGCCGCTCGCCGGGCGCGAAGAGTTGCCGTCAGACGATCAGTTGATGGTCCAGGTCAGCCCGGTGGGCACAGTGATGGCTATCCAGTAGGCAGAGCCGGCCTGCAATGCCGCGAGGTCGTTCGCGCCCGGTACGCCGGCGCCGGACGGGAAGTAGGCGAGCCAGCGTTGAGCTGCGGCGTCCCACCCGTAGACGGCGGACACCTGTGAAGTTATGTCGCCCGCGCCACCGCTGCCCTTGAGTGCTGTCGCAGGCGTAGCGGCATCGGTGCCGGTCCATGTCACCAGGCTCCAGCGAAACGCGAGGGAGAGTTGCGTGCCAGTTGGCCGCGCAAGGTCGGCGAGGAACGTGATCGGGTTGCCGTCATCGCCGGTGGTGGTAACCAGCACCCTCAGCGGACCGGGGATACTCTGCGAGATGCGCACCCACGCCTGGCATTCGTCGGTCACGCCGTCGACCAGCGGTGGAAATGCCCGCACAGGACTCCCGGCAGTGGCGTTGTTCGCGGTCGAGAACGTGGGGACACCTTCGGCTGACCGGCCATAGGCCCCGGTGCTGCTGCTCGTCTCGATGATCACGCCGTCGCCGGATTCGATGACGAAATCGACCGGGAGGTTCAGCACCGGGTGCAGACTCACCGCGCCGTCCGGCGGCTGGCAGAAACCGTCGCGGTCGAGCGCGTGGAAGACGGCGTAGACGAACTGGCTGCCGTCGAGGTCTTCAACCTGGAAGGTCACCGGGCCGCTCCCGTCGTCAGCCTTCGCGACCGGCGAACCAGGCAGGAGCGAACCCGCCATGAGCAGGGCGCCAGGCAGCGCCGCCAAAGCGCCGCCCACGAACCATCGCAGCAAACCACGCATCACTTAAATCCCACCGCTAAAGGTGTCGCAACTGTCCATGTCGCCGGTCTGGTAGCCCGTGGTAAACCATTTCTGCCGCTGGGCCGAACTGCCGTGGGTCCAGGATTCGGGCGTGACCTTGCCCTGAAACTCCTTCTGAATGCGGTCGTCGCCCACCGCCGCGGCGGCATCGAGGCCGTCGGCGATGTCAGCGTCCGTCAGTGCAGCGATGATACCGGTCTTGGTGGCATTCGCCGCCCAGACTCCAGCGAGGCAGTCCGCCTGGAGTTCGCTGCGCACCGCCTTGCTCGTCGGGCCTTCGCGGTCATTCCCGATCTTACCGAGGATGCCCTCGAGGTCCTGGACGTGATGACCGTACTCGTGTGCGAGGACATACGCCTGCGCGAACGGCCCACCCTGTGCACCCAGCTTCGTCCGAAGGTCATCGAAGAACCCGAGATCGATGTAGACCTTCTTGTCGCCGGGGCAGTAGAACGGCCCGACCTCTTTCGAGGCCTGCCCGCAGGCCGTACTCACCGAACCGGAGAAGAACGTGGTCTTCGACGGCGTGTAAGTGTCGCCGCGGCGAGCGTACTCATCGGTCCAGAACGCCTGGATGCTGTTGACGTAGGCAACCATGCGGCAGTCGTCGCGCTGTTCGGCGTCGGCGCCTGTCTTGCAGTCGGTCGCAAGGGTGCTATTGGAGGGGATTTCGCCGCCGGTCGTCTGGTTCTGGAGGCCCTCGAGGATCTGGGACAGCCCGGACGAGCTGCCGCCGCCCTGGGACCCAAGGAACGCTACGACCAGCGTGATGATGATGCCGACAATGCCGGCGCCGCCGCCGATGGCCATCTTCCCGCCGCCGCGCATCCCGCGCCGGTCGTCGATCTGGGAAGTGTCGAGCTTCGCATCATCATTAATATCAACCATCGTTCACACCTCGCCAGGTCGGCTCCCGGGCGGGTATGCCCGTCCACGATGTTTATCACCCGGAGACGCCCGGCGGCAAACAGCCGTGGTAGTCACTCCACCGCCGGCCGCTTCCGCCGGTTCTTCGTGGGACGGACATCCAGGTCAGGGTCCAGGACACAAATCCACCGGCCAGCCGACTTGCGAACGTGGACGAGCTGCTTTTCGAGCAGTCTCTCCAACGCTGCTCTCTGCGTCGGCTTCGAGAGACCGGTCACAACCTCGTCCAGGCGGAAGTAACGAGAGATTGCTGGCCGCCGAACACCTCGCGCTGGAAGCACGAGGCTCCGACTGTTGGCAATCGCCAGGCAGTGAATGAACAGCAGGAGCTCCGCCCCCGAGAGGTACGGCGAGGCGTCGCTCCCCGGTACAAGCCAGCCCTCTGGCCCGGACAGCCATCCCTTTCGAACGAGATTCAAGGGAAGCAGCCCCCCATTGTCGGCCACCCGCGGAAGCCGCAGCTCCAGGCGGCTCCTTGGTTCGCATCGCTCGACGAGGCCGCCTTCCTCCAGCCGATTCAGGGCGGCGACCACCTTCCGGTTCGCACCATCGAGCCCCCAGTCGTCTGAGTCGAAGCCGCGGTCGAACCAGGCCGAGATCTCGCGGACGCGCACCCGGATCGGGTAACGAACGTGCCCGAAGATGCCGCCACGCAACGCAAGGAGCAGTCGGAGCGCCATCCCTGACGCGGCGCTCAACTCATGCGCGAACTCCAGCCCCTCGGAATCAGGCGAAGCGAACCGGAATACCCGTCGACGCTGCAAATTTCTTTCCTTTTTGCTGGGTTTCAGGGAAGCGTAGAAGCCTTAATGTGGAATTATGCAACTGTCACGGGATGTGTCTAGGATTTCGCAACATGCTCTGTAAGACTGCGTAGCGAGCAAGACGAGGAGGAACAGT
Source organism: Dehalococcoidia bacterium (assembly GCA_020853755.1). GTDB lineage: Bacteria > Chloroflexota > Dehalococcoidia > Tepidiformales > Tepidiformaceae > Amarobacter. Next base: position 14,378 of record JADYYG010000048.1, on the reverse strand, counting down.
GCGTATGGAGTTCGAAGTCAACTGGAGCCAACTTCGTGACGAGGCGCTCGCCCAGGGCTACGACGGACACAATCGCAAGCCGTCCCGGGTAAGCCGCAAGCAACTCCGCCACCGCCGGCAGCGACGCCGGTCTCGCATCCAGTGCCGGCTGACCGTCCGCAACCGGCCCGTCACAACCATCACCGAGGAGTCTGCGTATGAATGATGACACGAGGCCTGGCGACGAACTGTCGCCCCTGCACCCGAATATCATTCGGGACATTGAAGCAGCATGCGAAGCTGCCGGCGACCTGGATGGCGCACCCGAGCCGCCTCGATTCGCGGCAGCGCTCATTCAGTTAGTGTGCCTGCGCTGGAGCGAGGCGATGCTCGACGCTCCAGGGGATGCGCCCGTCGGAGAGGCCCGCAAGGAAGCGCTACTTCATGCCATAGAAGCAGCCTCAACGGCTTTCGCGTACCTCGCCTTCCAGGTGAGGGAGGTCCACGGGTTCATCTACGACGCCGACGAAGAGGAACTCGAATCGAATGCGGAATGGCTCGCAGAGCGCCTGGGACTCGATTTCTGAGAGGGCCGCTAAGCGCCACACCAGGCAAGAAATTGGTCGCGAGAGAACCGCGCCATGACGCGAAGGAGACCGCCTATGTTGCCCCTCGGTGAGTACAGGTGGGGTGGGGGGATCTGGTTCAGGCTGCCAGCCGGTGAGGTTCGCCGCAGCTCCGATCCATCGAACAGATTCCGGCTCTACGCCGCCTGCCCCGAATGCGACGGACCGCCGGACATCTATGATCGCGCCCCTCGCGCGCTGTGGCCGTTCCCGCCGTTCCAGGTCTTCGTGACCTGGGACGATGCCGACGGGATCATGTGCTCATTCGGCAATCCCCGCACTCACCGCGGTCCCTGGTGCGGCTACGAGGGCAGGCTCAGCCTGGCGGAACAATCCGCCAGGGGTTCCCTGCAGCCATGGGTGGAGGGAGCCCGGCGCATCCACGCCCTCGGGCCGAACTCCCAGTACTGGACGTCGCACTACGAGCATCTCTTCGCACACCCTCAGGGGCCCGGGCGCGAGCCGGGCACGGACCGCCAGCAGCGGGGACGCATGGAGCCGTAGCCGGCCAGCCCGGCATTCGGCCACTCGGCCCTTCCAAGGGGGCGCCACGGTGGCGCCCCCTTTTCTTTCGCCCGAAACGCGGTATGACGGCGATCATTGCCGCCGCTCTCCACCGCGCCAACCCTTCCTTCACGCATACGCTGGCCCGCTGCCGTCTGGCACGCCGGGTTCGCCAGGAAGGCTCGCATGCAGGACTATCGCCAACGTTTCAGCTGGGAGACCGTCGGTTGGGGGACGCACTGCGTCGACTGCTACCCGGGCGGTTGCCCGATGCGGGTTTTCGTGAAGGACGGCGTGGTCGTTCGCGAAGAGCCCTCCGGCACGCTCCCCGTGATCAATCCAGAGGTTCCGGACTACAACCCGATGGGCTGCATGCAGGGTTCCTCATGGAGCCAATCCCTTAACGGGCCGGACCGTGTGTCCTACCCGATGAAGCGAGCCGGCAAGCGCGGTGAAGGAAAGTGGGAACGGATCAGCTGGGACCAGGCACTGACCGAAATCGCCGACTCACTGCTCGATGCCATCGAGTCGGAAGGTCCTCGTTCGATCATCCGCGAAGGGACCCCCGAAGCCGTTGTTGGCGGGCCGATCTCCCGTTTCTTCGGCCTCATCGGGGGCCAAACCATGGACCTTAACGCCGTCATCAGCGACTTCAACAGCGGCGTCTATGCAACCTTCGGCAAGAGCCATGTGGAAGGGTCGGCGGACGACTGGTTCTGTTCCGAGCTACTGGTGATCTGGAACAGCAACCCTGTCTACACACGGGTTCCTTTCTATCACTTCTTTAGCGAGGCCCGGTACAACGGCGCCGAAATTATCAACGTCTCACCGGATGTGAATGCCTCGCACACCCACGCGGACTACCAGGTCAACATCAACGGCGCCACGGATGCGGCGTTCGGTCTCTCACTCGTCCAGGTCATGTTCGACGAAGACATCGCCGACTGGGACTTCCTCCGCGAACAAACGGACATGGCGCTGCTCGTCCGAACCGACAATCGCCGCTTCCTGCGCCAGACTGACGTTGAGGGCGCCGGCAGGGAAGACCAACTCTACCAATGGGACATGGACCGGGGACTCGTCGCATCCGACCGTTCGACGCTGAAGCTCGGGTCTGCCCGTGTGGCCCTCGAGGGGAGCTTCGAAGTGCGGCTCTCCAACGGCCGAACGGTGGTTGTTGAGCCGGTCTGCGCCGTGCTGCGCCGGAAGCTCGATGAGCACTACACGCCCGAGAAGCAGCAGGCAGCGACCGGCATCCACCCGGACACCATCCGCTTTGTCGCACGCAAGATTGCGGCGAAACGCACGAACATCTTCCTGGGCATGAACGCCTGCAAGATGTACCACGGTGACCTCATCGAGCGGACGATGTGCCTGGTCCTCGCGGCCAGCGGGAACTGGGGCAAGCGAGGCACCGGCCTGCGAACGTGGGCGGCGGGCCTCCATGACGGCGCGCAGATCGCGATGAACAAGCGCCGCCCGGGCGCCCAGGCCGCCGAAGCCGTGATGGCCGGCCGCGACGGCGCGCTCGCCGCCCTCAAGCAAGTCGACCCGTCCCTCGTCAACGATGAACTGGCCATGTGGGAGCTGACAAAGGGCCGGCGCGGCCTTCTCGGCGCGCTCGATGAACGCACCGGCGATGACGTGCCTGCGGAGGCAGGCACCCCGCCAGTCTTCTGGTGGTACAACCAGATGGACTTCGGCGAGCGCTGGAACAAGCCCGAGTGGAGTGACGGCTCCATGGTGCGAACCTTCGACGAATACATGGCATCGGCCATCGCCGAGGGCTGGTGGGACGGCCTCGATCATCCCCGCAAAGACGCCTCGCCACAGGTTTTCATCGAATGCGGCGGTAACACGCTCCGTCGAACACGAGGCGGCAAGAAGTCCTGGGCTGGTCTCATCGAGAAGCTCAAGACCATCGTCGTCATCGACTTCAAAATGACCGCTACCGTGCAGCAGGCCGACTACTTCCTGCCGGCTGCCCAGCACTACGAGAAGATTGCGTTCTCCATTCCCGGCCCCTTCGTGGCCAACCTCACGCTTTCGGACCGGATCGTTGATCCGGCGGGCGAATCCCGGAACGAGTGGGACATCTTCCGCGCCTTGCTCGAAGCGACCGCTCGACGAGCGGCAGAGCGGGGCCTCACATCCTTCATGCTCCCTGACGGCGCCGAAGTGCGATATGACCAACTCGTGCCCGGTTACACCGTGGGCGGCTACTACCGCGACGAGGAAGTCGTCGCCGACGAGCAAATCCGCGACTCCGTCCTCGCCGGCACGCTCCCTGATGGAACGAACCTGGCGTCGCTACGCGAGAGCGGCTACAAACGCTTCACCGACATGGGGATGGCGCCGGCCATGCTGGGGCAGACCACGCGCCTCGACCCGGACGACGTTATTACGCCGTTCCTCAACCACATCGAACGTGGCGACCCCTTCCCGACCTACTGCCGTCGCGCTCAGTTCTACATCGACCACGAATGGTTCATCGAGGCCGGCGAGGAGTTACCCACCTACAAGCCGAGCCCGGCCATGGGCGGCGACTACCCCCTCGGGATGACCTCGGGCCACAACCGCTGGTCAGTCCACTCGATGAACCACTTCAACGAGACCGTCCTCGGCACCCATCGCGGATCGCCGAGCTTGATGGTGAACAGTGGCGACGCCGCTGCGCGGGGCGTGAAGGATGACGACCTGGTGCGCGTCTTCAACGATGTCGGCGAGTTTCGCGGCCGCGTCAAAGTCGCCCCACATGTGAAGCCTGGCCAGATCATCTCGTACAACGGCTGGGAACCAATGCAATACACCGGCTGGTCCGGGGCCAACGAAATCGAGCCCGGCATGGTCAAATGGCTCGCGCTCTCCGGCGGGTCTGGCCACCTCAAATACAACAGCCTCAACTGGCAACCGGTTCCGGCCGACCGCTGGGTTCGCTGCGACTTCGAACGCGCCGCCGGGTAGCCGAAGCCACCTGCAACGCGAGTACGGCGGCTACCCGGCGAGTCCCTCGACGACCGTTCGGAGCCCGCTGACCACGCGCTCATCCCGCGGCCGCATGTCCGGTTCGAAGCGCTTCCCGAGGAGTGTCTGGATACCGACGACGTAGCGCGCGCCGATGGCGACCCGCTGTTCGTCGGTGTATCCCAGTTCGCCTTCCGAGAACCCGCGCGCGAACTCCTTCGAGTACGACTTCGGGTCCAACTCATCCAATTCACCGATGTTGAAGCGCGCCACCTGGGCCTCGTAATCCGATGCGAGCCAGAACCGCGACGAGTCCATGGTGAGGATTTCATCCTGGCTCACGATCCGGCCGTCATGGTTGATGCCGTGCTCGAACTTGGTGTCGACCAGGATGATGCCCTTGCTCCGCAGGAACTGGGTTGCCATCCCGAACGCCACGAGCCCACCGTTCCGAATCGCGGCGTACTGGTTCGCGGTCACGTACCCGAGTCGTATCAACTCCTCTGGCGACGTGGTGATGTCGTGGTCGTCCGACTTCGTCGACGGGGTGTCCATGACGTACGGGAGCGCGCCGTTTACCACGAGGTCCCGCGGCACAGGATGGCCCGCGAAGGTCTTCTCCCCGCGCTTCCAGGCCTGGTAGAGCGAGGTCGACGTCGAACTCTTCGCCATGTACGCCCGGAAGATGTTCTCGACGGGGATGAGCTGCAGATTTTCAGCTGCGATGACGACGTCGTTGTCGTTCAAACCCGGCACATCGAGCTGCGAAGTCCCCAGCGCCGGCTCGACCAGCCGCCGCATAGCGTTGTGGTTCGCCGCGAGGATCTGGTCCTTGAACGGGATCTCCCCACGATTGATGTCGTGCGTCGAGATGCGCTGGGTTCGAACCATCAGCCGGAGAGGCCGGCCATCGCGCGTTACCAGCGGCGGGTTCTCCGCTTCGACGACGCTCCCGTCTTTCGCCACGAACTCGACCCTGCCGCCAAAGATGGAGTCGGACACTTTGCCCGGACGCACTGTGAAGCCCTTCAGCGGGGGCACTGCGCCGGAGTCGAGGATTTCCTGCGTGGTGCTGACCTGCCCCTCGCTGGTCAGGTAGCGGTGCACCAACTCCAGCGCCTCCGCCTCGGTCAGAAAGTCATCGCTCACCGTCACACCTCCGCGATCCAGCGATTCGACGCTGGCCCCGCAAGCGTAGCGCAGACCGGGGTGATCGGTGCGACAGCTGAGGGATGGGGACGGGGCTACAAAGAGTTGCCGAGCAGGGGTACCACCGGAGTTCGAACCCCGACCAAAGGCTCCAGAGGCGGCGTTCTGGGTTCAAAAGCCCCGGTTTTCCAAGTCAATTCGGCCCGGCAAGGGGTGACTGCGACGCTCGTGACGATTCCTCTTGTCGCCTTGCTTTTGGGGGCAACCATGGGAGTGTAACGGCGGTCCGACGGGAGTCGCTCGTGGCTCGGCGCCAGCCTGGACGAGCTCCGGGTCCAGACCTTATTGAAGCTTCAGGAAGTAATAGGTGGCTTCGCTTTGCTCCCGCCCCTGGCCTGTATCCCGCGTCTCCTGCCAGACGTACCACGAACCCATCACCGTCGCGTAAACCGTCTTAGCACCTTGCAGATCGAGACGGTACAGCACACCTTCCACCATGTCGTAGAAGCCAGCGTCGTTCTCCCAGGGAGTCCAAGACACCCTCTTCCCACCCACGTAGGTGCCCCAGCCCTTGGACTCAGAGTAGCGGGTAACCGCCCCGGACGCGCGAAGAAGCGCATATTTGGCTCGCGTGCCACGTTGCGCGTATTGGGTATCGTCCCACACCAAGAATGAGCCATCCTCGCTCAGCGAAGCTGAATAAGGATCGCCGCCGATCTCGTACGAATCGATCAAACCCGTCGACAACCCGCGAACCTGGATGAGCGCTGGTTCGGCTCGCTCGCGCCTAAGCCAAGCCAGATCCTGTCCGCCCATGGAGGGAGACTCAAGGTCGCCTTGAGACGCATCCTCCACGCTGTCGATGGTCTCTATCTGGTTGCGACCGATATCGTAGATCTGCAACCGCTTGCCCAGATGCCCAGAAGTCGTGACGTAGAACTCGACCCATGCTGTGCGCCCACCGCCGATGGCCGGCAGTGGTGCGAACCCCGCCGGCCCCAACTGAACATTCTGTGCCAGAGACGGAATGCGATCATCACTTGTTGCAACGGTTCGCACTTCGCCGGAGTCGAGGTTGTGGAGGACGAGCGACCACTTGGGCAACGGCAACGAGTAACCAGTTTCAACGGTTATCAGCCAGGCGCCATCCGCGGCGGAGAATTCATTCAGTTTCCCCGCCGGGACGGTCCAGAGTGGTTGTGTCTGCTTCGAGGTAGGATCCCAGAGTTCGTACGAGACCGGATGCTCAGCAGGACGCTTCAAGTACATCCTCTGGATGACGAACCTGTCGCCGAACGCGGCGACAGGGGATGCGCCGATTTCGTCGTCGCTGGCCCACCCTTGCAGGGATGGCAGCGCGCTCGACGACTGGACCACTTCGGTCGGCAGCGTACCTAACTCAGGCAGGGCGACGGTATGGCGCCTCGGCTGACCCGTTGGGCTCGCAAGAGGAGGCGGGAGCGTAGACGTAACAAGTGGTGTGTGGCCGGCGCCTGCCGTACTCGTCGCTTCCTGAGTTTCGCCGGCGGGCCGTGGCGACGAGTCGTCGTCGCCACAGCCCGCGTTCGCAGCAGCTATCAGCGCAACAAGCGCAAGACCCGGGGAGAAGTAACGCACCTTCACCAAGCGATCCCGTGGTTGCTGCTGATTGCGTCCCACACCCCGCCGTTACCGTCCCACAGTTTGTTGTAGAACATGTTCGGGCGGCTGCTTGGATACGCCGAATAAACTTTGATGAGCACGAGTTTGAAGGGCGGAAATGACTTGATGGTGTGTTTGGCATTCATTCGATCGCTCCGAAAATCAGGCTGCTTCACGACGTCGTTGGTCTGTCCGGACACGTCCACTGTCCTACGGACGAAATGAGGCTGTCCAACAAGTTTTACGGCGAGTTACATCATCCGCCTGCAAATTGCTGTTGGTCGTAACCGTTTGCTTACGGTCTGCGCCAGACACATATCAGCTCTACTGCAGCATCTCGCGATTACAGGGACCAGATTGCCACGGCCCGCGGGGTGTACATCTTGGGGCGGCATACAGGCGCGTTCTTTCGGCCGCCGTCGGGCGTCGGTGCGGTAGACGGTTACGCGCGGCCTCTCGCGTGGTTCTGGCATGCCTCGAACCTCGCGGCCTCACCACTACCCAGGCCCATGGGCGACCTGGCCACATTATGGAATGCCCGGATTGGCTGGTTGCCGAGCAGGGATTCGAACCCCGACCAAAGGCTCCAAAGACCCGTGTGCTACCGTTACACCACTCGGCAGTGGTAGTGACCCAGGGGATAGGCGTTAGGTGCTAGCGGGTAGGGTAGGGTCAACCAGCCAGCCGGTCGAGGCAAGGGCATGACACCAGCACGTTCGTACCGGGATCTCATCGCCTGGCAGAAGGCTGTGGAACTTGCCCAGGAGACTTATCGACTCGCTGCTCTCCTGCCCGAACGAGAACGGTTCGGCATGTGGAGCCAGATCACAAGGGCGGCGGCTTCAGTGCCCGCCAATCTCGCTGAGGGCCATGCGCGGCAGGGAAGGAAGGAGTTTGCTCATTTCGCGTCCGTCTCCCGCGGCTCCGTCGCAGAACTCGAAACGTTCATTCTCCTCGCCGTCCGCCTCGGATATTTCGGAGCGAGCGCTTGCGAAGGGCTTCTCTCTCTTTCGGACGAAGTTGGACGGATGCTCACGCGCCTCCATCAGTCGCTCAACGACGCCAAGAACCCCTAGCCTCGAACGTCTACCCCCGAACCTCTACCCATGGTACCGAAGGTGGGATTCGAACCCACACGAGCGTGTGCTCAGCGGTTTTTGAGACCGCCGCGTCTGCCATTCCGCCACTTCGGCCCGGACGATTCATCATACGGCTTCGGCGCTTCCGGTCGTCAGAGGCGGCCGCCTCAGCCGCAGGCCGCCCGGACGAACCGCTCCTCGATGCCGGCTCGCCAGCCCTCATCGGCAACGTGTTCGAGTTCGGTCACGACCCGTGGGAGGAACTTTGCCACGCGCCCGTCGCCTTCGAGGAAGTACTTCGCCCAGGCCCAGAGTCCGACCACGCGGCTCTGCCACCACAACCGCAGGCCGAGCCGGCACTCCGCTTCGGACAGGTGGATGAACCGCCGGTAGCCCGCGAGGTACGCCTCCAGGCCGGGCGCTCCGAGGAATTGCGAATACGCGAGCGAGCGGATGAGCTCCCAGCTGCGCGGGTTCGGGCCGCACAACTCCCAGTCAACGATTGCGACAATCTCGTCTCCGTCCCACAGCACCTGGTCGTCGTGGAAGTCGCCGTGGAGCAACTGCGCGGGCAACGACCCGAACGCGCCCGGTGGCAGCACTTCCCAATCACGAAGCATCGAAAGCTGGCGGCGGAGCCCGCCGAGCATCCACGGTTCAGCATTGCGGGCTTCGGCCGCTTCGAGGATGCGGCCGAGCCACTCCAGCGACTCGTCTTTGTCCCACGACATCGCCAGGGCGGCCTTGGACGAGTCCCGATGCTCCGCCAGCACCGCCTGCGTGGCCCCATGGGCGGCGCCGAGCAGTTCGGCCTGTTCATCTGTGAGGCTCCCGCGCTCCCGGACGACCCCATCGACCCAGGGATGGACGGCCCAGAGCCCGCCGGCCATGGAAAGGACTGACTCGCCGGCGTCGGTCTTGAACGGCACGGGCGCGGGGATGCCCCGCTCGGCGACCCAGCCGGTGAGCGCGTGTTCGGCACGGACCCGCTCGATTGTGACGCCATCGCGGTAACGGCGGACGAACAACCGCTCCCCTTCCGCATCGACACCAAAGTTCCAGTTCAGCGACCCGCCCGCAACCGGCTCAGGTGCACTGTGCGGCCAGAAGCCGAATCGGCCGATGATGTCCGGCACCGTTTCGATGAAGTCGGCGTGCGATGGCACTACCCTGCGGCCCTCACCTGCTCGCTCAGGAGTTCGAGAACCCGCTGGCTGATCGCCATCATCACCTGCACGCGGGTGCCGGGGAGAACGAGTTCTCGCGTCACCGTCCCGGATGGCCCGGTGACCGCGATCGCGACTGAGCCAACCGGCTTTGGTGACCTGCGGCTGCCCTGCGGTCCCGCAATCCCGCTTTCGGCGACGGCCCACGCGCACCCCATCGCGCGCTTCAGGCCTTCGGCTGTGGCGGCCACCCATTCCGGGCTGACCGCGCCATGCGTGCGTGCGATTTCCCGGTCGAGGCCGAGCTGTTCCCAGCGTTGCGCTCCGGCATAGGGCACGAGTCCGCCATCGAACCAACGCGATGCGGCCGGCACGCTCAGCATGCGCGCACAGATCAGCCCGCCAGCGGTGGTTTCGGAAACGGCGACTTTCTCGCCGCGGGCAACGAGGAGTTCGCCGAGGTTGAACGCCAGTTCATCGTTTTCGAGTGGGTACATGGGCTCGATTCTACGCGCCGGCGCAGCGGGCGTTTCGGGGTCGAATGCGCCGGAATCCTGAACCTCGCTCTGGTAAGCTCGGGCCGATGACCACCCGGGTGGATTTCAGCGGCGCCGAGCAACTCCTCCGAGATGCCGAATTCCTCGACTGCCGCCCGGTCTGGTACTCATCAAATTACGTCTACCTGGCCACGCTCTGCACCGGCGGCCAGGAGTTCAGTGCTATCTACAAGCCGCATTCCGGCGAATCGCCGCTGTGGGACTTCCCCGAAGGCCATCTCCACCGCCACGAAGCAGCCGCCTACGAACTCTCGAAGCTCCTCGGCTGGGACTTCATTCCGCCGACGGTAGTGCGCGAGGGGCCGCACGGCGTGGGTTCGGTCCAGGTCTACGTGCCGCACGACCCGGAATCACACTTCTTCGTCCAGCGCGACCGCGAGGAACTCCATCCCCAGCTGATGCGAATCTGCGCCTTCGATGCCGTGGCGAACAACGCCGACCGGAAGGGCGGTCATTGCCTCCTGGACGAACGTGACCACATCTGGGGCATCGACCACGGGCTTTGCTTCCACCCGGCCTACAAGCTCCGGTCGGTCATCTGGGACTGGGCGGGCGAACCCATCCCACCGGAGTGGCTCACGGACGTCGAGACTGCCTTATCTCTGCTCGGCAGCGAAGACGAAGCCGCCCTTCCTCTAAGAGAGCTCCTCACTGGGCAGGAGGCCGGGGCGTTACAGAATCGGATGGAACGACTTCTTCGAACGGGGAAGTTCCCGGAACCGGGCCAGGCGCGGCACTATCCCTGGCCGCTGGTCTGAACCTGCACCCCTGAAAGGCGCTCCACTTTCACCTGGCGAGCATCGAGTTCCTCGCGGCAATGCGAGCAGACGAGCATTGCGTCGGGATGGTGGCCGCAGGCGTGCGTCAGCTTCAACGGCGGTCCCGCTTCGCCAGCCATCCACTTGTCTCCCCACGTCAGCATGGCGATGAGCACGGGATAGAGTTCGCGGCCCTTTTCGGTCAGGCGGTACTCGCAGCGCGGCGGGCGATCCTGGTACTGGCGGCGTTCGAGCACGCCATGGTCGACGAGTCCCTGCAGGCGCGAGGCGAGCACGTTCCGGGCAATGCCGAGGCTCGCCTGGAAGTCATCGAAGCGGCGCACCCCGTTGAAAGCCTCGCGGATGACCAGCATGGTCCACCATTCGCCCACGACTTCGAGCGTGCGGGCGACGGAACACGGCATATCGGCGAAGCTGGTGCGGCGCATAAACTCCTCTGGTTCGAAGAATACTCCGGGCGGGTTGCTCCCAACAACCCACTGTGGCAATCGAACTTCGGGCCGGTGAACGGTAAGCTTGGTTCACCACCCCTTGGAGTCCCCTGTGAACCTCGATCCACGATGGCGCAGCCATTCCCTCGTTGACGGCCCCGACCGGGCGCCTGCTCGCTCCTACTTCAAGTCCATTGGCTTCACCAGCGAAGACCTGCGCAAGCCACTTGTGATGGTCGCACACTCCTGGATCGGCACCATGCCGTGCAACTTCAACGAACGCGAACTCGCCCAGGAAGTGATGGCAGGCGTGCGTGCCGCTGGCGGGACGCCGATGGAGGTCAACACCATCTCCATCTCCGACGGTATCTCGATGGGCACGGAAGGCATGAAGGCCTCGCTCGTCTCCCGCGAGGTGATCGCGGACTCCATCGAACTTGCTGCCATCGGCTACTCCTTCGATGCCGCGGTCATCATCGTCGGCTGTGACAAGACCATCCCGGCCGGCGCCATGGCGCTCGCCCGCCTGAACATCCCCGGCGTCGTCCTTTATGGGGGCTCGATTGCGCCTGGCCACTACAAGGGCCGTGACCTGACCATCCAGGACGTCTTCGAAGGCGTTGGCCAGCAGGCTGCCGGGACCATCACCGAAGACGAACTGGAGCGCATCGTCGACGCCGCCTGCCCGGGCGCGGGCGCCTGCGGCGCGCAGTACACCGCGAACACCATGGCGACCGTCCTCGAATTCATCGGCCTGTCGCCGATGGGCAGCGCCACCGTCGGGGCTACCGATCCGCGGAAGGAGAACGTCGCAGTCGAAACCGGCAAGCTTGTGATGGATGTCCTCAAGCGCGGCGTTCGCCCTCGCGACCTCATCACGCGCAAGGCGCTGGAGAACGGCATCATCTGCGCCGCCTCGACCGGCGGGTCGACGAACGTGGTGCTCCACCTACTCGCTATCGCCCGCGAAGCCGGGGTCGAACTCAACATCGACGACTTCGACCGGGTGAGCGACGCCACGCCGCTCATCGGCGACATGCGCCCGGGCGGCCGCTACGTCGCACTCGACATGGACCGCGCCGGCGGGACGAAGCTCCTCGCCAGCCGCCTGCTCGCCGCTGGCAAGCTCCACGGCGACGTGGTGACGGTGACTGGCAAGACGGTCGCCGAGGAGGCCGCCAGCGCCGTCGAACAGCCGGGACAGGACGTCATCGTTTCGACGGACCACCCGCTGAAGGCCACCGGCGGCCTCGTCATCCTCAAGGGGAACCTCGCGCCCGACGGCTGCGTCATCAAGGTCGCCGGGCACGAGCGCCTGCTCCACTCTGGCCCGGCTCGCGTCTACGAGTGCGAAGAAGACGCCTTCGCGGCCGTCTCAGCGAACCTGATCGTCGCCGGTGACGTGGTGGTGATCCGGAACGAAGGTCCGAAGGGCGGCCCGGGCATGCGCGAAATGCTCGGCGTCACGGCCGCACTCGTGGGCGCAGGACTGGGCGAAACCGTCGCCCTCCTGACGGACGGACGGTTCAGCGGTGCCACCCGCGGCCTGATGGCCGGTCACGTGGCCCCCGAGGCCGCGATCGGCGGGCCAATCGCCTTCGTCCGCGAGGGTGACACGATCACCGTGGACATCGCCGCCCGGGAGCTTCGCCACGAAGTTGACCCGGCGGAACTTGCCCGCCGCAAGGAAGGCTGGACACCGCGCCCGCCGAAGTACACGCGCGGCGTCTTCGCGAAGTATGCTGCCAGCGTTTCGAGCGCCGCCCAGGGCGCCGTGACGAGCTGACGTGAACCAGGAACCCGGTGCCGCCGTGCCAGCAAGCGCTGCTCTGAAGCTGCCGTTCCAACTGCAAGACGACGAGCATGTGCTGCTCTACGCCCGGCGGCACTGGGTCTTTTTCTACGGCCAACTCGCACTCATCGTCCTCGCTGGTGTGGTGGCCACGATCGGAGTCATCCTCATCGTCCTCAAGACCTTCGGGTTTGATGGCCTCCCCGGGAAAGCTGCCGGCGCCGTGCTCATCCTCTGGGCGCTGTACTGGGGAATCCGGGCCTACTTCCACTGGTACCGGTACCAGCACGACATCTGGGCGGTCACGAATCAGCGGCTCGTCGACTCCTACAAGCGGCACTGGTTTCACCACCAGATGGCATCGGCCGACCTTGTTGATGTTGAGGATATCCGGGTGGTGAAGAGCGGCTTTCTCAACACCGTGCTCAATTTCGGCGACGTCCAGTGCCAGACTGCGGGCGAGGTTCCGAACTTCATCCTGGACGGCATCCCGGACCCGGCGAAGACGCTTTCCGTGGTGGATGCGGCGCGGGATGCCGCACGGCGCTCGCTTCGCGGAGTCTGACCTTTTTACATCTTGAAGATGACTGGGACGGCTCAGAGGGCTACGTTTGGGCCATGCTGAGCCGGCGGAAGTTGCTGACTGGCGCATCATGCGGCGCCGTTGCCCTCGTCCTTGGCCGCGGGCAATGGCGGTCGAAGGTGGGCGAGGCCGAAGAACCCGAGCCGATTCCCGACCTCCCATACCGCATCGTGACCACCGGAGTCGCCCAGGACGGCGCATTCCCAGACGTCCGTCTTTCGATGATGAACCCGTACCAGGGCGGCGCACTACTCGTGACGGCGACGAACGCGCTCAGTGGTTTCGCCGAGGTCTTCGGGCGAACCTACCTCCTTAGCCCGGGCGCGGAAGGTCTCGCCGGGTTCGTTGGTATCGGGGTGCTTGACCCGGCGGGTCCCACAACTCTGGCTGTGCACTTGAACGGCACACTGAACGAACCACTGAACTATGCATACGACCTCACCATTCGGAAGACGCAGTGGACATTCGACGACATCATCATCCCGCCGCCGGATCCAAATGCGCCTCCGCCGCCGGTGGAGGACCCCCCGCTTGTTGATGAGCAACCGCGACTGAATGAACTCTATGCTGGCATCTCGCCCCGGCGCTGGGATATGCCATGGATCCTGCCGCTGACCCTGGGCGGCGATGTGGCGATCAGCGGGTACTTCGGCGAGGAGCGCTCGTTCAACGGAGGCCCACGCGGCGGCCACCACGGCGGGACCGACATCGGCGCGCCGGCAGGGACCGAGATCCACGCCACGAACAACGGCATTGTTGTTCTCGCCGAACGGACGCTCTACCGCGGCAACCTTGTCGTTCTTGACCACGGCGGCGGGATCTTCTCCTGCTACGGCCATCAGTCGGCCCTCCGCGTCACCGTCGGCGATGTGGTGCAGCGGGGCGATGTCCTCGGCCTCGTCGGTTCAACCGGCCTCTCGACCGGCCCCCACCTCCACTGGGAGTTGGCGGTAGGCGGCGTACTGGTCGACGGCCTGCGCTGGCTGGACGGCACCCAGGGCTTCTAGTGTAGTGGAACCGAAGAGTCTTTGACGGCGGTGAGGGCGCTCTGGGCGCGGCCGACCTTGGTGAGGATGGTTTCGACGGTGGCGGTCCAGGTGTAAGGTCGAGGTTGGCGGTTGCGTTCAG
>JADYYG010000047.1 GCA_020853755.1 Dehalococcoidia bacterium | reverse complement strand
TCCGTGCGGGCCGCAATGCCCTCGAGTTCGCCCCAGCCCCACGGGAAGTCGTATTCGATGTCGGCGGTGCCGGCGCTGTAGTGCGAGAGTTCTTCCTTGTCGTGGTAGCGGATGCGCAGGCGCGACTCGTCGATCCCGAGCGCATCGCGATACCAGGCGAGGCGGTAGTCGATCCATTCACGATGGAGTGCGAGGTACTCCTCCGGGTTGTCGCGGTCCTTCGGCGGGAAGCAGAAGTACTCCATCTCCATCTGCTCGAACTCGAGCGTGCGGAAGATGAACTTGCCGGGGGTGATCTCGTTGCGGAAGCTCACTCGGCTCTGGGCGATGCCGAAGGGCAGCTTGCGCCGCATTGATGTGACAACGTTCTCAAAGTTGATAAAGATGCCCTGCGCGGTCTCGGGCGGCAGGTAGGCGACGTTCTCGTCGTCGGCAATCGTGCCCACCTGCGTCTTGAACATCAGGTTGAACATGCGCGGCTCGGTCAGTTCGCCGCCGTCGTTCGGGCAGAGGAGTTCACCGGCGGCATTCCGCTTCGGTTCGCCGTACTGGCCCTCGGCAATGTGGTCGACGCGCCAGCGCATGTGGCACTTCTTGCAGTCGGCCAGCGGGTCATGGAAGGTGGCGACGTGGCCACTGGCGACCCAGACGCGGGGGTGCGTGATGAGCGCCGCATCGAGGCCGACGACATCGTCGCGTTCGCGCACCATGGAGCGCCACCAGGCTTCGCGGATGTTTCGTTTCAGTTCGACGCCGAGTGGGCCGTAGTCGTACGTGTTGGCGAAGCCGCCGTACAGTTCCGCGGCGGGGAAGACGAAGCCGCGCCGCTTGGCGAGCGACACGATTGTCTCAAGGTCTTTTGCGGGCACTTGGGATGGAGGTCCTTTAGACAGTTGTCAGCACGCCTGGCAGGCATGCCGCAGTCACCTCAGGGTAGCACCGGCGCCGCTTACGGCTCCCGGTTCGAAGCCAGCCGTGATTCCACTTCGGCACGTTCCAGCGGGATGTCGAACGCCTTTACCCGGGAACTCGCGCCGGACACGAGCACAACATCGCGGGAGGCGAGGCCGAGCGCCTTTGCCAGCAGGCGAGTGACCGCGGCGTTTGCCTCGCCATCCGCCGGGGCGGCCCGGACGCGGACTGTGAGCCGCCCTTCGGCGTCGAAAGGCCCCGCTGCATCGCGGCCAGCCCGGGGGGTCACCCGCACGGTCAGCCTCATGCGGCGGGCGCTTTCGGGCCAAAGTGCCGGCGCCGAGCGAGTGGAAGAAAAGTGCGAACAGGGACTAGAACATTTGTTTGCAAGTCGCTATTATCCGCGTCGGCGGGTCGTCCGATGCCTGAGCATCGTTCTGCCGCACATGTACGCTGCTGGTGAATAATGGCTGAAAACGACCGAGCCCGCGCACTCGAACTCGCGCTCTCCCAGATCGAAAAGCAGTTCGGCCGCGGCGCCGTCATCAAGCTCGGCGAAGGCGACGCCGCGCCGATCGATGTCGTTTCGACGGGCTCCCTCGCGCTCGACATCGCGCTCGGCGTCGGCGGCATCCCTCGCGGGCGCGTCACCGAAATCTTCGGGCCCGAGTCGGCCGGGAAGAGCACGCTGGCCCAGCACATCATGGCTGAGGCTCAGAAGCTCGGCGGGACTGCCGCCTATATCGACGTTGAGCACGCCATGGATCCCGCGTACGCCCGCGATCTCGGCATCCGGCTCGAAGACCTGCTGGTCAGCCAGCCGGACACCGGCGAGCAGGCACTCGAGATCTGCGAGGCACTCGTGCGCTCGAACGCGGTCGACGTCATCGTCGTCGACTCCGTTGCCGCCCTCGTGCCGCGCGCCGAAATCGAAGGCGACATGGGGGATGCGCACGTCGGCCTCCAGGCTCGGCTCATGTCCCAGGCGCTGCGCAAGCTCACCGCCACCATCTCGCGCACGAGCACTTCGGTCATCTTCATCAACCAGCTCCGCGAGAAGGTCGGCATCGTTTTCGGCAATCCGGAGGTCACCCCCGGCGGCCGCGCGCTGAAGTTCTACGCGTCTGTCCGCATCGATATCCGCCCGGGCGAGTCCATCAAGCGCGGGACCGACGTCGTCGGACGGCGGGTGAAGGCGAAGATCGTGAAGAATAAAGTTGCAGCGCCCTTTCGCCAGGCCGAGTTCGACATCATGTTCACAACTCCCCGCGGGATCAGCCGGGCCGGTGACATCGTCGACCTCGGTGTCGAATACGGCGTGCTCTCGAAGAGCGGCGCTTTCTACAGCTTCGGTGATATGCGCATCGGCCAGGGGCGCGAGAACTCGAAGCAGTTCCTCGACGACAACCCCGAGTTGGCGGCCACCATCGAGGGAGACATCCGCCGTGAGGCTGGTCTTACCGGCGGTTCGGCCCCACAATCGCAGCCGGAGCCCGCAACGGCCCGCTAGCCAGCCATGGACGAACCTCCCAGTCCGGTCATAACCGAAATCCGAAATCTTCCGCGCAACCGGCAACGGCTCATCGTCCTCTCCGACGGACGGGAGTTCTTGCTGAGCGACGAGGCGTGTGAGCGATGCGGGCTGACTGAGGGAACGGTGGCCGATCTCGAACTGCTCCAGCAAATCGACCGTGCTGAGCAGCGGGTTAATGCCCATGAGGCTGCGTTGCGGCTGCTCTCCGCCCGGCCGCGGAGCGAAAACGAGATGCGCACCCGCCTCGCCATGCGCGGCTTCGCACCCGAAACGATCGACGATGAAGCAGAACGGCTCCGTTCGGCCGGGCTGCTGAATGACCAAAAGTTCGCCGAGGCGTGGGTCGAGGATCGGCGGCGGTTGTCCCCCCGCGGCCGGCGGATGATCCGGTACGAGTTGCTGGGACGCGGAATCGATCCTGAGTCGGCGGACAACGCGACAAAGGACCTCGACGACGAGGAGACGGCGCTCAGCCTCGCACGGGGCCGGGCCAGCCGGGTGCCGCGGACAAGCTACGAGGCGTTCTTTTCCAAGGTCGGCGGGTTCCTGAGGCGGCGGGGCTTCGACTACGAGGTCACTGCGCGGGCGACGCGGCAGGTTTGGAACGAGGCCGCAGCGGCCGAAACCCTCGAAGTGGACATTGCAGAGTGATCGGGATAGCCCGCATTTCCCACGGTTGGAACTATCTGGCAGAATCGAGCGCGCATAGTGAGGCGCGTTGCAGCCAGCGAAGTGGCTGCCGCCCCGGAGGTGTTGATGGAACTGCGATTCGGTGAAAAGGAAGAGACGCTGCGCCTGGAGGTCCGCGACTTCCTGATTAAGAACAACGGCCGTGATGGGGCAGCTGGCGGGGCTTCGCTCGGCAGCCGGAACGACGATGAGTTTCAGTTCGCGAAGGGCTTCAACCAGAAGCTCGCCGAGCGGGGCTGGATCGCTCCCGCCTGGCCGAAGGAGTACGGCGGACTCGGCGCGTCTATCTACGAGCAGATGGTCTTCAACGAGGAGTTCGGCTACTGGGGCGCGCCTGATACCGGAACGCGCGGCTTCGGCGTCGGCATGATTGGTCCCACGCTGATCATCCACGGTAATGAAGAGCAGAAGCGCCGGTATCTGCCGAAGATCACCAGCGGCGAACACATCTGGTGCCAGGGGTATAGCGAGCCGGGCGCCGGGTCGGACCTGGCCAGCTTGCAGACGCGCGCCCAGCGCGATGGTGATGAGTTCGTGATCAATGGTCAGAAGATCTGGACCTCCGGCGGGCACCGCGCGAACCAGATGTTCTGTCTCGTGAGGACAGACCCGGAGGCGCCGAAGCACCGGGGCATCAGCTTCCTGCTGATCGACGACATCATGAACACGCCGGGCCTCACCATCCGGCCGCTCATCAACATGGCGAACCGCCACCACTTCAACGAGGTTTTCTTCGAGGACGTCCGCGTCCCCGCGAAGAACCTCGTCGGTGAGGAGAACCGCGGCTGGTACGTGGGCATGACCCTGCTTGACTTCGAGCGCTCCGGCATCGGCACCACGGCTTCGCAGAAGCGTACGCTCGAAGAGCTCGCGAAGAACCTGCGGGAAGGGCCGGCCGACCGCCGCCAGCAGTACCGCACCCGCCTGGCCGAGCATGTGGTCGCCAACAACGTCGGCAGGTTCCTGGGCTACCGCATCGGCTATATCCAGGCCAACGGGATGGTTCCGAACTACGAAGCATCGGTGGTCAAGATCTTCCAGTCGGAGCTTGGCCAGCGTATCTACAACTTCGCCGTCAACATGCTCGGGCTCTCCGGGCAGATGATGCCGGAAGAGTCGCGCGCGCCACTCGGCGGCGAGATGCCGGAGAACCACCTCCAGGCGGTCCCGTCGAGCATCTACAGCGGCAGCAACGAAATCCAGCGGAACATCATCGCCACGCGCGGCCTCGGCCTCCCGCGCGGTTAGGACCGGGCAACCACACAGCACACTCCTGCGGGGAGCCCAATCCGGGCTCCCTGTTTGGTTTCCTGCTTAGAATGGGCCTGTGCTCATTCCCGGCGGTCTCGAACGGCGGCTCACTGCGACGGGCACCGCGGCGTTGCTTGTCGCCATCGTCTTTTTCGGCGCGCTCGCATACTGGCAGGTCTTTCGCATGGACCTCGCCACGGCCGATGGGAACCCCCGGATACTCTCAGCGTTCCACGACCCCCATCGGGGCCGCATCCTCGACCGTGATGGGAACGTCCTCGCAGAGACCTTCCCGGACGGTACGCGGCATTACCCGGATGCCTCCGTCGCTCATGCCGTCGGGTACCTGGACCCTCGCTTCGGGTCGCAGGGCATCGAGCTCGAGTACAACGATGTGCTTTCCGGCACGGCGCCCTCCGGCTGGGCCGGAGCGCTCAACGCAGAGTTCGACCGTGGCCGCCGCGATGGCGCCGACGTCACCCTCACGATCGACCCGGAAGTCCAGAAGGCGGCTGCCGCTGCACTCGGGTCGCGCAAGGGCGCGGTCATCGCGCTGGACCCGCGCAGTGGCGATGTGCTGGCAATGGTCAGCGTCCCGACCTACGACCCCGGCTCGCTGACGACACTCGGTGAGGAGTTGCTGAAGGATCCCACCGCGCCGCTGTTCAACCGGGCGGCGCAGGGCCTCTATCCGCCGGGGTCAACGTTCAAGACGGTGACCGCGACCGGGATTCTCGAACGCGGGATAGCGAAGCCTGACACCGTGGTCACCTGCCCGGGTGAGATCGTCATCGACGGTTTCCCTATCTCCTGCGCGAACACGTCCCAGGGTGTCGGTACCTACTCGTTCGCGCACGCGTTCACGTTCTCGGTGAACGCCATCTTCGCTCAGCTCGGGGTGAAGCTTGGCTGGACGGGACTCACCGACATCGCCCGGCGGTACGGATTCGATTCGCGGGTCGACTTCACGCTGCCGACGGGCAAGAGCCAGGTCCATGCACCGGGGACACAGGCAACGAAGACGCTTCTGGCATCGACGGCCTTCGGACAGGGCGAACTGCTCGCCACGCCCCTTCAGATGGCCCTCATCACCGCCACCATCGCGAATGGCGGCGTGATGGTCTGGCCGCATCTAACGCTCGGCGAAAGTTCCGATGGCGCCGCGCTGCGCCGTCTCGAGGCGCCGGAATCTCGCCGCATCATCAGCGAAGACCTCGCGAAAACGATGAACGCCTTCATGGTCTCGGTGGTCGCGAACGGCCAGGCGAACGGGGTTGCGATCCCCGGGGTCTCCGTTGGCGGCAAGACAGGAACAGCCGAGGCAGGGGACGGCACGTCACACGCCTGGTTCATCGGTTTCGCGCCCGCGGATGCGCCGCGCGTGGCCGTTGCCGTGGTCGTCGAACATGGCGGCCAGGGCGGCGTGGTCGCCTCGCCCATTGCCGGGCAGGTCATGAAAGCGGCGTTGGGACGATGACGGCCGACAAGCCACGGCTGGAACGCTTCCTCGCGGGCGCGGCTCGCCTCGCCACAGGTTCGGGCCTTCACCCGCTGATGCTCCTCCAGGCAGTCGAAGCTGCAGCCGAGCGCTCGGTGTCCGATGGAAAGATGGCGAACGCCTACGTGATCCAGCTGGCGCCCGGCGACGCTGGCGAGATTGCCGGCGCCATCGGACAGCTTTCCCAAGCGATTGTCAGCATCCTCGAAGAGCGTCAGCGCACGGATGGGCTCAGGACTCTTGGCCCGTTGGCGGTCGAATTCGCGGCCTCCTCGGCGGTGGCCCCGGGCAGAGTGCTTGTGGAAACGACGTTCAGGCTGCCCAGCGAAGCTTCGCAGCAGCGCGGGAACCTGCGGCCCACCCAGGCGCTCAAGCGGCAGCGCAATCGCTCCCTGTTCATTGAGGGCACGGGCCGCGTGCCGTTGCGTCACACTCCGTTCACCATCGGCCGTGCGACGGACTGCGACCTCGTTCTGCTCGACTTTGCCGTGTCGCGCCGCCATGCCGTCATCGTCGAAGCCAGCAATGGGCAGTTGCTCCTGCGCGACCTCGGCAGCCGCAACAAGCTCATCGTGAACGGAGCCGCGACTGACGAAGTAGTCCTCGATGCCGAGCTCCGCGTGAGCCTCGGCGGGACCACTCTCTGGCTCGAGGAACTGCCGTGAGTGCAGGTCCGACCGAACTCCTCCTGCTGCGACTCGGGTTGCTGGCCATCATGTTCGCGTTCATCGCCCTCGTTGCGCTTACGCTGCGCGGGGGGCTCGCCGCGGCGCGGAAGCCCGTGACCGACCGCAAGCCGCGCCGTGAGTGGCGGCTCGTTGTGGTCTCGCCGGGTGATTCAGGCCTGAAGCGCGGCGCCGAATTCCCGCTCGCCGGGACGATGCTGCTCGGGCGGGACGCCCGCGCGGGGATCGTCGTTCCGGCGGCTTCGGTCTCAACCCGTCACGCTTCGATTGAGCGCGTCTCTGGCGGATGGCGCATCACCGACCTTGGGAGCACCAACGGAACCTTCGTCAATGGACGCGGCGTTGGCCCGGAAGGCGGCATGCTGCGCGGCGGTGAGCGGGTGACCGTTGGCGGGGTCGAGCTTCAACTCGCCTCGGACTGAGGTGGCCGGCCGGCGCCCAATATCAACCCGGCCAGGGCGAAGTTCACCACGAGACTGGAACCACCGTAACTTACGAACGGGAGGGTGATCCCGGTGGTCGGGATGAGCCGCAGGTTCCCGGCGATGATGACGCCCGCCTGGATGGCAAGAAGCATCGCAGCGCCGGCGCATAAGTACTGGCGGTTGCGGTCAGGCGCCGCAAGCGAGCCCCGGAGCCCTGCGAACAGCAGCAAGATGTACAGGAGGACAACTGCCGAGGCGCCTGCGAGCCCGAGTTCTTCGCCGATCGCGCTAAAGACATAATCGGTCGCAACTGCCGGGATGGCGTCTGGCTGGCCGAGGCCGAGCCCCTCGCCGGTGATGCCCCCGGCCTGGATGGCGTAGGTGGCCTGGAGCGTCTGATAGCCTGCTCCCGCCGCGTCGGCTTCAGGGTTGAGCCATGTGTCGATGCGTGCGTGGACGTGGCCGAACGCGAGGTATCCCGCCAACGCCGTGAGGACCAGCAGCGCCGCTCCCCCCGTGAGATAGCGCAAGCGTCCGGTGGCGACGTACAGCATTGAGACGGCCAGGAGGACGAGGAGCGCGATGGATCCCAGGTCACGAAGCAAAGCGAGTGCGGCGATCGCGGCGAAAAGCAACCCCGCCAGCGGCACGAGGTACGGCAGGTTCGAGTAGGTTCGCTGCCCCAGGCGGAAACGCGGGGTGGCAAGCACTGCGCCATGCTGGGAGAGATAACCCGCGAGGAACACGAGCAGGAGCAGCTTGATCAGTTCGGTCGTCTGCACGGTCTGCCCGCCGACAACGACCCAGAGGCGGGCGCCATTGATGGTGTCACCGAAAACCCCGGTGAGTAGGAGCAACCCGAGAGCCGCGACGCCCGCCGTGTAGGTATAGCGTGCAAGCAGTTCGGCGCGCGAACCCAACCATGCGAAAGCGGCGCAGGCAACGACCCCGATGGAAACCCAGTTCGCCTGCGCCTGGGCAGAATCGGGCGCCAGCCGGATGACAAAGGCGAGACCGACGGCAGACAGGAACAGCGCGAGCGCGAACACCTGCGGAAGTGCCCGCGGCACGATGAGCCGCAACAGAAGGTTTCCCGCCAGCGCCGAGAGCGTGAATTGGGTTACGATCCGCGTCGAACCCGGCGGGACGGGGAAGGCCGCCGCATCGAGGGAGCGCAAGGCGATGATGAGGAACACCAGGCCGCCGGCGAGGAGGCCCAGTTCGATGTTCCGTTCGCGTGCCACAAGTTCGGAGGGTTTCAGGGCCATTTGAACGCGTCCGGCATCATCGATGGACGATACCGCCTTGAGCGGCTGCTCGGAACAGGCGGGATGGCCGAAGTGTGGCTCGCCGAGGATCAGCGCCTTGGCCGCTGGGTCGCCGTCAAAGCGCTGCGCGAATCCTTCACCCAATCCGCCGACCCCGAGGCTGTCGCGGCTTTCGAACGGGAGGCGAAAGTCATCGCCCGCCTCCAGCACCCGGGCATCGTCGGGGTGTTCGACACCGGCAGCTTCGAGGGGCGCCGCTACATCGTCATGGAGTACGTCCATGGCTATTCCTTGCGCCAGCTGCTTGAGAGCCAGGGCCGGATGCCGGAGCGCGAAGCCATCCGGTACGGGGTGCAGGTGGCGGCCGCGCTCCAGTACGCGCACAGCCAGGGTGTTGTCCACTGCGATATCAAACCCGAGAACGTGCTGGTCAACGAGGCTGGAGTCGCCAAAGTAGCGGACTTCGGTGTCGCTGGTTCGCTCACGAAGACCATGGCGCCGGGCCAGGCGAAGGACCTCCTCGGGACGGTGGCTTACCTCGCGCCGGAGGTCATCGAAGGGGCGAATCCCGGGCCAGCTTCGGACCTCTACTCGCTGGCGCTCACTATCTTCGAATTGGTTGCCGGGAGGACGCCATTCTCAGGGGCCACGGCCGGTGCTGCCATCGGGCAGCGGCTTGGGGCGCCGCCGCCGCCGCTGCGGGCGTTCGCGCGCAGTGCCTCGCCTGAACTCGAAGCGGTGCTGTCGCGCGCCCTCTCACTCAGCCCCGAGGATCGCTATCCAACGGCCCGCGCCTTCGCAAACGCGCTTCAACGGGTGCAGGGCGCGGGTGCCCAGCAGCATTCGCCGCCGGCCGCTCCGCCGGGACGCCCGCCGCAGCTTCGCTCCCGGCAGCCACCGGCGCGCATCCGCCGGACGCAGCCCTCGAACGCGCCGTCCGGGGTTAGCGGACCAGCGATGCTGATTGCGGTTGGCATAGTCCTCCTGGCGCTTGGGGTCGGCCTGGCCGCGGCGTATGCCCTGTCTCGCCGTGACGGCGACGGCGGCACTCCCGCGCCAACGCCGACGGCAACCGCCACGCTCGCTTCGCCAACGGTCGCACAGCGCACCGCGACGCCAACGACAACACCAACTGCCACGGCAAGTCCCACTAAGTCGGCGACGGTGGCGAGTCCCACGGCAACGCCAACGAAATCAGCGACGCCGACGCCCGGCCTTTCACCCACTGTTCCCGTGGGACCGTCGCCGTCCTCTGGCACCGCAGCAGCCGCAACTCAGACGGCCCAGCACTGACGGACAGCACCATAACGAACGAGGACTGGCAATTTGCCAGTCCTCGTGAACGTTGAACGAGACGGTCTCAGGCTTTCGCCATCCCCGTGGTGACCCCGGAGCCAGCTTCGACGCGGTGGCACCAGACCCAGTGCTCGTGCTCGGCTGTGCCCACGTTTCGCCAGTCCGGCTTGCGCGTGCGGCACTCGTCGATGGCGATAGGGCAGCGGGTGTTGAAGACGCAGCCTGGAGGCGGGCGAAGCGGGCTCGGCACGTCTCCGAGGAGGATGATGCGCTCGCGCTTCCGTTCCACTTCCGGGTCCGGGATCGGCACTGCCGAGAGGAGCGCCTTCGTGTAGGGGTGGAGCGGGTTATCGAAGATCGAGTCCCGGTCGGTCAGTTCCATCACATGGCCGAGGTACATGACGGCCACGCGGTCGCTGATGTGGCGCACGACGGAGAGGTCGTGGGCGATGAACAGGTAGGTCAGGTTGAACTGATCCTGAAGGTCCTGCATCAGGTTGATGATCTGAGCCTGGATCGAAACGTCGAGGGCGGAGACCGGTTCGTCCGCAACGATGAAGTCGGGTTCGACAGCGAGGGCACGGGCGATACCGATGCGCTGGCGCTGTCCGCCGGAGAACTCGTGGGGGAAGCGGTTGGCGAAGTACGGGTTCAGGCCCACCGTCTGGAGCAGGTTCTGGACGCGCTCCTTCTTCTCCTTGCCGCTGGCGAGCTTGTGGATGGTCAACGGCTCGCTGATGATGCTCCCGACAGACATACGCGGGTTCAGGCTCGCGTATGGGTCCTGGAAGATCATCTGCATCTTGCGGCGGAAGCGCCGGAGTTCGCCGCCCTTGATCTTCGTCAGGTCTGTGCCTTCGAAGGTCACGCTGCCGGACGTGGGGCGGGTGAGCTGGAGGACGGCCTTGCCGGTCGTGCTCTTGCCGCAGCCCGATTCGCCGACGAGGCCAAGCGTCTCGCCACGCTTTACGGCAAAGGAAACGCCATCGACTGCGCGTACGTCGGCGACTTTGCGCTGGAAAATCACCCCCGCTGTGACGGGGAAGAAGACTTGCATGTCTTTGACTTCGACGAGCGTCTCGCCGACGGTGCCAACTCGCTGGCGGGTTGAAGAGCTAGTTTGCTGCGCCAACTGGCACCTCCCGGGCAACGCGATCCGATTCCCAGCAGGCGGCATAGTGCTTTTCGGCCACCAGCTTGAACGGCGGGTATTCTTCCTTGCAGTGATCCACCCGCCAGGAGCAGCGCGGGTAGAACGGGCAACCCGGCGGCAGATGCGCCAGGTCCGGCGGCAATCCTTCGATGGGAACGAGCTTTTCCTTGCGCGTCTCGTCGAGGCGAGGCACGGAGTTGAGCAGGCCAACCGTGTAGGGATGCTTCGGGTTGCGGTACAACTCCTCGGCCGAGGCCGTCTCGATCACCTTGCCGGCATACATCACGTTCACGCGGTCCGCGTAACGGGCCACCACGCCGAGGTTGTGCGTGATGATGATGACGGCCGTCCCGAACTCCTGGCTAAGCCGGTTCATGACTTCCAGGATCTGTGCCTGGATAGTCACGTCGAGGGCCGTCGTGGGCTCGTCGGCGAGGAGGAGCTTCGGGTTGCAGCTCATGGCCATCGCGATCATCACGCGCTGGCGCATGCCTCCCGAGAACTGGTGTGGATAATCATCCAGGCGGTTCTTCGCCTCCGGGATGCCCACCATCTCCAGCAGCTCGGCGGCGCGATCGCGGGCTGCCTTGCCATGGAGGTTCATGTGCAGTTCCAGCGCCTCGGTCATCTGCCGGCCGATCGTCAACACGGGGTTGAGCGATGTCATCGGCTCCTGGAAGACCATCGCGATCTCGTTGCCGCGAACCTTCCTGATCTCGTCTTCGTCGAGCTTCAGGATGTCCCGTCCCTGGAAGATGATTTCGCCGGAGACGATCTTCCCCGGCGGTTGGGGGATCAGGCGGAGAATGGAGAGGGCGGAAACGCTCTTGCCACAACCCGATTCACCGACCAGTCCCAGCGTCTCACCTTCTTCAACCACGTAAGACGTGCCGTCAACAGCTTTGACGGTGCCTTCCTGGGTATAGAAGTACGTCCGCAGGTCTTTGACCTCGAGTAACGACATCCCTTCTCCTTTCGGCCACCCGTCCCACCGGGTGGTGCGGCCGAGCCGCGTTAGCTCCTGAGTTTCGAGTGGTGGGGAAGAGGAGACTCGAACTCCTACGCCTTGCGGCACATGATCCTAAGTCATGCTCGTCTGCCAGTTCCGACACTTCCCCACACGTGCATTGAGACCCTGCCGAGGCAGGGCCCATTTCGGAACCGGAGGGAGGTTGGTGAGCCGCCAAGGAATCGAACCTTGAACCGGCTGATTAAGAGTCAGCTGCTCTGCCAATTGAGCTAGCGGCCCCCCTCAGGACGCGCGGGAGTATATCACGCCGCATTTGCTTGGCGGCAACTCCCAGGTACTTAACGATAAGACTGGCATTCGTGCCATTTCCGAATCTGCATCGCCAGGTCATACGTGCCGCACCGGGCCCGTATGACGCATCGACGTTTAAAAAGATCCGTTTGTTCCGGCTCGTTTCCCGGTGACGCTCGATAATCCGCGGCGATGAACGCGACGCCCAGGCCGTTGACTCCCAGGTTTGAAGGCCGTCAACGGCTCTTCTGCTGTCACAGCGCCACCCTCTCCGGCCGCTTCATACCGAATTCGCTCGCAGCGGTAGAGGAGTGCGTGTCCGCTCGTGTCCCGCGCCTGGAGATCGACGTCCAGTTCCTCGCTGACGACACCATGCTCGTCTTCCACGACTCAAGATTCGAGGGCGCCGCAAGTGGTGCTGGCCGGGTGGCCGAAGCGGACATGGAAACGGCGCGCCGTCTGCGGTACCACGATGGTTCGCCCGTGGCCATCCTGGCCGAGGCCGTTGACGCGCTGCGCGGTTGCGACACGGTCCTTCAGGTCGACCTCAAGCTGTCACGGCCGATCAGTTCCCGCCGGGTGCGTCTCTTAAAGGATGGACTGGCGCCGGTTCGCGACCGGGTCATCATCGGTTCGCAGTCGCACTGGAACCTGCGGCCGTTCGCGGGGGAACTCCCGATCGCGCTCGACCCGACGCTGCACTGGTGTTTCTCGCCGGCTACGCCTGGCCTGCCGCGGACGCTCGGCGTTCATGGACTCTGGGACGACTCACCGGTTGCCGGGAACACCCGGTTCAGCGCCCTCGAGTACGTGGAGACTCGCGTCGATGACCTGGCCGCGCTACTGCCGGCAGCAGTCGAATGGATGGTCGACATCGAGACAATCTTCCACTTTGAGAAGCTTGGTATCGCGCTGGGCGAGATGCTCGGAAGCCGCGGCATCGCGTTGGCCACGTGGACGTTGCGCCGGGAGGAGCCCGCGATGAAGACGGTTGTGGAACGCCTCTTCCATCTCGGCGCCGAAACGATCATTACCGATGCGGCGCCCGCCGCCGCTGCCTCGCTTCTGTAAATCGACTGTAAATTCGTCACCGTCGGGCAACGGTTTCGACTCCTGTATTGAGGGTTGAAGCGGGGTACGGTTGTCGAACAGAGGAACAGGGAGAGATTCCGCCAGGAGAACGATGGCCATGACACGGATAACAGCGAAGGTATTGCAATGGCGTTCGCGCCATGCCGACGAGGCCGGCCAGGGCCTCGCCGAGTACGCCTTGATCCTTGCCCTGGTTGCAGCGGTGTGCATCGGCGCGCTCAGCGCCCTCGGCGTGGGGATTGCGAATAGCGCGGGGTTCGTCGCCCTGCCGCAGGCGCTCTGAGCGCTACAGACCAACCGGCCCACAATTCGCGGCGGCGCCTTCAATCCAGAAGGCGCCGCCGTTGAGCGTCTGGAGGTTGTTGGCATAGGCGGGCACGAAGGGAGAGTAGCGGCGCCATTCGCCATCCTGGAACTGGTAGACCGCCCGGTAGCAACCTTCAGCCCGGTAGAGCACCCTTTCGACCGGCCCCGCGGGCAGGACCACCAGGTTCCAGCCGGCAAAGATGTTTACCGTCACCCCGAGCGCGGACGGCGTGGGAGAGGGGGTCGGCGATGGTGTTGGCGAGGGGGTCTTCGTAGGCGTATTAGTTGCGGTACTGGTGGATGCGGTCCCCGAGGCAGTTGGGCTCCCGCCAGTCCCGCCTGTGACCTGCTGCGGGCAGGCGCCGTTCGTGGCGAAGATGAGCGTCACCCATGCGACTTTCTTACCGTTCGCGGATGTCGCCTTGCCGACGCCGACGCACTTCACCGGGAGCCCGACGTTCGACGGCACCCAGACGCCGCCGCCGTTTTCTGCGGTCATGATGTTAAGGGCCTGTTGGGCCGAGACGGAGACAGCGGTCGACGACTCCACGACGGCAAGGCCTTCGCCGCCGGCGGCCAGGTTCGACGGGTATCCGCATTGCATTGCCCGCGTGGCCCAGGGGTAGCCCGGAGCACCGTCGGCGCCGTGCCCGCCTGCTCCAGGGGTGTTCGCGAGGAACTGGGCATAGCCCATCGCAGCGGCATTGAGTGGCGCAGATTGGGCAAGCGGGTACGAACCCGGGATCGAACCGTCTCTCCAGCTTTGGAGGAGACCGAGGAAGGTCAGTTCCTCGCTGGACGGGGTATGCGCGACGCACGGCGCCGTTGCGATGGCAGGGCGCCCGGTGGAAAAACCGGCAATGAGTGCCGCGGCGCCCAGCGCCACTCCGGCGATCGCGGCCAGGAACGGCCGGACGCTCAAATTCTTATGCATTACTCACCAACTGCGGGGGCGCTGGATCGCCGCTGACCATACCATGGAGCGAAGCGGGACGGTCAAGAACCAGGCATGGCGTGCGCCCCCGAAACGGCGTACCATGCCGTATCTCAATGCCGCGAACATCCGCGAAGGAGACGGAGCCTCGCATGACGAGTACAGGCCGGAACATGATCCCTCGCCTCCCTCGCAGGCTGGTCGAGCGCGAACGGCTCAAGGCTGTCCTTCACGCCGCGATCGGGAATGGCGTAACCGTACTCGAATCACCCGCCGGCTTCGGCAAGACCACGCTCCTCGCCCAGTTCGTGCGCGAACTGGATTTCGCCACCCGCTGGCTGACGCTGGATGCGACATCCGGTTCGCCGGAAGTGCTTGCGCACCAACTCGGGATCGCCCTCTCCGGAAGCGTCGACATTGAGCCGCCAGCTACTGCTGCAAAACTCTCCGACCTCCAGGCCTATATCAACGCCGAAGTCGTGCGTGCGGTATCACTCAGTCCGCAGCCGCTGATGCTCGTCATCGACAACCTCCACGAACTGATCGATGCTCGCGATTCCACTGCCCTCCTCGCCTGGCTGCTCGAGTCTGTGCCCGATGGTAGTGAAGTCTTCATGGCCGGCCGCGAGCGCCCCTTCTGGCCCGCGCTCACGGCAAGCATCGCCACCGGTGAGTGCATTGTCCTTGACGGCGCCCAACTGACATTCACCCTCGATGAGGTTTCGGAAGCGGCGAAGTTCGGCGCCAGCATCCCGCCGGCCGAGTTGCTGGAAGCGACGGCCGGGTGGCCCGTCGGCGTCATGGCCGCTGTTAGTGGTGACCCGCCGGCTGACAAGCTTTCAAGCGCCGCCTTCGAAGACTACCTGCGGACCGAAGTGTGGGAGGCCGTCCCGACCGAAGTGCGAGACACGCTGAGGCGATTTTCGCTCCAATCCACGATCTCCCGGGCCGGCATCGAAGCCGAATATGGCCCTGGCGCATGGCGCGACCTGACGAACTGGCTCGCCGCCCGGGATTTCCTCTGCGAGCACCTCTCGCCGGTTGAGTTCCGCCTGAACCCGATGCTCCGCCAGTTCATTGCCGATGAGTTCGACGAGTTGGACAGCGAAGGGTTTAGCTTGGCCCTGGCCGCCTCCGTGCATGACCTGGTTGCGGATGGCAACGTCGCCGAGGCGGTCGAATTCGTCCGTGCGAATGGCGATGAGTTCCAGTTGGCGGCCATCCTCGAAGCACACAGCCCGCATCTCATCGTCCAGGGGGCGCTCACGCTCCTCCAGCGCGGGTTCGAGTGCATCAGTGAACCTACCCTGCGGCGGCGGCCGCTCCTGCGCGCGATCTACGCCCGCGTGGTGGCCCACCTCAGCGACCCCGAAGATGCCGTGCGCCGGGCGGACAGTCTCCTCCGCGACGCCACGGCGCCTGCTGATGCCCGCGGTCACGCCCAGATGGCGAAGGTGCGTGCACTTCGGCTCCTCGGCCGCGTCGACGATGCCCGGGAGGTCGTGGTCCAGTTGGCCGAGTTGCTTCCGGTGGCGAGCGATCCGTTGCAGGCCGAAATTCAGTACCACCTCGCCGAGTTTGAACTCTCCGTCACCCGCGATTTCTTGAAGGCCGAGGGCCTGTTGCGGGAAGTCATCTCTGGCGGCAAGGCAGAGTCGCTCGAGCCGCTCGTGCTGCTTGCCCGCTCGACGCTTGGCCAGTCGCTCGCCATGCGCGGCGATGCCCCCGAGGCGGTAACTGTGCTCACCCGTGCCGCCCAGGGATGGCGCAACCTCGGCCGCTCTTCGAACCTCGGCTGGGTGCTCAATAACCTCGGGATGTCCCACATCCAGGCTGGTGACTTCGCCAGTGCGGCCACTGTCCTCCAGGAGGCCGTGGAAGAGGGCCAGAATTGCGGCAACCAGCGCAATGTTGCGTACGCGACAGCCTCGCTGGGTGACGCCCAGGTGGCGCTCGGACAGTTCGAACCCGCCCGTATCCAGTACGAAGAAGCGATCCGCATCTGCGCCACGAGCGCACTCGACGAGTCACTGGCGGCGCTTTCGATCGCCGGGCTTTCGGCTGCACTCCTCGGGAAGGGCGACCTCCAGCAGGCGGACTTCTTCGCACGGCGCGCGCTGCTCGTCGCAGTGAGTTCGGCCAACTCCTACGAGATCGCGATGTGTAAGCTCCAGCAGGCGGCCTGCGAGATGGGCGCCGGGAACGTCGCGGCGTGCATTAGCGAGGCCCGGGACGCGTCCGAGCGGTTCGCCCAGATGGAGGTCCTGCCGATGCGCGCGACCGCCGAGTACCGCATTGCGATGGCCCAATTCAAGAACAACCACCGCGTGGAGGCTGAGCAAAGCCTGGCGAACGCTTCCGCGGCGATCACCGAGCCGTGGATGGCGGGTACACTCCTGCCGCTGGTTCGCGAGAACCCCATGTTCGCGCAGTGGGCGGCCACGCGCCGTGCCACAAGCGCGGCAATCAAGACGTTCATCGCCCAGCGCGCGTTCGCGACGCCTGAGAACGACGACGAGGCTGTCGTTATGCCGGCCGTTGGGCGCCTGCCCCTGGTCTCGGCGCGGAGCCTTGGACGTGTGTCGGTCTCCATGGACGGGCGTGAGCTGAGCGACGAAGACTGGGCGAGCGCCCGCGCGAAGGAGATGTTCTTCCTCCTCCTGCTCCATCGTGAAGGGCTGCGCAAGGAAGAAGCGGTCGAGCACCTCTACCCGGAACTTCCCCGGGAGAAGTGCAACAGCGCGTTCCATTCGAACCTCTACCGCATCCGCCACGCCCTCTACCAGGACAGCGTGGTCAAGGGTTCCGATGGGTTGTACCAGCTCAACCCTGAGGGCAGCTTCGACTGGGACGTGCGCGAGTTCGAAGACGCCGTTGAACGGGCGCGCAGCTCGGAACCCGGCTCGCCTGCCCGCGCCGGCGCCCTCCAGGAAGCGCTTGAGATGTACTCCGGGCCATTCGCGGCGGCGTTCCAGTCGGAATGGGCGGCTGCCGTGCGGGCGCAACTGTCTGATGCCGCAAATGAGTCCCTCGCCACGCTTGGCGGGTACTTCGCCTCCCGTGAGGATTACGAGTCGGCGGCGCTCTGCATGGAGCGCGTGCTCCGATCCAATCGCTTCAACGAAGAGGCTGCGTACCAGTTCGCCCAGTTCCGCAGCCGCGCCGGCCAGGTTGTCCAGGCACTCCGCTTCATCGATGAGTACGCGCGCGAATACAGCGACGAACTTGGCGAGGAGCTCCCAACAAGGTTCTGGGACCTCCGTTCTGCCATTGCAGCAGGGGTCGCGGTGTAGGTTCCGCACTCTCGCGAGAGTTTCGCGAGAACCGCCCGGATAGAGTCCCCCCAGAACTTACTTCCTGGCTGGAGGGACTCAAATGGCTCGCATGATTTCCGCACTCGTCTCCGTGGCAGCACTCGCCACCATCGCTCTCGCTGGCGCTGCCCCCTTCCAGTCCTGGTAGACCGTCACCGCCTGGTGACTCCTCTCAGGGAAGCACTGAAAACCGTCGCCCGCACGATCAATCGTGCGGGCGATTCTGTTGTGCTCGCGGCTGCTGCGGTGATCTTCCTCGCGCAGCAACTCGCCATTTCGAACATCGGCACCGGCGGCGCCTCGGGAACCTTCCGCCAGGTGCTGTTCTTCTCGACGACGGTCATCCTGGCCCTGCTCGCGCTCAAGCTCCGCCGGATCTGGGGCGCGTGGCTGGTCGCGCTCGGCATCGTCCTCAACCTCATCCCGATGGCGTTCCATAGCGGGTCCATGCCCATCGACTACGCCATCCTCGAACGGTCCGGCGCGTTTCCCGAAGTCACGCGCGAAGACATCGGCAAGCAGACAAACCACGGCAAGGATATCGTTCTAGAGCGGGACCACATCCACTTCTTCGCACTCTCGGACCGCTACGTTCTGGACCTGCCGCTCTATGGGACGAACATCTACTCGCTCGGCGACTTTGTGCTCTTCGGCGGACTCGGGCTGGTAGTCGTCCAGGTGGCAGGCGAGATGGTCACTGGCCGTGGGCGAACTGGCGCGTCTGCCGGCGCTTCTCGAACCGGCTGACCGGTCCCTTCTGCTACGCTGGCGCTCAGGTACCTCAGGGGGCGAGGCATGCGGTTTGTCGTCTATGGCGCTGGCGGAGTTGGAGGGACTATCGGTGGGCGCCGTGCGCTCGCGGGCCATGACGTTGTCCTCATCTGCCGGGGCGCTCACCTCGCAGCCATCCGTGAACGAGGGCTCTTCCTGCGCACGCCGGCGTTCGAGCGAACCATCCCGGTCGAGGCGGTCGCGCACCCTGGAGACGTTCATTGGACCGGCCACGAGCACGTGCTCCTCACGATGAAGACGCAGGACACGGAATCCGCGCTCAGAGACCTCGAACTCGCTGCGGGAACGGCGATGCCTGTCTTCTGCGTGCAGAACGGGGTCGAGAACGAACGCCTGGCGCTGCGCCGGTTCGAACGCGTGTACGCCACCCTGGTCGCGTTGCCGGCGACGTTCGTGACGCCGGGCGAAGTCATCGCGTCCGCGGCGCCGCTCAGCGGATGCCTCCACTCCGGCAGCTATCCCGGGAGCGTGGACGCGACTGTGACAGCTGTATGCGCAGCCTTCGCGGGCGCCGGGTTCCACGCACTTCCGAGCGAGGACGTGATGGCGCTCAAGTACCGGAAGCTGGTCCTGAACCTGGGCAACGGCATCGAAATCATCACCGGCGAATCAGGCTGGGCGGCACAGGGCGCGCAGGGCGAATTTGTCGACGCGGCCCGGCGGGAAGCACTGGCCGTGTATGCGGCCGCCGGCATCCGTTCGACTTCGCCGGCGGAGTACGTCGAACGGGTCACGGCGTTCTACAAGGCTGCCCCGGTCGGTGGTGTCGCTCGTTCGGGGAGTTCGACGCTCCAGAGTGTTCAACGTGGTCACCAGACCACGGAGGTCGACTACCTGAATGGCGAGATCGAGATGCTCGGACGCCTGTACGGCGTCCCGACGCCGTACAACACCGTTATCCGCCGGGTTGCGACGCGTATGGCCGCTGGTGGCGAACAACCGGGGAGCACATCGATCGAAGCGCTCAACCAGATGGTCGCGGCGATTCCAACAGACCGGCCTGCATGAGCTGCTGGAGCGAGGCATCGACGACCGCCTCGGCGGCGTCTGGTGACCCCTGGTCGGAGCCATCGGGGCCTTCAATACGCAGTTCGCCGGACGCAATCATGGCGACGATCGCTGCGATAAGCTCCGGCTTCCCGCTCGTCCCGGTGAGCAGCGGCAACAACCGCGCCGAACTGGGCCCGAGAGTGATGAGGGAGTGGAATGGCGTTGGAACGCCGACCCCGGCCTCGGCGATCATTGCGGGCCGGAATGCGCGAGGGAAGTCGGGTATGGCGGTCGCGACCTCCGGATTCCATGTACGCAGCTCCACTGCGTCGGTTGCGAACAGGCTGAGCAGGACTGCCCGCAGGTGGGCCGCATGGTCCTCAATCCCCGGGGGCCAGGGCAAACCGTCGAGTGCCTCCGCCAGTGATACGAAGGAAAGGCTGGTGGGATAGGCGTTCGCGAGTGCGTCGAGAAGGCCTGCCGCCAGCGGCTCGTGGATGGCCCGCGACGCACCGCCAGCCTGCGGGATGAACCATTCGCCGCTCTCCTGGCGACGGATTGAGGCTCGAACGGTGAGGCCATCGATGGCGCTGCTATCCAGTTGTGAGTTCACCGGGGCGCCGGCCCGCACCAACAGCGACTGGCGGAAGGCACGGTTCACAACGAAGTCGCGGTACTGCTCGAGCGCCTCACGGGTTGGTGCGATGCGGTCGAGCCCCTCCGCGGTTTCGCGCGGCAGGTTCTGGGTGAGCATCGTCGAGAAGGCCGCGTCGCCCAGGTAGCGGAGGCCATGCGCCCCGGTCTGATCAAGGAAGTCCAGGAAGCTGAACGGGTCGTTGGTATCGGCAAGGTGTTCGTGCAAGACATAAAAGTCAGGTAGCGCCTGGATGAGTTCGAACTCCTCGCGCAAGAGGGTGCTGTAGGCACTGTTGCGCGGCGAGGCATCGCCCAGCGCAGCGGTGGCTTCGGTGAGGAACCGGCCGAACGCTCGCGCCTGTTCCACGCGTTCAGCGGCTGCGGGGAAGTGTTGGGCGTGGAAGCGGAGCATCTCGCGGAACGCGCCGCGCATGTGCCAGCCGGGGAGGACGTTGTAGCTGATGTGGGCCACGCCGTGTGGTGACAGCGCCTTCTCACAGAGAGCGAGGATGGCGGCACGAGTTTCGGGCGGGACCCAACTGTAGACCCCGTGGCAGATGATGTAGTCGAACGCGCTTTCCGGCTCGAAGTCTGCGATGTCGGCGCAGACGAATCGAACGTTCGCAAGTTCGAGCGTGGCGGCGTTGGCCTTCGCCATGGCAACCTGTGGCGCCGAGAGGTCTACCCCGACGAAGGTCGCTCCCGGGAGCGAGTAGGCCATCGGGAGCAGGTTCCCCCCCGTCCCGCAGCCGATCTCGAGGACGCGTGCGGAGGCAGCCGGTTGGGGCGACAGCCCAAACAGCCGCGCGATGACCTCGGCATTCTGCGGGTGGGTCCGTGGTGCGAGGCTCGCCTCGTAGGGGACGTCGTCGTAGGACGCATGCGTGAGGATGGGCGGCACAGCCGCCATTGTGCGGGTGAAAGCCGCCGGTTCGCCACGATCGTCTGTATCGGGCGGGAAAACCATAGTGCGAACGGGATTACCCACTACAATGCGCGCAGCGAACGGCAGACCCCCTGCCAGGGCAAGGAGGCCAACCCAATGACGAAAATCATCGAAATCGAAGGCATCGGCGAGAAGTACGCGGCTGCGCTTGAGGGTGCGGGCGTGGCAACCATCGAAAAGCTGCTCGAAACCGCCGGCTCCGCGACCGGGCGGAAGAACCTTGCAGAACAACTCGGCCTGACCCCTCAGCGCGTGCTGGAGTGGGTGAACCGCGCCGACCTCATGCGCATCAAGGGCGTCGGCTCGGAGTACTCCGACCTGCTCGAGGCGGCCGGTGTAGACACTGTGAAGGAACTGGCGACGCGGCGCGCGGACAACCTCCACGCGAAAATGGAAGAGGTCAACGCCGCCAAGAAGCTCGTGCGCCGCACCCCCACCGAGGCCGAAGTCGAGAAGTGGGTGGCCGAGGCCAAGACCCTCCCTGCGATGGTCTCCCACTAGGCGTATGGCTATCCAGGATCAGATTGCGAAGATGGTGGCGGAACGCGCCGGGATCGACCCGGACACGGCGACCAAGGCCGTGGATGCCATGCTGGGCTTCCTGAAGGAGAACCCGGACAAGGTTGCGGAGCTCCTTGGGGATGACTCACCGCTTGGCGATGCCGCCTCAAAAATAACGAAACTCTTCGGACGATGACCGCCGGAAAGCCAGTTCTCGCTGGCTTTCTGCACTTCCGGGCCACCGGCCAGATTGTCCCGATCGGCATCGAACCCCGGGAACTCGGAGAACGCGGGCCGTCCCTTGCTGTTCGCGAGGGAGTCGCCACGGTTCCAAACCCCGAGCGCCTGGCTAGCCTGGCTATCCAGTCGTTCGCTGCAAACACATCGTGGGTGCGACGGCGAATGAGGATAGGCTTCCTCGCCGCGGCGCCGGTGGACGGCCAGGAACTGCCGTACTGCGGCGGGGAACTCACGCTCAGGTACCTCTCAGCCGGACCAGGAACGCGGCCGAAAGCGCAGCGCACGGGTGATGTGCTGGAAGTCACGCTGCCGCCGGTGGAGGGCCTGGTAGCCCGCCACACGGCTATCAAGCGCGTGATTTCTGCGTGGTACCGGGCCGAGGCCACGAGACTGCTCCCCCCGGCGGTGGACAGGCTCGCCCAGGAGACGGGACTGCGGCCATCGCGTGTCCTCATTCGTACGCAGTATTCACAGCTGGGAAGCTGCGCGACCGACGGGACGATTCGCCTCAGTTGGCGGCTGGCCATGCTCCCGCCGGAATCGGCGGAGTTCGTCATCATCCACGAACTGGTGCACCTGGAGCACAGGAACCACGGCCCAGGCTTCTGGGGTGCGTTCGATGCCCTGGCTCCGCGGGCTCGGGCGCGTACGAAGCAACTTGTGGAACTGGCGCGCAGCCTTCCGGTTTTCAGGTGAGGCTATCCAGGGGGATGGCCGCTAACCGAACCGCCCGCTGATGTAGTCCTCTGTTCGCTTGTCTTTCGGCGTCGTGAAGAGTTGCTGGGTTGGGCCGTACTCGACGAGCTGACCGGTCACCTTTTCGTCCGTGAGCATGAACGCGGTGTAGTCGGAGACGCGTGCGGCCTGCTGCATGTTGTGCGTCACGATGACGATCGTGAAGCTCTCTGCGAGCGACCGCATGAGGTCTTCGACTTTCAGCGTGGCGATCGGGTCGAGGGCTGAACATGGTTCGTCCATGAGCACGACCTCGGGTTCAACCGCAATCGTCCGGGCAATGCAGAGCCGCTGTTGCTGGCCGCCAGAAAGGGCCATCCCCGGCTTCTTCAGGTCGTCCTTCACTTCGTCCCACAGCGCGGCAAGTTTGAGCGAATGCTCGACCCGGTCGCTGATTTCGGAGCGGGACCTGACACCGATGAAGCGCAGGCCTGCCGCCACGTTTTCGGCGATGGACATCGTTGGGAAGGGGTTCGGCTTCTGGAACACCATCCCGATGCGCTGGCGGACGCGGGTCGGATCGACGCCGGGCGCGTAGATGTTGTCGCCTTCGAGGAGGATGGTGCCTTCGACGCGAGCACCCGGGGCGAATTCATGCATCCGGTTGAAGGTCCGGATGTAGGTGCTCTTGCCGCAGCCTGAGGGGCCAATCAGCGCCGTTACCGAGTTGCGGCGGATCTCCATCGAGATATCGGTGACGGCCCGGCGAGCGCCGTAGTAGGCCGAGACGTGCTGGGCGCTGATGGCGATTGGCGACTCGGCTCCCGGGCCGCCATCGCTGCCACCGGATGGCTGAGGCTGCGGGCTGCGTTCGGTTGCCGGGGGTTCTTTTTCGGTAGTGACAGTGGCCATTCGAAAGCTCCTATTGCCGCACGACGACGCGCGCGCCGAACAGTGTCCGGATCACGAGGCTGACGACGAGGATGACGGAGACGAGGATGAGGCTCATCGCCCAGGCCTGTTCGTGCCAGTAGTCGTACGGGCCGGTTGCGTAGACGTAGATGCGCCGCGGGAGCGAGTCCATCGGCGCCGTGATATCGGCGGTGGTGAACTGGTTGCCCAACGCGGTGAACAACAGAGGCGCGGCTTCGCCGCAGATGCGCGAGAGCGCGAGCATGATGCCGGTGATGATGCCCGGCAGCGCCGTCGGGAAAACGATGCGAAGCACGGTTCGCCAGCGCGGGGCCCCGAGGGCGTAGCTCGCTTCGCGGATAGAGCGCGGCACAAGGAGCATCATCTCCTCGGTAATCCGCGCGACGATGGGGACGAGGATGATGGCAAGGGCGATGCTCCCGGCGATGCCCGAAAACCGGCCCTGGCGAACCACGACGAGGCTGTAGACGAACAACCCGACGGTGATGGATGGGATGCCCGCCATCACTTCGATGATGAAGCGGATGAATCCGCCGGCCTTGTTCTGGCCGAACTCCGACAGGAAGATGCCGCAGCCAATTGCCACCGGCACGCCGATGGCCAGCGCCGCGCCGACCATGATGACGCTGCCGACGATGGAGTTGAACACGCCGCCGCCTTCGCGCCCGGGGCGAGTCGGCTCTTGCGTCAGGAGTTCCCAGCTCAGGCCCGGGATGCCTTCGCGCAACAGGTAGAAGAGGATAAGGAAGAGGGGGATAACCGCGAGCAGGGCAGCACCAATCATGGCTGCGGTCATCGCCTGGTCGAGGAGCTTGCGCCGCCGGTAGAGGCCCTCAGTGCGCGTCAACACAGGCGACCGCGGGATGGCGCTCACTCCTGCACCACCACGCGCCGCCCGCCGGTCACCTTCCAGACCAGCAGCCGGGCGATCACGTTAATCACGAAGGTGATCATCAGCAGGACGAGTGCGACTTCGAACAGGGCCGCGCGGTGGACCGCTGTGGCCTCGGGGAACTGGTTTGCGATGACGCTGGCCATGGTGTAGGCCGGCGAGAAGATGTTCTCGGGGATTTTCACGCTGTTGCCGATGACGAGCGTCACCGCGAGGGTTTCGCCGACGGCCCGGGCGAGCCCGAGGATTGATGCGCCGAGGATGCCGGAGCGGGCATACGGCAGCACCGTCATCGTGATCATTTCCCAGCGCGTGGCGCCGAGGGCGAGGGCGCCCTCACGCTGGCTTCGCGGCACGGCGGCGATGACGTCGCGGGAGACGGCCATCACCGTGGGCAGGATCATGATGGTGAGGATGATGCAGGCCGAGAAGAGTCCCGTGATCAGCGGTGTCCCGTCCATGAAGGGCGCCCAGCCGAAGTAGGTCACCAGCGTCGGGCCGAGGTGGTCACGGATGAACACGCCCATCACGAAGATGCCCCAGAGGCCGTAGACGACGGAGGGGATGGCCGCCAGCAGTTCGACCAGGTAGGAGACGGGCCTCGCAACATAACCTGGGGCGATTTCGACGAGGAACAGCGCCACGAGGACCGCGATCACGGTCGCGAAGACGAGCGCGAACATCGACGTGACCATGGTGCCGATGATGAAGGCGCCCACGCCGAAGGTGCGCGCAGACGGGTTCCAGTCGGTGGTCCAGAGGAACTCGATGCCGTTCGCGCGGATGGACTCCCAGGCTTCTCCGGTGAGCTCGTAGAACAATCCAGCGATGGTGAGGACGACCAGCAACCCGGCGGTGGCAGTGAGTGCGTTGAACGTCCAATCGCCGGGCTTCAGGCGGTTGTAGAGGCTGATCGAGCCGCGCCCGGCGGGCTTGTTCCGCGTTCGAACCATTGGCTTTCGCCCACCTCGGTTGCGATTCAGCGAGGAACTCGCATTCGCGAAGGTAGGACGAGCGGTTTAACCGGTGGTTAACGGGCGAGGGGCGTCCCCGGAAACACGAAACCCGCCTTCGCGGCGGGCTTTCGATGGGCAACAAGTCTGGCGACCCCGAGCGGATTCGAACCGCCGATCTCCACCTTGACAGGGTGGCATGTTAGGCCGCTACACCACGGGGCCAGAAACTAAAGACTAGCTTCCGCCAGCGTCTCAGGCAAGACAAACTCAGGGCACGTACCGCTCGGCTACGAGGATGACGCGGCTCGTGTAATCGCCGCCGCCGCCCGGACGCGGAACAAAGTCGCCTCCGCAGCTGATGAGCGTGATGCGCTCGGTGTGCGCATCCAGAGCAGGGAACACGTAGCTGTCCATCGCGCCGGACTGCAGGGTGTCGAGCGAAACCAGTTCCACGGAGTGAACCGTGTAGGCATAGGCGGTCCCGTCGGCCATTGTCACGTAAAGAGCGTCACCGGGGACGGCACTCGTGAGGTTCGCGAACGGGCCGTTGCCGAAGTGAATGTAGTTGATGTGGGCAGCGAAGATGCTGTTGTTCCCGCCGTAGCCCGGGTGCCCGAAGCGCTCATACCAGGCGATCCATTCCGGCCCGCTGGGGTCCGCAAACGTCTCGCGACCGTTCACCGAAACGGTGTCGCGCACTTCCACCGGCCACTGGCTCCCGAGGCCCGCGCTCTCGAGATAGAGCGAAGCGACTGGCCCGGCATAGGGCGTGGGCTTCGCCGCCAGAGTTACTGTCGGGACTGGGACTTCGCCAGCCGACACCTGGGGCGCGACGGCCCGATACTTCAGGTTCGGTGCGGGCTCGGCGGCTGCGGCAAGCGAAGCCGCAAGGCAGAGGACGCCAACTGCGGCCATGGCGAGCACGCTGATTCTCGTTTTCATTGCGTTCCTATCCTGGTGCTCACTCCCCAGAAGTCCTCGAGAAGCCCGGCCAGGGCGCCGGGTGCGATAAGGGGGATATTGTGCCCGACGCCATCCAGACGTTCGAACCGAACTGCTGAGTTCTCTTGATGCATGCGGTCGGCGATGGCGGTGCTCACCTCGGTCGACGAGCCGCCGTGAACCAACATCGCGCGGCCGCGAATCCGGCGCCAATCCTGCCAGTAGCTTCGAGAGCGCTGCCGGCTGACACATTCGGCGAGCACCGCGGCCGGTGAGCGCCAGTGGAGCCTGCCATCGCCGGCCTGGGCCAGCCGGGCGAGGAAGACGGCCTCGTCGTCTCCCGTGGGCGTCCGTTTCCGGAACGCGAAGGCGAGGGCTTCCTCGCGGCTTTCGAACCACTCCGGCCGGCGGTCCAGCCCCGCGATGGTGGCGCGGATGTTCGCGCCGGAAGCCTCCGGGCCAATGTCGATGATTGCTGTGCTGAGCAGCAGTTGGGGATGGCGCGCAGCTGCCAGCAACGCTACTCGCGCACCCATCGAGTGGCCAACGAGATGGAGAGGCGCGCCGAGCTGCTCGATAGCCTCGACCGCGTCGTGGACGAAGGCGCCTGCGGAGTAGTCGAGGCCCGGATCCGCCGGAGACTGGCCATGTCCGCGCTGGTCGAGCGCGACGTACCGCCGTCCCGGAGAGAGCAGCCGGACGGTTGGCAGCCACACCTCGGCGATGCCGGTGAGCCCGTGGAGGAAGAGGACGGTTTCATCACCTTCGCCCCACGTCAGCGTGCGGAACCGGCCCGCGCGAAGGTCGAGGAACCGGGTGGCGGTCATTCTTCGCCGAGGTAGGCCCTGCGCACGCGGTCGTTTACGGCCAGCTCGGCGCCGGTGCCCTGCAGCGAGATCGTCCCCGACTCGATGACGTATGCGCGGTCGGCGATTTCCAGGGCCATGGCCGCGTTCTGTTCGACGAGGAGGACCGTGGCCCCCTGGTCGCGGATTTCACCGATCGTTTTGAAGATGGTTTCGACGAGGAGCGGCGAGAGGCCCATCGACGGCTCATCGAGGAGGAGCAGCTTGGGGCGGGCCATGAGTGCTCTGCCCATTGCGAGCATTTGCTGTTCGCCGCCGGACAGCGTGCCGCCCGGCTGGGAGAGCCGCTCTTTCAAGCGCGGGAAGAGGGTGTAGACGCGCTCAACATCGGCGTCGAGGTTGTCTCGTCGCTGGTAGGCCCCGAGAAGAAGGTTGTCGAGGACGCTCATCCGGTGGAAGATGCCCCGCCCCTCG
Organism: Dehalococcoidia bacterium; assembly: GCA_020853755.1. Lineage (GTDB taxonomy): Bacteria > Chloroflexota > Dehalococcoidia > Tepidiformales > Tepidiformaceae > Amarobacter. Next base: position 9,512 of record JADYYG010000047.1, on the reverse strand, counting down.
GGGACGTGGGAGAGCCCGAGGCTCACAATCTTGTGCGGTTCGAGCCGTTCGATGCGCGAGTTCTTGAAGGTGACCTGCCCGCTGCGGGCGCGGATGATGCCCGAAATCGCGCGGAGCGTGGTGGACTTGCCAGCGCCGTTCGAACCGATCAGCGTGACGATTTCGCCTTCGTTGACGGTGAGGTCGATGCCTTTGACCGCGGTGATGGCGCCGTAGCCCGCAACAAGCCCCGAGATTTCAAGGAGCGGCATGGCCACCATCCTTGAGGGCGCGAGTCCCCAGGTAGGCCTCGATGACGCGGTCGTTGCGCTGGACCTCGGCCGGGGTGCCGTCGGCGATGCGGCGTCCATAGTCGAGGACGGTGATGCGTTCGCAGACGCCCATGACGACGCGCATCTGGTGTTCGATGAGGACGACGGTCGTGTCGAACTCATCCCGGATGCGCCGGATGAGCGAAATCATCGCCGCGCTCTCCTGCGGGTTCATCCCGGCCGTCGGCTCATCGAGGAGAAGGAGCCGGGGGCCCGTGGCCAACGCACGGGCGATTTCCAACCGCCGCTGGTCGCCGTAGGGCAGGTTGCGCGCGATCATGTTCTCCTGACCGCTCAGCCCAACGTTCCGAAGCAGCGTTCGCGCCCGTTCGATGCCGTCGCGTTCGGCGTGCGTGATTGGCGGCGGTTGGGTGACTGCGAGAGCGACTTCCTTCACGCCGCTTGCGACGCCGGGGGCTGCGCCGAGGAAACGCTGAGCGGCGCGCACGAGGGGCAGCCGCGACGGCCTCGCCGGGACGTGGTGCTCCGGGAGGCCGCCAATCCGGCGGTGGCTGGCCACGAGGATGTTTTCGATGGCCGTCATGTTGGCGAACAGGCGGATGTTCTGGAACGTGCGCGAGACGCCTGCGCCGGAGATCTGGTGTGGCGCCAGACCGTCGATCCGGCTGCCGGAGAGCCACACTTCGCCGGATGTCGGCCGGTAGAAGCCGGTCAGGCAGTTGAACATCGTGGTCTTGCCGGCGCCGTTCGGCCCGATGAGGCCGTGGATCTCGCCGGGCGGCACACGGAGCGAGACGTCGGTCAGTGCGCTCAGGCCCTGGAACTGCATGCCAACCCCGCGGACGTCGAGTTCAGCGGCGGCCATCAGTCCGCTCCCACGAGCGGTTCGGCGGGTTCGTTCTGGAACTCGAGTTGACGCCGGCGGCTGGGGAACAGCCCCGATGGGCGAAGCACCATAACGAGCACCAGCAGCGCGCCGAAGACGATGAACCGGTAGAGCGCGAGCTTTTCGCCCCACTCGTTCGCCGGGGGCAGCTTGCTCACGTCGAGCGTTGTCACCGCGTTGAATGCATCGATCAAGACGTTGCCGCCATCGCGGAGGAAGCCGAGCTTCGCCAGGACGTCGCCTGTTTCCGAGAACTGCAGCAGTTCGGGGATGCCGATGAGGATGGCCGAGCCCGCGACGACGCCGGTGGTGTTGCCCATACCGCCGATGATGACGAGTGCCAGCACGTTGATGCTGACGATGAGCCCGAAGGACTGCGGCGCGACGAAGTCGATGAACGGAGCGTAGATGGCCCCTCCGAGGGCGCCGATCGATGCGCCGGTGGCGAACGCCATCAGCTTGTAGCGGATGGTGTTGATGCCCATGCCCTCGGCGACGTCCTCGTCCTCGCGGATAGCTTCCCATGCGCGGCCGACGCGAGAGTCGCGCAAGCGAGAGGTCACGAACCAGACCAGCATCGCGGCGATGAGCGCCATCACGAAGAACTCGTCGATATGGTCGACTTTGCCGAATCCGTATTCGGGCTTGGCGATGCCGAACAGCCCGCTCGACCCGCGGGTGATGTTGTCCATGTTCAGAGCGAGGATGCGGATGATTTCGCCGAAACCGAGGGTCACGATCGCGAGGTAGTCGCCTCGCAATGGCAGGACTGGCAGGCCAAGCAGGAGCCCGATGAAGGCGCCGATGCCGACGGCCATGGGTAACAGCACCCAGTAGTTCATCGTGCCGGTGACGGCCGGCGAGATCGGCGTCCCCCAGATAGCAACGACGTACGCCCCTGTTGCGAAGAAGGCCACGTAGCCGAGGTCGAGCAACCCGGCGAGGCCGACGACGACGTTCAGGCCCATGCCCAGCGTGGCGTAGAGCGTGACGAGGAACAGCATCCGGATCCAGGTGTCATCCAGAAGCGGGATGCAGAGCAATCCGATGATGAGAAAGGCCGCGGCGTGCGACCACTCCGGGAGGTTCTGGCGTTGGCGGTTCAGGCGGCGAAGGAGGTCAGGCACGTTTCGTTTCTCCACCCTGCCGGAAGATGCCGGTAGGCCGGAAGATGAGGACGAGGACCAGCAGGCTGAAGGCGACCACGTCCTTCCACTGGTTGGGAAGGTTCACGCCAGGGATTTCGTTGAGAAGTTCGCGGCCGACGGTTTCGGTCAGGCCGAGGAAGTAGCCCCCGATAACCGCGCCCTGGATGCTGCCGATGCCACCGAGCACTGCGGCGGTGAAGGCCTTCACTCCGGGGACGAATCCCATGCTCCCGCGGATGCTGCTGTAGAAGAGTCCGTAGAGCACCCCGGCGAAACCAGCCATGATCGCGCCAAGCGCGAATGTCACCATGATCGCCCGGTTCACGTCGATGCCCATGAGCGAGGCATTGTCGCGGTCCTCCGAGACGGCGCGGATGGCACGGCCGATGCGCGTTCTCTGGATGAACCAGTAGAGCAGCAGCATCATCGCCAGCGACGAGGTCATCAGGAAGGCCTGCAGGTACGACACGGTGAGCGGCCCGAGTGAGAAGTTATCGCTCGGGAAGATGGTCGGGTAGAACTTGGACTGGCCTTCGAGGAAGCCATCATCCACAAGGTGGCTGAGAAACACGCTCATCCCGATCGCGCTGATAAGCGGCGCCAGGCGTGGGGCGTTGCGCAGCGGCCTGTAGGCAACGCGCTCGATCAGCAGCGCGGACACCATGGAGGCGGCTCCTGCGGCGATCAGCGCGACGAGAATGGAAAGCGCGATCATCCCGCCGGCGATGTCTTCTCCGCCAAAAGCGAGAAGGACGCCGTAGCCGGCAAATGCGCCGAGCATGAAGACTTCGCCGTGGGCGAAGTTAATGAGTTGCAGTACCCCGTAGACCATCGTGTAGCCCAGGGCGATGAGCGCGTAGATGCTGCCCGTTGTCAGTCCGTTGACAAACTGGTCAGCCCAGAACTCAGTCGAAGCAAGAAAGAGGACCGTCACGCCGGCGCCCCCGGGGAGTTGATTCCAAAAAACGGGAGAGGGGCTTGAAGGCCGCCTCTCCCGTTCGGGTTTTTGGTGCCGGAAGGATTACTTCTTGCCGGCTTCGAGTTGGACGTACTTGCCGCCCTCTACCTTGAAGAAGCGGACCACGCCGCCAGAGCGGTTGCCGTTGTTGCCGAAGGTGATCTTGCCCGATGCGCCTTCGAAGTCGCTCTTCTTCACTTCTTCGTTGACCTTCTTCAGGTCGATTTCGAGCTTGCCGTCCTTTTCGACTGCAACCTTTTCAATGGCCTTGGTGAGGGCGGTAGCGGCGTCGTAGGCCTCGGCACCGAACGTTGCGGTATCGGCGTTGCCCTTGAACAGGTCGGCGTACTTCTTCTTGTAGGTCTCGAACTGCGAACCGGTGGTGCCGGGGAGGGCCAGGTAGGCGCCTTCCGCAGCGCCCTTCGCGCCCGAGATCAGCTCGTCGTTCTTGATGCCGTCGCCGCCGATGTACGGGATGGCCTTGAGGTCGGCTTCAGCGCGGAGTTGCTGCAGGAACGGCGTGGCTTCGGCGTAGAAGCCTGCCTGGTAGATGACGTCCGGCTTCGCTTCCTTGATGGCCGAGATGATCGACTTGAAGTCGGTCGTCTTCTTCTCGTAGCCAGCGGGCGTGCCGACGATGGCGCCGCCGTTCTCCTTGAAGAACTTCTGGAACTGGTTGCTGAGGTCCTTGCCGTAGTCGTCGGTGTCGAAGACCACGAAGGCTTTCTTCGCCTTCAGGGTGTCGGTTGCGAACTTGGCCTGCGCCTTCGCTTCGTCGGCGTTGAGAACCGGCACGCGGAAGAAGGTCACATACGGGCCTTCGGCACGGGTGGGTTCGGTCAGGTCGCCTGCGGTGGCCGACGGCGAGATGTGGGTGATACCCGCATCGTCGTACAGCTTGAGCGAAGCGCGGGTGCCGCCGGAGCAGATCGGGCCCATGACGGCGACAACCTTCGCCTTGATCAGGCGGTCAGCGGCAGCGGGGCCGCCTTCAGCGGTGCAGAGGTCGTCTTCGCGGATCCACTTGATCTTGTGGCCCTTGATGGTGATGCCGTCGCCCGCGGTTTCCGCTGAATCGGCGATCGGCTTGCCCAGGCTGGCCGTATCGCCAGTGAGAGCGGACGAGATGCCGATCGGGATGTCCCCATCGACGGTGACGACGCGGGCCTTATCAAGGCCTGCCGTCTTGTATCCGGCTGCGGTGAACCCGGCATTGCCGCCGTCGCCGCCGGAATCGTCGTCATCGTCGCCGCTGCACGCCACTGCGAGAAGCGCGACGAGCGCGAGCAGCGAGAACAGCAGGACGAACTTTGAGCGTGTCCCTTTGAACAAGGTCTCTCCCTCCTCTGACTTGCCTACCGATTGGTAGATCATCCAGACGGCGGGATCCTAGGTTCGTGCGGGGCTCAGAGTCAAGAAATGGAAAGGTGCGAACGCGAATTCACGTTCGCACCTGCGATGGTCAGTCCCCCGTGGGGTAACCAGCTTCAACCCATGCCAGTGTGCCGCCTTCGACGTTGAACAGCGCGAGTTCGTCGAGTCCGGCGGCAGTTGCGAATTCGGCGGCCAGTGCGCTCCGGGCGCCCGATTTGCAGATAAAGAGGACTTCTTTGCCATCGGCCAGGTCCCGGATCTGCTTCACTTCACCCATGACGGTGTTGACCGGGATCAGCCGTACGCCGCTGGCGTGGACCTCCGCGTACTCGTTCGGTTCGCGGACATCCACCATCACGGCCGTGCCGGCGGCAAGCTTCTCACGCGCCTCCGTGACGGAAATCCGGGTAAACGGTTCGCGCTCGTTCTTCGTTGCCAATGTGCACTCCCTCGATTGTTGACTGACTTAGTCGACTATAGCCTAGCAAATGCGCTGCACTTGCCGCCACTGTAGGCCACGGGCAGACTCGGGACATGCTTGGTCCCCTCTCCCTTGACCCCCTCGCGCTCGAAGCCGAATGGACCCGCCGCGTGCGGGCGAACAACGAACAGGCGGAACGCTTCCGCGAAGCGCCGGAACGCCCCGATTTCTACGCGCCAATCGCCACTTCGTTCAAAGCGGATCCGCGGCGTACCGATGAGCCAGCCCTCGATGTTCTCCGCAGCCTCGTGGTTCCCGGCGAGACGTGGCTCGACATCGGCGCTGGGGGCGGCCGCTACGCCCTCCCGCTCGCTGTCGCAGGTGCGAAAGTCACCGCGCTCGACCCGTCCCCGGGCATGCTCGGCGTCCTTCGCGAGGCGGCCGCTGAGTTCGGCGTCGACGGTGTGACCACGGTGGAAGCGCGCTGGCCCACCAGCAACCCGCTCACGGCTGACGTCGCCATGATCGCCCACGTCAGCTACGACATCGCCGACATCGGCCCGTTCCTGGACGCGATGGAGACGAGCGCCAGGCGGCTTTGTGTTGCCGTCCTTCTTGCCGAGTCCCCGGCAACCCAGGCGTCGCGCCTCTGGCCGGCGGTGCATGGCGTCGAACGTGACCTGCTTCCCGCCCTCCCGGAATTCCTGACCCTGCTGCTGGCACGCGGACGCCTCTTCAGCGTGTGGCTCGGCGAACGCCAGCCCGGCTCCTACCCCAGCCTCGAAGCGATCGAAGGGTTTGCGCGCCAGCAACTCTTCGTCGAGCCGGAAGGTCCGGGGGCAGCCCGGTTGCGCGAGGCGATACACTCGCTTGCCACGGAGCGCGATGGCCGGTTCTACTTGACAGACCGGCCGGTGCCGCTCGGCGTGGTGACCTGGAAACCATAGAGGCGCACAAATGGCAGACCGCGTGATTGGCCAACTCCGGGACCTCCGCAAGGAGATGTATCCCGGCCTGAACACCCTGATGGTGGCGGCGAATGCCGTTTCGCAGGCCGAGTTCCCCATCGCCATGAAGGCGCTCGATGGCGCGCTGGCTTACCTTCAGGACAAGTTCCTCCCGGTCAGCCGCGCCGAGGAGTTCACGCTCTTCATCGCTGTCGATGGCGTCACCGGCGCCGTCGATTCTTGCCAGGTGATGAAAGCCCAGCATACGAGCATCATGCGGATGACCGGCGACCTCGCCCAGGCGGTGGAAGCGGCGAAGACGGATGGCGACATCGCTGCCTATGCGAAATACCTGCACCCGCTGCTCTACGGCCTTTACGCCTTCGTCCGCGCACACCTGGAAAGCGAAGACGACGTCTACCTCCCGCTCCTCGATTCTGCGCTGAGCGAGAGCCAGGTGGGCGTGCTCGTCGACAACATCACGCGGGTGGCCTCGGGGAGTGCCGCGCCGCGCTGAGGCGGGTTCCCTGGCGGCACTGTCCCTTGCATTCCCTGCACCCTGACGTGCGCGTAAACTTCGGCGCCATCACAGGCTTGAGGCAGGAGAAATCGATTTGGCAGGAAAACTCGAAGGTAAGACCGCCATCATCACGGGTGCCGGACGCGGTATTGGCCGCGAAGTGGCGCTGCTGTTTGCCCAGGAAGGCGCCCAGGTCGTCGTGAACGACCTCGGCGTGTCCGTCTCAGGTGAGGGCGCGGATGATTCGCCCGCAGCCCAGACCGTGGCCGACATCAAAGCAGCCGGCGGGCAGGCCGTCGCGAACTATGGCGACATCTCGGACATGGATCAGGCCGAAGACCTCGTCCGCACGGCGCTCAACGAGTTCGGCAAGCTCGACATCCTCGTGAATGTTGCCGGCATCCTCCGCGACCGGATGATCTTCAACATGACCGAGGAAGAGTGGGATGCGGTCGTCCGGGTGCACATGAAGGGCACCTTCGCGACGAGCCGGTTCGCCTCCATCCATTGGCGGCAGGCGAAGAACGGCGGGCGGATCATCAACTTCACGTCCGGGTCGGGGCTGTTCGGGGCGCCCGGTCAGCCGAACTATGCGGCCGCGAAGATGGGTATCTGGGGCCTTACGCTGAGCTGCGCCCGGGCCCTCGGCCGCTACGGCGTGACGGCGAACTCGATTGGTCCGGGCGCGGCCACGCGCATGACAGACACCGTGCCCGATGCCCGCGCGCAGGGCGGCGCCACCCGCGTGCATGCCGATGGCGCCCGCGGGACCGAACGTGACCCGGCGAACATCGCCCCGCCGCTCGTGTACCTGGCGAGCGACGATGGCGGCTGGATCAGCGGCCGCTGCTTCGGTGTCAGTGGGTACCGCATCACGCTTTACAACAACATCGCCCCCCAGGCGGTGCTCCAGGGCAACAAGATGTGGACCACGGACGAGCTCTGGAAGCAGATGCCGAACACCTTCAAGCCGTTCATCCCGCCGATCGGCAACTGAGCGGCAGCAGCGATTTCGAGAAGGGGAGGCTCAAACCGAGCCTCCCCTTCTTGGTTGTTGTCACCGTTCGAAGCGGACGAATACCTGGTCCGGGATGCGGAGTTCGATGCTGCCGCCGTAGGCCGGAGGACGCAGGAGTTCGATGCGCCGGAACTCGGCGATGATTGCGCCGAGGGCCGCCTCCATGACTGCGAGCGCCAGATGCATGCCGAGGCACACATGCTCACCCTGCCCGAAGGCGAACTGCTTGCGTGCGTCCCGGGTGACGTCGAGGTCATCCGGGTTTTCGAACGCCGCAGGGTCGCGGTTCGCCGCCCCGACTACGGCCAGGACTGCGTCGCCCCGACGGATGCGGCGTCCGCCCATCTCGGTGTCGAGAGATGCGAAGCGCGGCGCGATGTGCGTGGGGCTGTCGTAGCGGAGGAACTCGTGGAGCGCGGCCCGGAGGAGCGCAGGGTTCGCCCGCAGGGATTCGAGAGCCCCGGGGTTGGCGGCGAGGGCAACAACGGCGTTGCCCAGCGCCCCGCTCGTCGGATCTGTCCCGACAGTGGCGACATGCGCGGCGATGGAGAGTGACTCGTCGTTGCTGAGTGCCGCGTCGCCTGCCAGCGCGAGGGCCCCGAGAACGGTGTTGCCGGGCAGGCCACCGGCGGCCAATGTCTCCAGCGCTATTGTTGCCTGTGCGATGGCTGCGGCTGAGAGGGCGGGCGAACCAGAGCGCGGGTTGGAGCGAGTCACTTCGATGGTGGCCAGGAGTTGCTGAAGTTCGTCGGCCCGGCCTGGTGGTAGCCCCATGACGTGGTGCATGACCCGCCGCGGGAGGTCGTTCGCGAACGTTTCCATAAATTCGCACGGTTCGCCCGGCGAGATGCCAGCGACTGCCGCCCGGACTTCTTCTCCGATGACAGGGATGAAATCTCGCACTGCGGCCGGGCTGAACACCGGGTTCACGACCTGCCGGATACGGCGATGCTCGTCTCCGGAGGTCGTCCCGAGCGTCCCGGTTTCACCGAGCGGCATGTTATGGCGGTAGGCGAGGATTGCGTCCGCGCGCGGTCCTGTGGTCTTCGCCGGATCACTGGTAAAGCGGGCACTGTCATGCAGCGCCTGCGCGCAATCGTCATAACGTGTCAGCACCCAGGCGTGGAGGTTCGCGCTCCAGTGCACCGGTTCCTGCCGTCGCAGCGCTTCCAGTGCGGGATACGGGTTCGCGAGGTATCCGGGCCGGGTGGGGTCGAAAAACGCCATGCGGCGGATAGTACGCGGATCTGTGTTGGACCGGCAGCGGAAACGCAGCAGGCCCGGAAGACTCCGGGCCTGACTGGCTGGCTGCAAGGGAGAAGGTTACGCCCGCGGGAGGCCGAGACCCCGGGTCGCCACGATGTTCCGCTGCACTTCGCTCGTGCCGCCGGCGATCGTGCTTGAGACGGTCTGCATGTAGCTCTGCGGCGCGCGGCCGCGCATCGGGGCGTCCCGGCCGAGGAGGAGGCCGTTCGTGCCGGTCATCTTCATGGCGGTGCGGGCGATGCGCTGGCTCAGCTCGGTGTTGAAGAGCTTGGCGATGGAGGCCTCATGGTTCGGGACGCGGCCCTGGCCCTGGATGGTGATGACCACGTAGCTCAGCATCTTGGCCACCGATGCCTCGATCCACCGGTCTGTGAACTCATCCTTCGCCTTGGCGCTCGCGCTGCCGGTGGCCGCCTTGCCCTGGTTCTCTTTCCAGAACTTCACATAGTACTCGAGCGACTGGCGCTGGCCGACCGCGTTGCCGATCGATGAGCGCTCGAAGTCGAGCGTGGTGGTGCCGATGTACCAGCCACGGTTGATTTCGCCGAGCACGTTCCGGGCGGGCACGCGCACGTCTTCGAAGAAGACCTCGTTGAACATGTGGCCGCCTGCGAGGTTGATGAGCGGCCGAACGGTGACGCCCGGGCTCTTCATGTCCATCAGGAAGTAGGTGATGCCGCGATGCTTCGGGGCATCCGGATC
>JADYYG010000046.1 GCA_020853755.1 Dehalococcoidia bacterium | reverse complement strand
GGCACCCCCCTTCTATTCCCGGGACTCCCTCGCTGATTCACCCCCCGTGAGGTACGAGGGTCTACGCAATTGTTTACACAGTTTCCAGTCTCCCGGAACTGTCTCACATGTCTTCGGACCTGATCAGGAGCGAAGGGGCCGGGGAATCGCCTACTCTCCGACGCGCTGCGTGGTCAGGACCGGCTTTTCATCGCCCAGCGAACCCTCTTCGTTGGGAGCGAGACCGAACTTGTCCCGCGGCCAGTACGACAGCATCGTCTTGCCGATGATCAGGTCCTGCGGCACCAGCCCTACCTGCGAACTCCGGCTGTCGAGGCTGTTGTCCCGGTTGTCCCCCATCACGAAGTACTCGCCCGGCGGGATCAGGATCTTCGGCTTCGAATCGTGCCAGACCTGCTTGATGTACGGCTCTTCGAGCAGGTGGTCGTTGATGTACACCTTGCCGTCGATGATCTCCAGCGTTTCGCCGGGCAGCCCGATGACGCGCTTGATCAGGTCTGTATCGGTATCGCGCGGATCCTTCAGCACGATGATGTCGCCGCGCTCAGGCCCATGGAACACGTTGTGCTTCGGGTTGCTCCCGGCGTCGACGAACGGGACGTAGTTCGAGAGCTTCTCCATGTCCACTTCCGAGTAGACGAGCTTGTTCACGATCAGGAACTGCCCGTCCTCGAGCGTCGGATACATGGATGACCCTTCGACCCGGAAGTTCTGGAAGCTCGCCCGCACCGTCAGGAACACGAGCAGCGCAAGGAGCACCGTCTCGACCAGTTCCCGGATCCAGACCCTGGTGCGCTGGCCACCGGCCGCGGCGGCAGGCTCGCCTTCGCTATCGCTTTCGTTCACGGCCCACGGCGGGGGCGCGAACCCGGCGCCATCGGACCCGCCAAACACGGGCTGGCTGCTCGAAAGCTGCTGCTCAACCTCATGTTGCGGGGCCCAGCCGCCATCGAATGACTGCTTCTGGGGCGCCCAGGCGCTCATCTTGATGAACGATTCCTGCCCGCCGTCGTCCGAAGCTTCGGCCACGATGTCGGCCGCCTGCGCCCCGAGCAGTTCGGCGAACGCCTCGTCGGCTTCGCGTGTCGCAGCCACGGGTTCCGGCGTCGCCGCGTGCCGTTCGAAGGCGGCGAGGATGACGTCGTCGTCCTCCTGCTCGGGCAGGAAGTCTGATTCCGGCTCGTCCAGGGCGGCCGGCCGATCGCGGCGTGCTGGCGGTTCGTCCCACTCGTACGTGGGGGCGGAGCGTTCTTCGGCCATCTGGCTTTCGAGACTCGCTGCCAGGTCGAGCTGGTGGTCGCCCGTGGCATGTTCCTCCGCCTGCGCGGCCACGTGGCCCCACATATCCTCATCACGCGACGAACCCGCAGGGGTGGCGCCCCAGAGCGAACCCGCCGGCACTGACGGCTCAGCGGGACCCGCCGGCACTGACGGCTCAGCGGGACCCGCACTCGCGGGCGTATTGACGAAGTCGGCCCACGGGTCGTCATCATCGGCAGCCGCCGGTTCCTCAAGCGCCTCAACGGAAGCGACTGCCTCAACGGGCGCGTCTTCCTCGACATCGACGGCGGGCTGCTCCCACCATGCCTTCTCCGCGACCGGTTCTTCAACCGCCGCAACAAAAGCCACAGCCTCGACCGGCGTCTCCGGCTCAGCTTCAACGGCAGGCTGCTCCCACCATGCCTTCTCGGCGACAGGTTCTTCAGTTGCCTCAACAGAAGCGACAGCCTCGACCGGCGTCTCCGGCTCGGCCTCAACGGCGGGCTGCTCCCACCAGGGCGTCTCCGCGACCGGTTCTTCAGCCGCCTCAACAGAAGCGACAGCCTCAACGGGCGCCTCTTCCTCGACCTCGACGGCAGGCTGCTCCCACCAGGGCGTCTCAGCCACCGGTTCTACAGCCGCCTCAACCGAAGCCACAGCCTCGGCCGGCTCTTCGGGCTCAGCCTCAACAGCAGGCTGCTCCCACCAGGGCGTCTCCGCCGCCGGTTCTTCAACCGCCTCAACCGAAGCCACAGCCTCGATCGGCGCTTCCGGCTTAGCCTCAACAGCAGGCTGCTCCCACCACGCCTTCTCGGCGACAGGTTCTTCAGCCGCCTCAACAGAAGCGACAGCCTCAACCAGCGTCTCCGGCTCAGCCTCAACGGCAGTCTGCTCCCACCACGCCTTCTCGGCGACAGGTTCTTCAGCCGCCTCAACCGAAGCCACAGCCTCAACCAACGTCTCCGGCTCAGCTTCAACGGCAGGCTGCTCCCACCATGCCTTTTCAGGCGCCGGTTCTTCAGCCGCCTCAACCGAAGCCACAGCATCAACCAGCGTCTCCGGCTCAGCTTCGACGGCAGGCTGCTCCCACCAGGGCGTCTCAGCCACCGGTTCTACAGCCGCCTCAACGGAAGCCACAGCCTCGACCGGTTCGTCGGACTCAGCTTCAACGGCGGGCTGTTCCCACCAGGGCTTCTCCGCCGCCGGTTCCTCAGGCGCCTCAACCGAAGCGACAGCCTCGACCGGCGTCTCCGGCTCAGCCTCGACGGCAGGCTGCTCCCACCACGCCTTCCCGGCGACTGGTTCTTCAACCGCCTCAACCGAAGCGACAGCCTCGACCGGTTCGTCGGACTCAGCTTCAACGGCAGGCTGCTCCCACCACGCCTTCTCAGCCGCCGGTTCCTCGGCCGCCTCAACCGAGGCCACAGCCTCGGCCGGCTCTTCGGGCTGGGCTTCAACGGCAGGCTGCTCCCACCAAGATTTCTCAGCGACAGGTTCTTCAGCCGCCTCGACGGAAGCGACAGCCTCGACTAGCCCTTCGGGCTCGGCCTCAACGGCAGGCTGCTCAGACCACGCCTTCTCGGCGACTGGTTCTTCAGCCGCCTTAACCGAAGCCACAGCCTCAACCGGCGTCTCTGGCTCGGCATCAACGGCAGGCTGCTCCCACCACGCCTTCTCGGCGACCGGTTCTTCAGCCGCCTCAACCGAAGCTTCAGCCTCAACGGGCGCTTCCGGCTCAGCCTCAACAGCAGGCTGCTCCCACCATGCCTTCTCGGCGACCGGTTCTTCCACCGCCTCAACCGAAGCGACAGCCGCAACTGCGCCCACAGTCTCGTCATCGGCAGGCTCGTCCCACCAGGGCTTTTCCGCCACCGGCGCTTCAGCCGCCTCAACAGAAGCGACAGCCGCAACTGCGCCCACAGTCTCGTCATCGGCAGGCTCTTCAACCGCGTCTGCAAAGGCCACGGCCTCATCAGCCTCGACCAGCGTTTCCGGCGCCCACTCGAAGGACGGCGCCTCTGAGTCTCCCCAGGATGCCGTCGGTACCTCGGCCGGCTCCTCGTTCGACTCAGTTGGCTCCGCCCAGGTCACTTCGGCAACCGGTTCCGGATCCCAGCCCTCCGCCTCGTCTGTCGAGGCGCTCACAGCCATGGCTCCTGGCTCGACTTCGCTCTCAGCCTCGGGCGCAAACGCAACCGCCGGCTCCTCGTCGGAATCCTCCGCTACCCATTCCGCTGCCGGTTCCGCCACCGAGGCCGAGAACTCGCGGAAGGCCTCGCGGTCGTTGTCTGCCCAGCGGGACGCGAGTGAACCGCCCCAGCCTTCGCCTGCATCGTGCGCGTCGTCCGGCGCTTCAACCTTGCCCGCATCCTCGTCCCATGCGCCGAGCTTCGCGGCCACGCGGACGTCTTCGGAAGGCTCGTCGGACACCGGGAGCCAGTCCGAATCGCCGGTAGCTTCAGGCGCGGCAGTAGGCGCCGCTTCTTTCTTGCCGCGTCCGAAAAGCCGCCCAAAGCGGCCCTTCTTCTTCTCTTCGACCGGCGGCGCAACATGCACGGCGGCCGGGAAGATACCGTCGAGTGGGTCCTCTGGCATCGCAGGTTCCACGAATGCGGCAGGCTGCTCCGGTTCGAACTCGGCCACAGCCGGCATCTCGAACGCGGCCGGCTCGTCGATCGACTCATCCTCGCCAGCAGTCTCCCAGTCAAACGGCTTGAGCAGTTCAGCCGGGATGTTCTCCGCCTCCGGCGTTTCCGCTGACGGCGCTTCTTCGAGTTCCCAGTCGAACGGCTTCAGGAACTCCTCGGGGATGTCCTGCGGGGCTTCGGGTTCCTGGCGTTGCTGGGCCCAGGCGCGCATCGCGGCCAGCCCATCCGATGGGGCACTGTCGCTCTCTTCGTTGGCCTCGGTTTCTTCGCTGCCGGAGGGCTTGAGCGCGAAGAAGTCGTTCCACTTCTCGGATTGCACCGGCTCTTCGTCCTGGTCGTGCGTACGCCGCACGATAGGAAGCTGAAGCGGCACGCGCGGGGTGTCATCGCCGGATTCCGATGGCGGCGCCGGGACGAAACTGGAAGGCCGCGACTCGTCTTCGTGGTTCCGAGGGCGCAACGGGATCGGGGTGACCGCCTGCGTGTCATCTTCTGGTTCGGCTGATTCCTGGTGGCTCACAGAGAAGTGCGGATGGTTGTCATCCCGGCGGGCTTCGGCCCAGCGCCGCATCGAGGCCAGGCTCGACTCCGCTTCATCGTTCGCATCGTCTTCAGCCGCGACTTCGAACGTGGGGGCCTCGGCGACGGGCGCCGTCTCGCCCGCTTCAAACGTTGAGCCGGGCGTCGCAACGGTGGGTTCTTCACCTGCATCCTCGTGATGGACTGTGAAATGCGGGTGGTCCGCCTCGCGGGACTCATCGGCCCAGCGGCGCATCGATTCGAAGTTCAGACTGGCCGGTTCTTCATCGGCCGAATCGGCCGCGACCGAGGCCTCGAATGCTGGCTCGTCATCTTCGCGCCGCGTGGAGGGCTCTTGCCAGGCGGCCGGGCCGAAGTCCCAGTCCAGCTGCTTTTCACCTTCCTCACGCTGGCGCGGACGCAGGGTGAGGGGTGAGTCTACCGCTTCCGGCTCGGCTTCAATCTGCCCGCTGGCCACGGCCTCGTCGTACGTCGGCACGCGGAACTGCGCCGCGTCCGGCAATACATCCTTTTCCGGTTCCGTCTCTGGCTCGCTGCTCTCCTGGGACCACGCGCGCATAGATGCGAGGAAACCCTCGGTCCCGCTGTCTTCTTCGAACGCGGCTGGCGCCTCTGTTACGGCGAACTCTTCGTCGCTCCCTTCCGCCCGCTGCGGCGCAAGGTCGAATCCCGCATCCGATTCGCCCCACGGCGTTGGCGCAGAACGCTCGCTGCGTGGGAACGGGGAGAGTGTCAGCGGCGGTTCCGTGCTCCAGTCATCCGCATCGTCGTCCGGCTCAGGGAACTGCGGTTCGCGACGGGCGGGTTCGCCCTCGTCCTGCGGCTGGCCACCGCGATTGAGCACCCAGGTTCCACCGGCGCTCGTGCGCTCGCCGGACTCGTCATCGTCCTTCTTGCGCCGGCCGAAGAAGCCGCGGCCGCCCTTTTTCTGTTCCTCTTCCGGTTCCTGGGGCTTGCGCCCGAAGGGAGCGGAGCGCGCCTTCGCGTCATCTTCGCTGAGGTTTCCGAGCACCCGCTGGCGGAGTGTGCGGTTCTTTTCTTCCTGGCGTTCCCAGGCGCCGCCGGGCAGGTCGAAGTACCAACCCTGGGGGTCTTCGTTACCCGCTTCGGCTTCGTCGAGCGGGCGTCCCTCGCCATTGTCCATCGTCATCAGAGTACCATAGCCTCCCCGGCGGACCTCCGGCCTCGAGTCGGTCGCCCTTTACAGCCGATTGACCTACTCTCGGCCGGCATGACCGAAGCGCTCGAACCCAAGGACGAGCACCTGGTCTCTCTTTCAAAGGACGGCAACCTTAACGCCTTCAACAGGTTGGTCGAGCGGCACCAGGCCGCGGTGTACAACCTCTGTTTTCGGCTGATAGGCGACCGCGGCGCAGCGGAAGACGCCACCCAGGAGGCATTTCTCTCGGCGTTCAAGGCAATTTCGCGCTTCGATGGCGGCAGTTTTCGCAGCTGGATCTTCCGCATCGCCGTCAATGAAACGAAGGACGAACTGCGCCGCCGGAGCCGCCGGCCGGCCGATTCGCTCTCGCTTCCCGGTCCCGAAGGCGAGTTCGAACTCGACCTGCCAGACCCCGCGGAGAGCCAGGATGCGCGCGCCGAACGCCTCGCGGTGGTCTCGGGTCTCGAAGCCGCGTTGCTCGAACTCCCGCTGGATCAGCGGGAGGCGGTCGTCCTCTCTGACGTCCACGGCTACCACTACGAGGAGATCGCGCGTATGACCGGCGCGAACGTCGGCACCGTGAAATCGCGCATCCACCGGGGCCGCGAACGCCTGCGGGCGCTGATTTCGAAGCAACCGGAACTTTTCGGGCGCGGCGAGCGTCTGAATGATTGAGCACACGCGATGCGATTGATTCCCACCTTCGGCCGCCATTCCCGCTTCCGCGACGACGTCGACGCATTTGTCGATGGCGAACTCAGCGGCGGCCGCCTCCGCGCGTTCGAAGCGCATGCCGCGACCTGTGGGGATTGCCGCTCGGCTGTCGAATCGGCGCGCTCCCTCAAGGCCTCGCTCCAGGCACTGCCCCCGCGTCCCACGCCACGGTCATTCGCCCTCACACCCGAAATGGTTGGCAGCACGGTGAAGCCGCCGGCACGCGCCGGGCAGCCGTTGCCGCGCTACGTCTTTGCCGTCCGCGCAACGGCTGCTGTCGCCGTTGTCGCCTTCATGGCGGTCTTCGTTGCCAGCCTCGCCGGGAGTTCCGGGCAGAGCAGCGACACCCGTGCAGGCAGCGCGAATGACCAGTTCGCGGCGCCCGAATCCGCCGCGGGAAACGCGCTATCGACCGGCGCCGGAGCCCAGGACTCGAACTACGCAACCGTGAGTCCGACGCTGGGCCTGGTCCCGGCGACCACCGGCGCCATGAGCGGCCAGGGCGTGAGTTCGGCAACCCCGGCGCCGCCCTCCACCGGGAGGGAGACTCCGGCGGCCGAGGGTGTTGGCCCGAGCGACACGGCTTCGAAGTCGGCTCAGGACAACGACGGCGCTGCCGGCGGGGCCTTCCACGCTACGCGCGAAAACCAGTCCGAGGACTCCGGCGGCCTGCCCTGGACCATCATCATGGGGTTCATCGCCGGCACGTCTATCGGCGCGCTCTACGTAGTTGAATCACGACGGAGGAAATCCTGACCCTGGAACGACGAATCACCGTAACCGGCACGGCCGAGGTCCGGGCAGCGCCTGACGTTGCCATCGTGAGCCTCGGTGTCGAATCACGGGCGGCGACCGCTGCCGCGGTGCGAGCTACCGCTTCAACCGCGATGCAGACCCTCCTCGCCCAGCTTCGCGCATCTGGCGTCGCCGACGCCGACATCCAGACGTCGAACCTCGAACTGGAACCCGAGTACGACCATCGCGACGGCACGGCGGTCCTTCGCGGCTACCGCGTTTCGAACCAGGCCTCCGTCACCCTCCGCGACCTTGCCAGCGCCGGCGACATCATCGATGCGGCGCTCGACGCTGCCGGTGATGCTGCGCGGCTGCGCGGCGTGCGCTTCTCCTTCGCCGATGCCGCGCCGCTCTACGATCAGGCGCGCCGCGGCGCCATTGCCGATGCCGTGCGGCGCGCCCAGACCTTCGCCGAAGCCGCGGGCGTCGCCGTCGGGGAGGTGCAGGAGATCATGGAACTCGAAGGTGCGCATGGCGAGCCGGGCCCACGCGTAATGTTCGCTGCGCGGACCGCGGGCATGCCCGTCCAGGCCGGTGAATCCGGGATTACCGCCGCGGTCCGCGTCCAGTTCGCGCTGGAAACCGGCAAGACCGGAAAGCCGCGCTAACCACAGTTTTGCGCCCGGCCCGCAGTGGCTCGAAGCTACCGTCGGTGAACCGCAGGCTGCTCGCACTCTCGTTACCGCTCGCCGCGTGCCTCCTCGTGGCTGTGGCTGTCGTCGTCACGCTCGCCGTGCGATCCTCGGACGTTCCGGGCTCGAATCACGCTGCAGCCGATTCGAATGAGGATGCCCGGGTCCAAACGCCGAGATTCACGCCCGAAAGCAACGTCTGCCAGGGCATCCTGCATCGCCCTGACGCGGGCGCGGCCCGCATCTTCTCGCCCGAATACACCCAGCGGCGTGAGGCCAAAGGGATCATTATCGTGGGCAACGCCACCGTTGATGAGAAGGCGATGGATGAAGCCGCGAAGACGGTCACGCGCTTCTTCGCCAACAACGACCTCGAAACCCTGCTCGCAGCCGAGGGGGCCTACGTCATCGTCGCTGCCGGTTCGCAGGGCGTGCTCGACCTGCCGGAGTTTCGCTGCATGGATTCGGCCGCGAGCCAGGAGCTCTTCAGTCACGTCTGCGGGGTTGCCGACCGCGCGGACTACCCTGTGGTGACGGTGAACGAACGCGACCTGCTCGGCCGCCGCGATGGCCCCTGCGCGGGTCTCAACATCCTCTACCACGAACTCGGCCACCTGGTGCAGGGCTGGACGCTCGGCCCGGCCGACTACATCGACGTGCGCCTGTTCTACCAGGATGCGCTGAACGCCGGGAAGTACCGCCGCGACTACGCAGCCACGAACTCGAACGAGTACTTTGCCTCAGCCACGCAGGCGTACTTCCTGCATACCGATGCCGAAGGACAGCATGGCCGGGACTGGCTCCGCGAGTACGATCCGCAGATCTACGCCCTCGTGGAACGTGTCTACGGCGACTGAAGGTTCAGGCCTCGCCCTTCGCCCGGAGCACGCCGTAGTGGTTCGCGGCGAGGCCAACCGCGTCGGCCAACTCGGGGTAGCGTGCCCGGAGGGCGACGATGTACTCGTTCATCGGGAACCGCCGGCGCTCATAGGCTGAGGCCGCCGGAAGGTCATCCACTTTCTTCGCCACGACGACGTACATCGGGCGCACCATGACCGTCTCGGCCGGGAACTCGGTGTTGTGCCGCGTTGGCTTGCATTCGAAGAACCCGACGAGGTCAGTGCGCGCAGCAGTCGCGCCGACCCGCTCCTTGAGCGCTTTCTTGAGGAACGCTTCGACGGATGCGCTGCCGGTTTCCCCTTCGATCATCTCCCACTTGGGGCCGCCCTTTTCGCGGGTCGCGTAACCCTTGTCGCCCATGAGGACGAGTGCGTAGGCGATGTGCACCGGTGCGGATGGCGGCAGTTGCTGCTCATCGACCCAGCGGGCGCGCCACTGGTCGGCGAAGTTGAGTTCGCGCACGCCCGGCCAACGGGGTTCATATGCGGCGATGGCGCCGAGATCGACCATGGCTTAGCTCCTCCGGCGATAGAAGGGTTTGGCGACGACCGTGGCGGGAGTGCCCGCAACGCTGAATTGCGTTCCTGGAAGTGCGCGCCGGGTGTTGATGATGCCAAGCCCGATAGTCGCGTTCAATCCCGGCGACCGCAGGCAGGACCGAAGTTCCCCCACAGTCTCGCCGTCGACCGAGATCGGCGACCCGGCCGGCAGCGGGTCGCCCTCCAAGATCATCCCCGAAAGGATCCGGCCATCGGCGCCGCCCGGAATCTCCAGGAGCACGTCAAGGTCGGCCTCTGCCGGGCTCAGCCCGGGTTCGAGGTCGGGCACAAAGGCAGGAACCGCCGCCTCCACTCTCGCAATCTCCGTCGCCTGCAAACCCGCGAGCGGCGCCGCCGGCCGTAGGGTTTCGATCAGGTGCTGTGCCACCGCCGGGGCGAGCATGAATTCGAAGCCGTCTTCGCCCGTATCGCTCGTGCGCACCGCCAGGCCCCGGAACCCGTGGAAGAGGAACGCCACGCAGTGCAGCGCAGGCAGGCGCGAAGGAAGCGCGTCCGCCATGTGCTCGCTGACCAGCTTCGCCGCCTCGGGGCCGGAGACGTTCAACAGGCAGGTGGTCTCCGTGCGGTCATCCACTTGCGCTTCGAAGCCGTCGCCAACAGCCGCCTGCAGCGCCGCGAACGTCTCCGCTCGCTGCGAAGGCTCGCCCGTCACCAGGTACGAAATGGCCCCCGTGCGGGCGACCAGCGTAACGTCGCGGATCCGCCCCTCGCCGTCGAGCCGCGCTGTCCGCATGGACCGGCCCTCTTCGAGGTCCTCGACATGCCCGGCGAACGCTCCCCGCAACACGTCGAGCGCGTCCGCCCCGGTCACGAGGATCCGGCTGCGGTGCGAACGGTCGATGACCGCAGCGCCCGTCCGGATCGCGGTGTGTTCGGCCAACGTCCCCGCCTGGTATGAGGCCGGCAGGGACCACCCCGCGTGGGCGACAAATTGTGCGCCTGCTGCGGCGTGCACCTCTCGCAGCGCGAGGTGGTAGAGCGGTTCCGGTGTGGTCATTCGTTTACGAACGTCCGCCGCCCGTCGCGTTCGGTCAACCGCCCCGTTCCCGGGAAGGGGTTGTGCACGCAGATCAGCAGCGCGTTCTCGCGGAGGGCGCGCTCCGCCAGCCTCTTCTTGCTGTCGAGCGACGTCAGCGGGAACAGGTCGAACGCCGCGATCCACGCTGGCCGCTCGACCTGGACCGCGTGATGGACGAGGTCCCCGGTGTAGATGGCGGTCTGCCCCGCGGACGAGAGCGTGATCGAGGCGTGGTCGAATGTGTGCCCCGGCGTCGCCCAGAAGCGCGCGCCGGGCATCACGTCCACCTCTCCCTCGACCAGTTCGAGTTGGCCGCTGGCCAGCAGGGGCTGGAAGTTCTCGGCGAAGTAGGTGCCGCGCGTGCGCTCGTTCGGGTGGCTCGCCGCTTTGAACTCCCCGGCCTGGATGTAATACCTCGCGTTCGGAAACGTCGGGCGCAGGTTGCCGCCGGCGTCGCGGATGGTGTTCCAGCCGCAGTGGTCCGCGTGGAGGTGGGTGTTCGCAACGACGGTGATGTCCTCAGGCGTAAGCCCCAGCGCGTTGAGTCCGTCGAGCAGGTGGCCGTGGTCGCCGGGGAACGCCCCTTCGCGCCCGCTGCTGGCCAGCTTGTTGCCGATGCCCGTGTCCACGAGCAACACGTCGTCGCCGCGGCGCACCACCATGCAGTTCAGGCCCAACCGCATGCGGTGCTCGGCGTCCAGGTTCTCTTTCCCGATGATCGGTTCCCACATCACGCGCGGGACAAGGCCCATCACGGCCCCCGCATCGAGCTTGATGTACCCGTCGCTGATGACCGCGATCTCGAATTCGCCGACGGTGTAACGGGCGGGTGTGTGCATGCCCCGAACGTTACGGAGCGGCACGGCTGGCGGCAATTCGCGTAATGCTGCCCACTGTCGCAGTTGCAATTGATTGCAGCTAGACTAGACTTCTCCAATCCCCAGCCAGGAGGCGCTCCATGACTGCGCCGCTTTTCCTCCTGCACGCACCCGACGGCTTCTTTTCGACGCCCGTCGCATCCGTGCTCTGGGCTATTTCGGCCCTCGTCCTCGCCGTCTCCCTGCGCAAGGCCGGGGACCAGCTCGATGAGAAGGCCGTGCCCCTGATGGGCGTGATGGCCGCCTTCATCTTTGCCGCCCAGATGTTCAACTTCCAGATCCCGGGCGGCACCTCGGGGCACCTCCTCGGCGGCGTCCTTGCGGCCATCCTCCTCGGGCC
Organism: Dehalococcoidia bacterium; assembly: GCA_020853755.1. Classification (GTDB taxonomy): domain Bacteria; phylum Chloroflexota; class Dehalococcoidia; order Tepidiformales; family Tepidiformaceae; genus Amarobacter. Next base: position 93,628 of record JADYYG010000046.1, on the reverse strand, counting down.
GTACGCGGGCACCATCGTGATGGCCTGCGTCATCGCCACCCAGGGCATCGTCTTCCAGGACGGCGGTCTCGTGGCGATGGGCGCGAACATCTTCAACATGGGCATCATCGGCACGTTCGGCGGCTACTACCTCTACCGCACGCTGGCCGGGGCCCTCGGCGGCGAACAGAAGATGCGCTTGCCCGCAGCGGCCATCGCCGCCTACACCTCGGTCGTCGCCTCCGCCTTCATCTGCGCTATCGAACTCTGGCTGTCCGATACCACGTCACTCTGGACCGCGGTCACGGCAATGGTCGGCTGGCACCTCATCATCGGTATCGGTGAGGCGCTCATCACCGTCGGCGCGCTCAGCTTCATCGCTGCCAGCCGCGCCGACCTCCTCCGTGTCCGGGACGCCCGGCCCCAGGCTGCGGCGTAAGGAGAATGACCATGGCAGTCGCATCTGAGAACGGAAAGCAATCATTCTTCCACCGCTGGAAGTGGGTCATTGTCGGCTTTGTCGTTGCCTGCACCGTTGTCCTTGTCCTCGCGCCGGCCGCTTCCAGTGACCCGGATGGCCTCGACCGCGTCTCCGGTGACAAGGGCTTTTCGCACCACGCGGAAGGCCCGCGCTACGAATGGCTCCCGGACTACACGATCCCCGGCGTCCACAACGAATGGGCCTCGGTCGTCATGGCTGGCCTCGTCGGTGTTGGTATCGTCTTCGTGGTCACGCTTGGCCTGGGGGCGGTGGCTCGCCGCTCGCGAAAGGGTGACGACAGCTGAACCTCGACCGCTACATCGACCGGGACAGCCCGGTCCACAGGCTCGATGCGCGCGTCAAGTTCATCCTGACCATCCTCTTCATCCTCTCGCTCTCGCTCCTGCCGGTGGGGTCGTTCCTCGCGCTCGGCCTCGCCTGGCTGGCGGTGCTCGTCGTCTCGTTGGTCGCCCGAATCGGCCCTCAGCGCGTCATCCGCGGCTCGTTCATCGCGCTGCCGTTCGTATTCGCCGCCTTCCCGCTTATCTTCACGAAACACGGCGACCCGCTCGGCTCGATCGACCTCGGCCTCTTCACCCTGCGCATTTCCGGCGAAGGCATCCGCATCGTCGCCACGGTCACCCTGAAGAGCTGGATTTCGGTCCAGGCGGCCGCTCTGCTCGTCTTCACCACCACCTTCCATGACCTGCTCGAAGGCCTCGCCCGCCTGCGTTTCCCGCGGCTGATGATCGCCATCGTCTCGCTCATGTACCGCTACCTGGCCGTTCTCACCGGCGAGGCGAGCCGGATGATGCGCGCGCGCTCGGCCCGCATGGCCGAACAGGCCGGCGCTCGACGGCCCGGGGTGCGCTGGCAGGCCCGCGTGGTCGGGAACAAGGTTGGCGCCCTCTTCATCCGTTCGTACGAACGGAGCGAACGCGTCTACGTCGCCATGCAGTCCCGCGGCTACCGCGGCCAGATCGCCCATCTCCACGAACGGCCGCTGGCGCTCACGGCGTGGGCGACGCTCTGCGGCGGGCTGCTGATGGCTGTGATGTTCCAGTTCGCCGCCCGACAATGGTTTCCACACTCATGACGAGCACCTCGGCCAACTCTGCTTTTGCCAGCGCAAACGGCGCCTGGGTCGATGTCGCCGGCCTCCACTTTCGCTACCCGGACGGCTTCGACGCCCTCAAGGGCATTACCGTCCAGATTGCGAAGGGCGAGAAGGTCGCCCTGATCGGCCCCAACGGCGCGGGCAAGAGCACGTTCATGCTCCACCTCAACGGCATCAACGCGCCGTCCGAAGGCAAGGTGACCGTTGGCGGGATGGCCGTTTCGCGCGAGAACCTGGGACGGGTGCGCGCCGAGGTTGGCCTCGTCTTCCAGGACCCTGACGACCAGCTCTTCAGCCCGACCGTCTACGACGACGTCGCCTTCGGACCGGTCCACATGGGCCTGAAGAAAGATGAAGTCGACGAGCGGGTCACGCGCGCCCTCGCAGATGTCGGGCTTTCGGGCTTCGAGAAGCGCCTCCCGCACCACATGAGCATCGGTCAGCGGAAGCGCGCCGCCCTCGCCACCGTCCTCTCTATGTCGCCCAGCGTACTTGTCCTCGACGAGCCCTCCGCGGGCCTCGACCCGCGCGGCCGGCGCGAACTGATCCACCTCCTTCGGGACCTCCCCCAGACCATGTTGGTCAGCACGCACGACATGAAGCTCGTCGCGGAGGTCTTCCCGCGCACCATCATCATGGACGCCGGTGAGATCGTCGCCGACGGCGGCACCGCGGCCATCCTCGCGGACAAAGACCTGCTCGAAGCGCATGGCCTCGAACAACCGTAAATCCCGCCCTGTTGAGTGACGGATTTCACATTCCACACCGTATACTTGGAGACGTGGATCTCGCGGATTTCGAGGCATTCGGGACGGCCGTCGCGGGAAGCGACAACGATGTCGACCTCTTCGGAGCGGCAATGGTCATTGCTCGCCTCGGGAACGCCGAGGCTGACCCGCATGCCGTGGCCGCGAACCTCGATGCCCTGGCCGAGCAGGTCGTTGCCTACGCCGGTGAAGGCGCCAGCTCCGACGCCCTGGCGCACGCCATCGACTACGTGCTCTTCAGCACGCACGGCTTCCGCGGCAACAGCGAGGCCTACCAGGATCCGCGCAACAGCTACCTCGACGAGGTGGTGCAGCGCCGCATCGGCATTCCCATCACGCTCTCCCTCGTCTACATGGAAATCGCCCAGCGTGTGGGCCTGCAGTGCGACGGCATCGGCTACCCGGGTCACTTCATCGTCCGCTACGACACCGAACACGGCCAGGTTTACGTCGACCCTTTCCAGCAGGGCGCCCGGCTCGACCGCGAGGAGCTGCTCTCCCGCCTGCAGGGCGTGCACACAGGCGGCCCGTCGCCCGAGTCGTTCCTCGCGGCCGTTACCCGGCGGCAGATCCTCCAGCGCATGCTGAACAACCTGCATCTCGTCTTCCGCTCCTCGCGCGATATCGAACGCTGGTACTGCGTGGTCGAGCTGCTTTTGCGGCTCGAACCGTGGAATGCCACTCTCGTCGGCGAACGGGGCATGCTGGCTTACCGCCTCGGCCGCAGCGATGATGCCCTCCGCGACCTCGAGCGGTACGTTTCCGCGCCGGAGTTCGCGCCCAATCCCGGCGCAATCCGCCTTCTCGATAGACTTCGCCTCCAATTCGGGGGACCAGGGGAAGCACGATGACCATTTCGACACCGCCAAAGGACGCGCCGGCCCGCGGCCGCCAGGCACTCCAGCGTTCCATCGCCTGGTACCTGCGCCAGCTTTCGCGTGTCCTCAACGTCCTCAGCGACGAGGAACTCGAACGGCTCATTCCCATGCTCACCGAACGGCAGTTCAAGCCGCGCCAGGTGCTCTTCCAGGCCGGTGACCCGCCCGAGCGTGTCTACCTCTTGCTCAAGGGGCGTGTGAAGATCTACCAGGTGGCCGAAAACGGCAAGGAGATCATTCTCGACGTCGTCGGCAAGGGCGGCGTCGTCGGTGATATGGCCATCGTCGAAGACGGCGAGCGCACCGCCTGCGCCCAGGCCATCGATGACACGGTCGCCGTCAGCATCTCGTGGGAGGACTTCTCGCACGTCGTCCAGCAGTCCCCGAAGCTCGGCTTCGTCATGATGGAGTTGATGGCCCGCCGCCTCGCCGGTATGCAGCGAACGTTTATGAACATTGTTTCGAAGCCGGTATCCGCCCGGCTCGCCGATGTCCTCCTGAACCGCCAGGAACGCGGGATGATCCATCTCGGGCTCACCCACCAGGAACTCGCCCAGACCATCGGGACCAGCCGTGAGACCGTCACCGCGCTGCTCAGCCGTTTCGTCACCCTCGGCGCCATCACGCCCATGGCCGACGGCTACCTCATCCTCGACGAGGACCTGCTCGATGACATCGCGAACGGCGACGTGCCGGTTTCGCCCAGGCACCCGGTCTCGCCACAGGCGAGCAGCATGGCGACGTAATGGCGGACACTGCTCCGGCGCCGTTCGACCTGGCGCCCGGGCATGCTGGCCCGGCCATCATCGCGCATGGCGGAGGCAACTCGGCCGCCCTTGCCGGCGATTTCCTCGCCCAGGGCGCCGACTTCCTCGAAGTCGACATGTGGCTCCACGGCGGCGTGTTTGAGATTCGGCACGAGCGCCGTGTCCCGCGGCTGCCCCTGCTCTTCGAAAAGTGGTACCTCCGCCGCGTCCCCCGCCGCCATTACACGCTCGATGACCTCCTGAACGACACCGCCGTCGATGACGCGGCCATCTTCCTCGACCTGAAGAACGGCGGCGCCGATGCGGCTGCACTCCTGCGCCGGATCCTTGCCCGGACCGGCAAGGCGCGGCGCATCGCGGCCTCGTCTCAGCAGTGGAGCGCGCTTCGTGCCATCCGCGAACTGGCCCCGGACGTCGAAGCCTTCTATTCGATCGACGTTCGGGCCAAGCTCGAACTCTTCCTCTCGGTGAGCGACCGCGATCTCCGCCCGCGAGGCGTCTCCTGCCGCCATTCGCTCCTGACCCCGCGCGTGGTCGAGGCGCTCCATGCGAAGGACCTCCTCGTCGTCGCCTGGACGGTCGACGACATCGACCGTGCAGCCGAACTCGTCGGCTGGGGCGTCGACGGCCTGACGACCCACCGTGTGGCCGAGATGCGCGCCGAGTTCGCGCCGTGACCCGTCCGCTCGCCGTCTACGTCCATATCCCGTTCTGCACCTACAAGTGCGGCTACTGCGACTTCAACGCCTATGCCGGCCTCGATGCCATCAAGCTGGACTACGGCCAGGCCCTGCTACGCGAGATCGAGGCCAACCGGTCGCTCCTTGAAGGCCGGACCGTGACCTCCATCGGCTTCGGCGGCGGCACCCCGAGCGAAGTCCCACCGGCCCAGATCGCGGCCGTCGTCGCTGCCATTTCCAACATCGCAACGCTCGACCCGACGGCCGAGGTGACCCTCGAGGCGAACCCCGGCACCTGCACCGCTGAGGCCTTTCGCGAGCTGCGGGCAGCGGGGGTAAACCGCCTCTCCCTTGGCGCGCAATCCTTCCACGCCGCCGAACTGCGCTTTCTTGACCGGATTCACTCCCCGGAAGCGAACGCCGCCGCAGTCCGCCTCGCCCGTGCAGCTGGCTTCGAAAGCATCGGCCTCGACCTTATTTACGGGCTGCCCGGGCAATCACCAGCAAGTTGGGCCGCCTCGCTCGACGCCGCACTCGCGCTCGGCCCTGAGCACATCTCGACCTACGCTCTGACCGTCGAGGAAGGCACGCCGCTCGCCCGCCGTGTCGCGAAGGGCGAAGTCCAACCGCTCGACGAAGACCTCGTGGCAGACCAGTACGAACTGGCCACCGAGCGGCTTTCGGCAGTTGGCTATGAGCAGTACGAACTCTCGAACTGGGCGTGGCCCGGCTTTGAATCGCGCCACAACCGCACCTACTGGACCGATGGCGATTACCTCGGGCTCGGGGCCGGCGCGCACGGCTACCTCGGCGGTGAACGGTACGAAAACGCCGCCCATCCGCGTGACTACATCGCTGCTGCTGCGGGGACCGGCAGGCCGCTGCCAGCGTCGCTCAAGCGCTACACCCCCTCGCCCGCGACTGCTATGAGCGACTGGCTGAGCCTCCGCCTCAGGCTGCTCACGGGCTTCCGGCCACAAGAGTTCGAGGCGAAGTTCGCGGTCACCCTCGAGTCCGCCGTTGGGCCGGTCCTGCAGGAGTGCCTCGCTGCCGGGATCCTCGCCCGCGATCCGAGGATTCGCCTCACCCGCCGGGGCAGGCTGCTCCACGGCGAGGTTGCCGCCCGCATGCTCGCCCACCTCGAATCCGTACCGCCGCAGGTTGCCGCATGCCCGTCATAGGCACGGCCGGCCATGTCGACCATGGCAAGAGCATGCTCATCCAGGCGCTCACCGGCATCGACCCGGACCGCCTGCGCGAGGAGAAGGAGCGCGGCCTCACCATCGACCTCGGGTTCGCCTGGCTGACGCTCCCGTCCGGCCTCGAAGCAGGCGTCGTAGACGTTCCCGGGCATGAGCGGTTCATCAAGAACATGCTCGCGGGCGCCGGCGGCGTTGACCTCGCGCTCCTCGTGGTCGCCGCGGACGAAGGCCCTCGGCCCCAGACCGCCGAGCACCTGGCCATCCTCGACCTCCTTGAAATCCCCGCCGGCCTCGTTGTCATCACCAAGTGCGACCTGGTCGAAAGCGACTACGCCGACCTCGTCGAGGCCGAACTGGAGGACACCCTGCGCGGTTCCCGCCTCGAAGGCGCGCGTGTGCTGCGTGTCTCCGCCCTCACCGGCGCCGGCCTCGACGAACTGCGCGCCGCCATCGATGCCGCGCTCGCCGGCCTGCCTGGCCGCCGCGACGTTGGCCGCCCCCGCGTGCCGGTCGACCGCGCGTTCTCCATCCAGGGATTTGGGACGGTCGTTACCGGCACCCTGACCGACGGGTGGCTGCGTGCCGGGGACGAGATGGAACTCTTTCCCGACGGCATCAAGTGCCGCATCCGCGGCCTCCAGCGCCACCGTACGAAAGTTGAGACTGTTGGCCCGGGAACGCGCGTTGCTGTGAACCTCTCTGGCGTGCACCACGAGGAGATCCGGCGCGGGATGGTGCTCGGGCGGCCCGGCAGCATCCCGGTGGCGCGAAGCGTCGTCGCACGGCTCCGTGGCAGCCGCATCCTCGAACACCCCCTGCAGCACGACGCCGAAGTGACCGTGCTCGCGGCCACCGCGCAGGCGCAGGCCCGCGCCCGCCTCCTCGACGCTGAAGCGCTCCTCCCGGGCGACGAGTGCTGGGCGCAGTTCGCGCTCGAAACACCGATCGCCCTGCTTCCCGGTGACCATCTCATCGTCCGCAGTCCCGATGAGACGATCGGCGGCGGCCCGGTCGTGGTTCTGAACGGCCGCCGCTTGCGACGGCACCACGAGCCTACGTTGCGCGCGCTCGAATTGGCCCTCAGTGGGACACCCGAAGACCGGGCGCTCGAACACCTCGCGGCCGGCCCGCGGACGCCGGCCGAACTGGCTGCTGCACTCGGCCTCGAACCCCCAGCGGCCACAGCACTCGTCACAACGCTGGAAGACGCCGGCGCCGTGCTGACAGCCGCTGGCCGGACGTACAGCGTGATGTGGCTCGAAGGCGCCGAACGCGGTCTGGAAGCCGAGGTCGCTGTGTTCCTCGCCGCGAACGCCCTTCGCCGCGCCGCGCCCCGTGAGCACCTTCGCCGCGCGCTCGGCCTCGCCCCGGCCGATTTCGAACTGGCCGTCCAGCGCATGGTGACCGCGGCCAAGCTGGAAGAGCGCGGCAGCGGCATTGCCCCGGCCGGGTTCGAACCCGCGCTCCAGCCCGCCCAGGCTGCCGAGGTCGACGCCTTCCTCCGGGCCCTGCGCGCGAACCCTTACTCGCCGCCGACGGACCGTCTGCCGGAACCGGCGTTGCTGGCTTTCCTCAAGGAGCGGGGAGACATCGAAGATACCGGCGGGGGCGTTGTCTTCGCGGCCGACGTTTTCTCCGGGATGGTTGAACGCGTCCGCGGGCACTTCGCCTCGAACCCAACCCTGTCACTGGCCGAGACGCGCGACCTCTTCGGGACCAGCCGGAAGTACGCCCAGGCGTTCCTCGAACACCTCGACGCCCTGCGGACTACCCGCCGGAACGGTGATACACGGATGCTGCGGTAGGCTCAGGCCGGCTCGGCGGCGAGGTCATCGTCCTGCTTGCCGCGGATCCGGCGGATGAACTTCCCGATGTCGTTGTTCTCCCACGCCACTACGAGCTGCGACGCAATGCCGATGCTCGAATACGTCCCGGTGATGATCCCGACGAGGAGGACGAGCAGGAAGTTCCGGATCGTGTCCCCGCCGATGAGCATCATCGCGAGCACTGTCAGCACCACAACGAACGACGTATTGATCGAACGTGCCAGCGTCTCCGTCATGCTCGCGTTCACCGCTTCCTCGAACGGCACATAGGGGTCGACCTTGAGGGTCTCCCGGATGCGGTCGAACACCACGATGGTGTCGTGCACCGAGAAGCCGATGACCGTCAGGATCGCGGTGATGAACGCGGTGTCGACTTCGACGCCGTGGAACTCGCCGAGGAAGGCGAACAGCCCGAGGATGATGAACGCATCGTGGAGCACGGCCACGATGGCCGCCGAACCGTAAAGCCATGGCTTCGGCAGGGACCGGAACGCGATCGAGATGTAGATGAGGATGGCGATAGCCGCCACGATCACGGCGAACGTCGCGTTCCTCGCGATCTCCGTTGAGACCGTCTCCGAGACCGTCGAGAAGTTCGTCCGCGTGACCGCGCCGAAGCGGTCGCGCAGGCCATCCTCGATGGTGTTGATCTCGCCTGGCTGTTCCGGGCCTTCAGCCGAGTTGAGGGCAGGTGCGTTCTGCAGTTCGCCGGTGTGGATGAGGTAGGTGTTCGCCCCGGCGCCCTGCACGCGAGCTTCGGGATGACCGAGCTGGTGCATCGCATCGCGCACCTCGCCCTGGCTCACTTCCCGCTCGGTGAACTGGACCGTGAACGAAGAGCCCGAGGTGAACTCGATGCCCGGCTTCAGCCCCCAGAGCACGAGGGCGGCAGCGGCGATGAGGAAGAGCACGATCGAGATGGTGAGGTACCACCACCGCTTGCCGGCAAAGTCGAGCATTATTCCTCCGCGGTGGCGGTTGTCGCCCGCCGGCTGGTGGTTGCGCTGCGCTTCACCTCTTCCGCGTTGAAGAGGAAGTGGCTGCGGGCAAGCGGCGTCCCGAGGACCATCTTCAGGAACGTCCGGGTGACGGTGATGGCCGAGAACATACTGATGCCAACGCCGATGGCGAGCGTGAGCGCGAAGCCCTTCACCACGCTTGCCCCGAACTGGTTGCCGAACCAGAAGAGGATGAAGCAGGTGATCAGCGTCGACACGTTCGAGTCGCGGATGGAGGTCCACGCCCGGCGGAAGCCGATGTCAATCGCGGCGTTCAGCGTGCGGCCCCTGCGTAACTCCTCTTTCATCCGTTCGAAGATGAGGATGTTCGCGTCAACCGCGATGCCGATCGACAGCACGAACGCCGCGATGCCCGACAGCGTCAGCGTGACCGGCCAGAGCTTGAAGACCGTCAGCGTGATGGACGTGTAGACCAGCAACGCGGCCGAAGCGAGTACGCCCGGCAGCCGGTAGTACAGGATCATGAACAGCATCACAGCGATCAGGCCGACCTGGCCCGCCCGCACCGATTCGAGCACCGAATCTTCGCCGAGCGTCGCGCTCACTTCCGAGGCCTGGATGATCTTGAGCGGGATGGGGAGCGCGCCGGCGTTGAGCTGCTTCGAGAGGTTCTTCGCCTCCGAGAAGCTGGCCTGCCCCGTGATCTGCCCGGTGTCGGCGATGACCCCCTGGACCGCAGCCTGCGAGAGCACCTGGTCATCGAGCATGACGACGAGGTAGTTTCGCGGGTCGCTGCTCGGGTATTGGAGCGCCTTCGTCGTGATCTGGCGCATCAGGGTCGAACCGCGGCCAGTGGTTTCGAACACCACGGCAAACGTGGTGCCCTGCCGCGCCGGGTAGGTGTTGTTCTTCAAGTCTGAGCCGGTCATTGCGACGGTTTTGCCGTCGACCACCCCCATCGCGGGGACCAGTTGCTGGTTGTCGTCGTAGACCATGAACTTCAGCGAGGCGGTCTTACCGATGAGATTCTGGGCGTCGGGCAGCGAAAGCCCTGGGACCTGGACGCTGATGCGGTTGCCGCTCGTCTTCTGGATTTCAGCCTCGCTCACGCCGAATTCGTTCACCCGGCGTTCGACGACTTCCTTCGCGCCGTTGAGCGCTTCGCTCACATTGCCTTCGTAGTCTGCGGGCGGGTCGGCCTGGAGGACCATGTAAGCCCCGCCGCGCAGGTCCAGGCCGAGGCGCATCGTTTCGCGCTCCCAGCTGCCGACCTTGATGCCACGGCCCTGGGGCCAGAACTCGCCCGGCAGGTACCGGTCGGGTTGGCTTGGCCAGACGACGATGACACTGAACGCGGTCAGCGCCATCACGAAGAGGAAGAGCATGACGTTGGTGGTACTACGCACTGGTGTGGGAAACCTCGCCGGGCGCGGCCTCGGTTGGGGATGCTGGTGTTTCTTCCGGTTCGAGCGTGCTCAGGCGGCGGGCAACGGCGTCGGTCAGGGCCCGTACGCGCACCCCGGGAGCAATCTCGAGGATCAGTTCCGTCGGACCGTCAACCGGCACAACGACGTCTTTCACTTCGCCGATGAGGCCTCCGGTGGTCACGATCTCATCGCCCACCTGGAGTTGGCGGACGGCCTTGCGGCGCGACTTCTGCTCCTGGAGGACCGGGCGAAGAAGGAAGAAGTAGAAGGCGATCACCGCGAAACCGGTATAAAAGATCACCTGCCACATTGCGGTCATGGCGGGAACTCCTGCTCGGGCCCCGGGCCTTCTACTCTGCGGCTATCAGGGTCTCCAGGACCGAGCGTGCCAGCGCAAGTGCCTCGGGCTTCGTCGAAACGGCCCCTTCGAGTTGGGCTCGGCGAACCGATGTTAGGACAGCCCCTAACAAGCGTCCACCGGGCAGGTCAAGTTCTGCGATCAGGTCGTCCCCGGTGACGAGCGGCGGCTCGCCTTCGTCGCTGGCCGCGTAAGCACGCGCCGCCACGTAGTTCACGAACGCGCAGTGCCGGCGGAAGTTCTCGCGCGTGTACCCCGGGCCGCGGGTAGCCCACCCATCGGCAAGGTTCAGCACCATCAGGGGGATGACGTGACCGTCGATGTCGCTCACGAACTTTCGCACCGCGCGGTCGCTCACCGGCCAGTTCTTTACCAGTTCGCCGGGGCGCAGGTGGTTCCGGATGAGCCTTGCCACGAAGTCCGTCGCCGCCGGGCCAAACCCAAGTTCCGGCAGCCGTTCGCGCATCAGTTCGGCCCCGCGGGGGCCGTGCCGGGGAAAGCGCAGCCGGCCGTCGTCGAAGATAGCTGTCGCGGGTTTGGCGACATCGTGGAGGAGGGTGGCCAGCCGCGAGAGCGCGAGCACCGGCACGCCGTCCAGTTCGCCCGCGAAGCTCGCATCGAAGTCCAGCCACGAGACCTCGGCGCGCAGTTCGGCCCCCTCCGGTGTTTGGCCGGCGGCAGCATCGAACGCCCCTATGGCTGAGAGGTTGTGTTCGAGCACGTCGTAGTAGTGCAGTTCGGGCTGCTTGAAGGCGCGGCCCGCATCCAGTTCGGGGATGAGCCGGCCGAGTTCGCCCCGCCGGTCGAGGTCACGTAGTTCAGGGAGCGCCACGGGGGCGGTGAGGGCTGCCATCAGCCCGGCGGGGAGAGCCACCCGGAAAGACTACAGGCACGCCCGTTGGCGTGCCTGTACAGCGAATGTGGGCGATTGACGGGCGTCTCAGGCGCGCGGGTGCGCCTTGTCGTACTCGCGCCGCTTCTGGTCGCCGGTGAGGTGCGTGTAAATCTGGGTGGTCGAAATGCTCGCGTGCCCGAGGGCGTCCTGCACATTCCGGAGCGGCATCCCGCCCGAGAGCATGTGCGTGGCGAACGTGTGCCGAAGCGTGTGCGGCGTGATCGCTTTATCGAGGTGGGCGTCCTTCGCGTAGTTCTTCAGGATCAGCCAGAAACCCTGGCGGGTCAGCCGCTCCCCGCGGCGGTTCACAAAGAGCGCCGGTTCGCGGCGGTTTCGCACCAGCCGCGGCCGCACGTGGAAGATGTACTGCCGGAGCTCGTCCACCGGCCGCTGGTGCAGGGGCAGCACGCGCTCACGTTCGCCTTTGCCGACGCAGCGCACGGTCACGGGGTCGCTTTCGAGGGCGATGTCCGTCACGTCCAGCGAGACGAGTTCGGTGACGCGCAGGCCGGTGGCGTACAGCAGTTCCAGCATCGCCTTGTCGCGGCGCGCTTCCGGGGTGTTCCGCCGTGCCGGCTGTTCGAGCAGTTCGTCCACTTCCTCCACGGTCAGCGCCCGCGGAAGCGTCTTCCCCACCTGGGGCGACTTCAACTGCTCGGTCGGGTCCGCATCCACCAGGCCGTCGGCCGAAAGGAACCCGTAGAACGACTTCACCGCCGCCACCTTCCGCGCCACGGTCGCATCCTTGTACTGGGCCACGACACGGAGGTGTTCGACATAAGCGACGATAAGCTCATGCGTGATGCCGTCGATGGTCCGCCCCGGCGAGCGCTCGGCGATGAACGCAAGGAACTGGTTGAGGTCGTTCCGGTAGGCTGCGATGGTGTTGCTGGAGGCGTTCTTTTCGACCGCCAAAAAATTCAAAAACTGACCTATGCGCTCGTCTGACACGTCGCTTAACCTCGGTGCATAACGGTGGTAACTCAGGGGCGGCGCCATGATAGTCAGGGCGCTCGCGGGCTGTCCATGGAAATCTGACCGATCTTTGTGAAGATCCCGCCGCCGAAACAGGCCTGCAACATCATCACCGACAAGCATGGCGGCCACCATCCCGGTTATCTCGCGTCCACGTCATAACATGTTGCCGTCTTTGGCCGGTTCGTGTCGCGAACCCGGGCCGATCATCGCCGAATCTGCAGCGGCGGTCGCCAGCTTCGGCGGTCGCGCGGGCGCCTGTTTACCGGATGGTAAACTGTGGCTCACTCGATAACGAATGGAGCGCAACGATGGTTTCTTTCGAACTTTCCGAAGAAGAGCGCATGGTCCAGCAGGTGGCACATGAGTTCGCGCGTAAGGAGATCCGCCCAGTTGCGGCCTACTATGACGAGCGCGAAGAAGTCCCCTACGACCTGATCAAGAAGGCCGCCGGCATCGGTTTCGGCGTCTCTAAATCCGGGTCCGTGCTCGATGGCGCGTCGTCCTCGCTCATCCCGAGCATCCTCAGCGAAGAACTTTCCTGGGGCTGCGCAGGTATCGCCCTGGCCATCAACAGCTCCGGCCTCGCTGGCGCGGCCATCATGGCGACGGCCAGCCCCGAGCAGCGGGTGGAGTGGATGGCCCGCATCTCCTCCGACGCCGACGAGGTCCACCTCGGGGCCATGTGCCTGACCGAGCCCGACGCCGGTTCGGACGTATCCAACATCCAGACCACGGCCACCCGCGACGGCGATGACTACATCCTGAACGGCGAGAAGCAGTTCATCACGAACGGCAACATCGCGGATGTCCATGTGGTTTTCGCCACCGAAGACCGCTCGAAGGGCTGGGGAGGCATCGGCGCCTATGTGGTCCCGAAGGGGACCCCCGGCCTCGAAGAAGGCACGACGTGGAAGAAGATGGGCATCCGCGCCAGCCACACCGCCAACGTGGTCTTCAACGACTGCCGCATCCCGGCCGTGAACAAGCTCGGCGCCCCGAGCACGCCCGGCGGTTCGGCTGGCCCCGGCGCGCTCGGCGCCCTCATGACGCTCGAACGGACCCGCCCAGTGGTCGGCGCCTACGCCCTCGGCATCGGCCGCGCCGCCTACGAATACGCCCTCGACTACGCGAAGGAGCGCGTCCAGTTCGGCCGTTCGATCATGAAGAACCAGGGTGTCAGCTTCATGCTGGCCGACATGGCGATGGCCGTCGATTCGGCCCGGATGATGGTCTGGCGGGCCGCCTGGATGGCCGGCGCGAACGTCCCCTACCTCCAGGCCGAAGGTTCGATGGCCAAGTGCTTCGCCAGCGATATGGCCATGAAGGTCACCGTCGACGCCGTCCAGGTGCTCGGCGGACAGGGCTACATGCGCGAACACCCGGTCGAAAAGTGGGTCCGCGACGCCAAGATCTTCCAGATCTTCGAAGGCACCAACCAGATTCAACGGATGGTCATCGGCCGGGCCCTCGAAGCTTCGCCGAAGCGGGGATAGGCCCGGGCGCGGAGCGACGGGCCGGCTAGCCGAGCCCACCGTTGAGCATGCAGTAGACCATGGACGGGTCGCCCGGGAGGTCCGGTCCGAGGGCCATGCGGGCGTCGAACGGCGTTACGTCGAAGCCGAGACCCTGCCACAGCGTGGCATGCTGCGGGTGACCGATGGTCGCGATCGTTCCCCGCTCGCTGCGGGCCGCCAACGCGCGCGCCAGCCGCTCGGCCGCGCCTGGCGAGGCTGCAACCACCGGACCGATCCGGTTCGCGAACCGCAGGCCATAGCCGGCGATTGAACCGCCCTCGCGGAGGACCAGGCCTTCCCGAAAGCCTTCCCAGGCCGTCAGTTGGCGGAACAGGGCCGTTCGTTCGGCTCCCGTTGCCTGCCGGTCGAGCGCGGCGATGCCGGGCCAGTCCCCGGTCTGGAGGACCTCGAGACCGGTTTCGTCCCCGCGCTCCGGCGGCGCGCTCAGTGTGCTGCCGATGGAATGCCATCGGACGCGGAACCCCGCCTGCTCATACAGCGGCCGCCCCTCGTCCGTCGCCTCCAGCTGGATGCTTGCGTGTCCGTTCTGCTGCAGCCAGGCGATCAGTTCGTTGAAGATCCGGCGTCCCATGCCGCGCCGTTTGTGCTCCGGGCGGACCACCATGTTGCAGATGAAGCCCCCCGGCGCCATCACCGCGGCGCCGCCCATCGCTGCCAGCCTGCCCGTTTCGTCGCGCAGGGCAAGCACCCGGCCACCGGTACGCAGCATCGGCCCAATCGTCCACGATCCCGGACCCCAGTCGATCGAAGCGCGAAGCTCATCGATCTCGTCCAGGTGGGCTGCCGAAGGCGTCAGGTCACAGGCTTCGAAGTCGTGCTGCATCCTTCGGAGCCTACAGGCAGACGCTGCCTTGCATCGAGTCCTACTCGATCGCTTCCAGCCGCCGCTTGAGCGCCGCCAGGAAGCCGCCGGCCTCGAACCCGTCCAGTGCCCGGTGGTCGAAACTCAGGCAGACGTTCATCATTGAGCGCACCGCAATGGCGTCGTTCGCCATCACCACCGGCCGCTTGACCGCCCGCTCCATCGTCACAATCGCTACCTGGGGCACGTTCACGATTGGCTTGGAGGCGATAGAGCCGAAGGAACCGGTGTTGTTCACGGTGAACGTTCCGCCGTCGATGTCCTCGATCCGGAGTTTGCGCGCGTGCGCCCGCCGCGTCAGGTCGTCGAACCGTTTGGCCAGCCCGAAGACACTGAGGTCGCCCGCATCCCGCACGACCGGCGTCACGAGCCCGGTCTCGGTCGCGACGGCAATGGCCACGTTGAGCGCAGTGTAGTGGCGGAGTTCGCCGCCCTCCCAGCGCGCGTTGAGCATCGGGTAATCCCGCAGCGTCTCGCACACGGCTGCCGTGAAGTACGGCAGCAACGTGAGGCTGAACCCTTCCTGCTGCTCGAACCGCTCCTTCTCCCGTGTCCGCCGGGCCACCAGCCCGGTGACGTCGCACTCGACCATCGTCCATGCCTGTGGCGCTTCCACGTTCGAACGGGTGAGGTGTTCGGCGATGGTCTTCCGCGTTGGCGAAAGTGCAACGACCTGGTACGCGGCCCCCGTTCCGGATGCAGCCGCTCCAACGGCTGCCGCCGGGGCCATGGGCGCCGCCGCGGGTGTTGCTGGTATGAACGCCTCGACGTCCTTCCGGGTGATGCGTCCGCCAATGCCGCTCCCGGTCACCTGCGAGAGATCGATGCCGCGCTCCGTCGCAAGGCGCATCACGGCCGGCGAGTAGTAGCGGGAGCGGTCCTCCGGGTTCGTGCGTGGCGACTTCGGCGCCGCTGCGACTGGCGCCGCGGAAGTCACCGCCGCCGTGGCCGCGACGGGCAGCACGACAGGCGGCTCCTCCGGCGGGATGGCCATCGGTCCGCCGCTCCAGCGGGCTGGGGCTGCAGTAGCGGGCGCCGCCGGCAGTGCCGCCGCCGGGGCAGTGGCCGCCGCTCCCGCGACTTCGATCTCGCAGAGCGGAACGCCGACTTCCACGGTCTCGCCCTGTGGCACGAGGATGCGCCCCATCGTGCCTTCGAACTCCGAGGGCAGCTCGGCCGTCACCTTCTCCGTTTCGATCTCGCAGAGCGGCTCGTCGAGCTTCACCGCGTCGCCGGGCTGCTTGAACCACTGGATGATGGTGCCCTCGGTGACGCTTTCCCCGAGCTGGGGCATCTTCACGATCGTCATCGCATCGCTCCTGACTGCGCGGTTCGCGCCCAGCTTGCCGTTGGCTGCATCAGTAGGCCGCCAGCTCGCGCGCTGCTGTCGCGATTTTGTCGCGATTGGGCATGAAGAAGTCTTCCATCGCGTGGTGGAACGGCATCGCGGGGATGTCCGGCCCGGCCACGCGACGGATGGGCGCGTCGAGGTATTCGAACGCGTGCTCGGCGATGATCGCCGCGATTTCGCCGCCCAGCCCACCGGTCAGCACGTCTTCGTGGACGATGAGCACCTTCCCGGTTGCCTTTGCCGCTTCCAGGATCGTCTCGTGGTCGATCGGGTTCAATGTCAGCAAGTCGACGACGGTGGCTTCGATGCCCTCGCCGGAGAGCGTTTCGGCCGCCACCAGTGACTCATGCAGCATTAACCCGTAGGCGAAGATGGTGAGGTCGTTGCCCCGCCGCGTGATCCGTGCCCGGCCGATCCGCGTCTCTGCAGGCGCGCCGTCCATCTCCTGCCTAATAAGTCGATAGGTGCGCTTGTGTTCGAGGAAGAGCACCGGGTTCGGGTCGGCGATCGCCGCCTTCAGCAGGCTGCGGTAGTCGGCCGGGAAGGCCGGCGCCACCACCTTGATCCCGGGCATGTGCGAATAGAACGCCTCGATGCTCTGCGAATGGTGCTGCCCGCCGTGGACTCCGCCGCCCCACGGGGTGCGGACCACCATCGGCAGCCACGCGTCCCCGCGTGTCCGGTAGCTCCAGCGAGAGGCCTCGCTGCACAGTTGGTCGAAGCCGGCGTGAATGAAGTCAGCGAACTGGATCTCGGCGATGGGCCGCAGTCCGTAGTGCGCCGCCCCAATGCTCACCCCGATGATCGAAGATTCGGAGAGCGGCGAATCGATGATCCGCTCGCCGTAGCGGGCCTTGAGTCCTTCGGTGGCGCGAAACACGCCGCCGGCTTCCACGTCCTCGCCGAGGATGAACACACGGTCATCTTCCGCCAGCGCCTCGTCGAGGGTTGAGCGAACGGCTTCGATGACGGTCATCAACGCCATCTCAAAGCTCCTTGTAGACGAACCCGAGGGCGTCTTCCGGCGCTGGGTCGGGTTGCATGAGGGCCCATTGCGCGGCCTCCCGGATCTCTTCCTCGACGCGCGCTTCGATCTCGTCGAGTTCTTCGCGCGGGAAGATGCCGTCAGATTCGACCCGGTCCCGGAAGAGCTTGATGGGATCCTTCTTCGCCCACTCCTCGAGCTCTTTCTTCGGGCGGTAGCGGCTGTCGTCGTCATCGCTCGAGTGCGCCCACAGGCGGTAGCACTTCGCCTCGATGAGGTGCGGCCCGCCGCCGTTGCGCGCCTGGTCCACGGCCGGCCGAACGGTCTGATACACCGCGATGCCATCCATCCCGTCGCAGACCGCGCCCTGCATGTCGTACGCCCGCTTGCGGTCGGCCACGTGCTTCACCGGCATCGCCTTCTCGTTCCGCTCCGAAATCGCATAGCCGTTGTTCTGGACGAAGAAGATGACCGGCAGTTGGTGGATGGCCGCCCAGTTCAGCGCCTCGTGGAAGTCGCCGCGGCTCGTGCTGCCTTCGCCGCAACAGGTCAGGACGACGATCGGATCCTTTTTCATCTTCGCAGCAAGGGCGATCCCGGCGGCGTGGACAAACTGGGTGGTCACCACACTCGACTGCGTGACGATCTTCCGGTCAGGGCTGCCCCAGTGCGAAGGCATCTGCCGCCCATAGCTGTTCCAGTCGTCGCGCTTGGCCAGCAGGTTGAGCATCGCCTCGCGCGCCGTCATCCCGAAAACCAGCATCATGCCGAGGTCACGGTAGTAGGGGGCGAGGTAGTCGGTCCCACGCTTGAGGGCCATCGCCGCGCCGACCTGGGCGGCTTCCTGCCCGGCGCCGGCGATAACGAATGGCGCGCGGCCCTGGCGGTTCAGTGCGAGCATCCGCTCGTTCAGCCGCCGCGCGAGGAGCATGTAGTAGTACATGTCCGCAAGTTGTTGCTCGCTCAGCAGGTACTCGTCGATCGTCTCCTGGGAGCGAGCCCGCCGCGATGTCCGGGTTGCCGTCATCGATCAACCTCCCGGTGCGTGCGCCATGCAAAACGGCAGGGCGCGAGCGCCACTGCCGTCAATGCTAGCACAACGAAATGGGGGTCTTTCGGCGCCTGTGCGAACGCCGTTGCAACGATGGCGGAGGCAGACCTACCGGGAGCCGCGCAAGCGCGGATCGAGTGCATCGCGCAGGCCGTCACCCAGCATGTTGAACCCGAACACCGCCAGCGTGATGAACGCGCCGGGGAAGACGGCCATCCAAGGGGCCTTCGTGAAGTACACAAGCCCCGAACCGGAAAGCATGCCTCCCCACGACGGCCTTGGCGGCGGGACGCCGTAGCCGAGGAAACTCAGGGAAGACTCAATGAGGATCGCCGCGCCCAGTTGCACCGTCGCGATGACGATGATCGTCGGTACGACGTTCGGAAGGATATGGCGGAACATGATCCGCATGTCGCTCGCGCCAATCGTGGTCGCGGCCTCAATGAAGAGATTGCCCTTCACCGTAAGTGCTGACGCGCGGACAACTCGCGAGAATCCAACCGACAAGAGCAATCCAATTGCCAGCGTGAGATTCGAGAGCCCCATGCCGATGACGGCCATGATGCTGATGAGGATGACGAGCGATGGGAAGCTCAGCCAGATATCGACCAAGCGTTGGATGAGAGTATCCACCAGCCCGCCGTAGTAGGCCGAAACGATGCCCAGCACGGAGGCGATGAAGACGGAAATGGATACTGCGCCGAAGCCGACCACCACCGAAACCCGGGCGCCGTAGACCACCCGGCTGAAGATGTCACGCCCCGATGCGTCCGTACCGAAGAAGTACCTCAGCGATGGCCCCTGGAGGCGGTCAGAGATGTGGTTCTCGGCATAGGGGAATGGGGCGATCAGCGGCGCGAAGATCGCCATCAGCAACAGCACTGCGATGATAATTGCGCCGATTCCCCCGAGGGGTTTGTCCACCAGGAATTGGGAGGATCGCTTCAGAACCCTGAATCGACTACTGGCGGGCGGCACATAACTGAAAGTGCCAGCCTGTTCTTCGAGCATACTGAAGTCACCTTCTCCCTATCGGGAGTACCGGATCCGGGGATCGATGATGCTGTACGAAAGGTCGACAGCAATGTTGGTGAAGATGACGACCAGGGCGAGCAGGAGGTTAATTCCCTGGATCACCGGGTAGTCCCGCTTGCTGATCGCCTCCAGGAGGTACCGCCCTGTCCCGGGGATCGTGAAAATGTTCTCGAGGATCACAGAGCCGCCGATGATCACCGGCACCTGCAACCCGATGACCGTGATCACCGGGATGAATGCGTTTCGCAGCGAGTGGCGAATCAAGACGACATAGTTCGAGAGCCCCTTCGCGCGCGCGGTGCGGATGTAGTCTTGCCGCATGACGTTGATCATCTCGGTTCGCGTGACGCGCATGAGCGTCCCCGAGAGGGCCGTAGCGAGGATCAGCGCCGGCAGAAACATATGCCCGAGGTTCGCGACCGGGTCTTCGGTGAACCGTGTGTAGGTCGGCGAAGGCGTCCACTGCCACCAGATGGACGGCAGAGTGATCACGAGCGTCGCCAGCCAGAAGCCGGGGATGGCCAGCATCCCGACCGAGAGCGTGCGGGCGGCATAGTCTGCCAGCGAGTCCTGTTTCAGCGCTGAGAGCACCCCGATCGGGATCGAGATGCAAAGGCCGAGGAAGATGGCCAGGATCCCGAGTTCGAAGGTGACCGGCGCCCGCATCCGCAGTTCGTCCACAATCGGTCGCTTGGTTTGGAGTGACTCTCCCAGGTCCAGGCGCACCACATGGCCAACCCAACTCAGATACTGCTGCGGAATAGGCTTGTCCAGCCCAAGCTCCTTCCGCAGCGCGTCCTCGTCGGAGGCGTAGCCCGGGTATTCCCCCAAGATCTGCTGGACCGCGTCTCCCGGGAGCATCCGCACGAGTGCGAAGAGAATGATCGTGACACCCAGCAACGTCGGCGCCGCCAGGATGACGCGGCGCAAGGCGTAGGCGCGCATTCCGAACCTCCTGTCGCGAAAACCGGGCCGCCCAAGGAGAGCGGCCCGGTTCCCACTACCCTTACTTCAGCTGCGGTCGAGCCAGGCCTTGGCGATCCAGCTGCTGTCGTACGCGCCGGTTGCCTTCGGATACACGTTCTTGAGCCACGGATGAATGCCCACAAACGATGTGCCGGCGGCCAGCGGCGGGAGGTACGCCTGCTCGGCGAAGTACCGCTGCATCTCGTTGATGACTTCCTTCCGGGCGTTGACATCCAGTTCCTGGCGCTGCTTCAGGATGAGCGCGTCGGCCTTGGGGTCATTCACGAGCGTGTTCCGGCGCGGGCTGGTGCTGAAGTACAGACTCGTGAACATGTCGTCGGGTTCGAAGAACGTCGAGCCAACTCCGCCCGCCATGCCATCGAACTTCCCAACAAACGTGGTCGCGATGTGCGCGGCGTACTCCTTCATGTTCAGGGTGATGTTGAAGTTCGCTTCCTTCAGCATTTCCGCGAGCAGTTCCATCACCTGGTTGTTGGTTGCCCCATAGCCGGTGGTGCCGCTCAGCGTGGTGGTCAGGCCGCCGGTGTGGCCGGCCGAAGCGAGCAGCTCCTTGGCCTTCTTCACGTTGTGCTCGAGGTACTGCTTCGAGTCGCCCATCTTCGGGTCGTCCACAGGGAGCGTCCACGCCGAATACCCGGCCGGGACGATGTTCTGGATGGCGCCCTTCCCGTTGTAGGCCGCATCCACGAGGCCCTTGCGGTCGATCGCCATCGAAGCAGCCTGGCGAACGCGGATGTCGTTGAACGGCGGCTTCGTGATGTCGAACCAGAGCGAGTTGCAGGTGAACCCGGTGAACGGGACGACCGTCATGTTCTTGTTCGCCTGCTTCATCGAGTCGAGGTCAGCACTGGGAATGCCTGCGATGTCGAGTTTCCCGGACCGCAGGTTCGCCGTCGCGGTCGCCGTATCGGCGATGATGATCCACGTGGCGCCATCGACATATGGCTGGCCGGCAACGTGGTAGTCCGGGTTCTTCTTCCACTTGAAGATGGCTGACGGCTGATATTCCTCGAGGATGAGGGGCCCGGTGCCGATCATGCGCTTCGAAGCGTCGCCGTCCGCCTCGATGACCTCGCGCGGCATCAGGTAGAGATGCGTCGGAGAGGCCAGGTAGAACGCCAGCGGCGCCATCGGCATGCTGGTCTTGAAGATCACGGTGTGGTCGTCCGGGGTCTCCAGCGACGTCACGGGGCTCAGTGCCGTCCGGTTCGGGGACTTCGCCATGAACCGTTCGAACGAGTACTTCACGTCGGCCGATGTGAAGGGCCGGCCGTTCACCGGCGCCACGTTCTGCCACTTCACGCCCGGGTTCAGCTTCACGGTGAACTGCATCTTGTCCGGCTGCTCGCTGGAAGCAGCAACGTCCGGGCTCACGCGCAGGTCGCCGGGCTCAATATTTGGACCGGTATCGATCTGGAAGAGCCGGCTGTAGACGAATGACGCGACGCCCTGGCTCCGGTAGGAGAGATTCAGGAACGGGTCGAGGGTGGGCGGGTCGCCGATAATCGTCGTCTGGATGGTGCCGCCGGTCTTCGGAGTGGCGGCAGTTGTGGTGTTGGAACTCTGCGGCGTTCCCGAAGTAGTGGAACCCCCCGACGTATCGTCGTCATCATCATCACCACCACATCCCACAATACTGGCGACAACAGGCGCAGAAGCAAGCGCGGAAAATCCCGCGAGTACCTTGCGTCGTGATGTACGACGCTTCCAATAGTTTTCGGTGTCCATTCTGGTGTCCCTCCAAAACCCCTAACCGAAGAGTCCATACCGAGTGGTATAACCCGTCCGGTCGAGCATGTGGGCAGACTTATAGAGGAAGGGCGGAGGGCCGTCAAGGCCCCAATTTGGGGCGCTTTCCTGCGCTCTCGGCGCCGGTAGTTCCAGGCACGGTCAAGCCCGAGCACGCCTCGAATTGGAGTCTCATTCCGATTTAATTGGGGAAGACGCCTGCACCCGATTCCGGCGCCGCCCCTCGCCGTCTTTAGAAGTCGGCCCGGAGGTCTTCTTCGCAGCCGGTCACGTTCGTGTAGCTGGTCGTTCGCGCCAGCGGAGCGTTGTCGTTGGTGACCGTGATCGAGTCGCTGCTGACGCGGCTTTCGATGGCCGGGGCCTCGGTCTTCGTGGTCACCAGTTCGCTCTCACCGGCGCCCTTGCCGCCAAGGACGGCGCCCGCCAGCACAACCAACACTGGCAGGGCCGCGAACGGGATAGGCAGAAGGATGGCGCCAAGCATCTTGCGTCGCATGGGGGCAACTCCCTTCATCGCTCACCGCTATTTTATACGATCCCTGTCAATATGGGGATGCGATTCGATTGCGGAACACCATAGATCGGGGCAAACCCTCGACGCCGGGCGGGGAATGCGCAGAGAGTGACCCATGGAGCGCGGCCGAACCCTCGCGATTATCGACGTTGGCTCCAGTTCCGTGCGCCTGCTGGTCGCCCGCAGCCTGACAGCAAGCGCCTTCGAAGTCGTTGACGAAGAGCGCTTCGATGCCCGTCTCGGCGCAGGCCAGGCCAACGGCGAACTCACGGCCGAGGGCATGGCTCGCGGCTTGCGCGCACTTTCGGTGATGGCCCAGGTGGCGGCATCGCATCAGCCGGCCTCGCTCACCGTCGTTGGTACCGAAGCACTCCGCCGCGCACCCAACGCCCAGGAGTTCATCGACCGCGCCTATGCCCTGACCGGCCTACGTCTGCGCGTCCTCTCCGGCTACGAAGAGGCCTACTGCGGATTCGTCGGCGTGGCGAACAGCACCAGCCTGCGCGACGGCCACCTCCTCGACATCGGCGGCGGTTCACTCGAAGTCATGCGTGTCACCGACCGCGTGCTCTCGCGCGTGCAGTCCGTCCCGCTCGGCGCCATCTACGCTCGTGAGCGCTACCTCCCTGGCGACCCGCCCTCCGCGCGAGAAATTCGCGACCTGCGCAAGGCCGTTCACCAGCAACTCGAAACGCCGGACAAGCACCCGTTGCTTTTCGGCACCGGCGGCGCCGTCCGGAACCTCGCGCGGATCGCCCGCATCCAGCGGGCACACCCGGTCCAGCGCCTCCATGGCCTCGAACTCACCCGGCGCGAAGTCCGCCGCCTCGCCCAGCAGTTGGCCGCCGCCGGCATCGAGGAGCGCCGCAGGATCGCCGGCGTTGGATCGAGCCGCGCCGACACCCTGCACGCCGCAGCCATCGTCATCGACGAAGTAATGGACCTGACCGGCGCGAAGACGCTCACCGTCGCAGGCCAGGGACTTCGCGAAGGCCTCGTGTGGCAGGAGCTGCGCGAGGATCGCCTCCTCGTACCGGACGTCCGCGCGGCATCGATTGGCGGCCTCGCCCGCGCCAACGGAGTCGACGAACTCGCGGCCGAGCCGGTCGTGCATGCCGCCGCCGAACTGTTCGAAGCCACCCGGGACGTCCACCGCCTCGGCAAGCCCGAACTCGAACTGCTCCTGCACGCCGCACGCCTCGCCGGCATCGGGATGCACATCGACTATTACAACCGCGACCGCCACGCCGAGTACCTCGTGCACAGCGGTGACCTGCACGGCTTCAGCCACCGCGAGATCGTGATCCTCGCTGCGCTTGTCCGCTGGTCGGTTGGGGGCACGCCGAACCTGGCTGCCTACAAGGCCATCGTCCGCGCCGAGGACACAAGGAACGTCGCGGTGCTTGCGGTCCTCCTCGGCCTCGCCCGCGGCATCCGAAGGCGACTGCCCTCGCCCGTTCTCGGCGTCTCTGCGCGCGTGGCTCGCCGCACGTTGCGGGTCGAACTGACGGCTCGCGAGTCACTCGATGCCGAATTGTACGAACTCGAACGTCAGTCCCGCCGCCTGGAGTCAGTCCTCCGCCTGAAGCTCGATGTGCGGGTGTCCGCCCGTTAGCGCAGGCGACGGAGCGCGGAGGGCGGCATCGCCCAGCGCAGCACCCACTCCCCCGCGCCCGTGCTGCCTGGTGCTTCGACCAGTGCGGCGCCGCCCTTCTTAAACGGTGCCGACACGGCCTCCGGATCGCCGGTGAGGAGGTACGAGAGGAGTTCGCCCATCCATGGTTCGTGCCCGACGAGCGCAACCGTCCCGGAAGTCCGCTGCGCCACTGCGGAGAGTGTCCCCGGGTGGTCGCCGTTGCCGAGACTGCCGAGTTCGGACACCTTGAGCCGCCAACTCCGCGCGAGGATCTCGGCCGTTTGCCTCGCCCGGAGAAGCGGCGAGGTAAGGACCTCCGTCGGCGTAACGACCTGAGCGAGGCCCGATGCCACGTCAGCCATCCGCTTGCGCCCCTCTGCCGTCAGCGGCCGCGCACGGTCATCGCGGTAGGCCGCGTGATCCCGCTCGGCGGCGATCGCGTGGCGGACGAGCAGCAGTTCCACGGCCCTACTTCTGGGCGAGTTCAGCCGACACCAGGGCGACGTTCACGATCTTCCACTGCCCCATGACCTGCTTCCACGATGCCGCGATGGTCGCCGTCCCAATGTCCGAGCGAAAGGTGACATCGAATAACTCCGAGTCGCCCTGCTGGCCTTTCTCCACGAGTTCGTAGCCGAGGATGTTCGGCATCTGGGCGATGCTGAGGCCCGTCGGCGCTTGGGCCCCCATCGCCATCACCTGGGCCATGACCTCCGGCATGATGTCGGCCATCAACTGGGAGAGGTTGCCCTCCATGATGGCCCGGGCGTTCCGGTCTGCGGCCTCGCGGGCTGTGGCGGGCTGCGTCACCTAGACTTCCTTGACGTCGACGACCTGGAACTTGCCGCCCGTGTCTGCCCACTTGCTCCAGACCTTCCGGGTCGAAGCACCGATATAGCTGATCTCAGCCTCGTTGTTCCCAAGTTCCTTCACTTCGAACGAGGTGGCGGTAATCGGGTTGGCGGCCAGCCCCATCACTTTGACCATGGCCTCGGGCGTGAAGTCGCCCATCAGGCCGGCCAGGTTGCCATTAACCACGTCCTGGGCGTGCCGGTTCAGCGTGTCGCGAAGCTCTGCCATGGTTGTTCCTTTCGGGGCGGTACATTCCGCCCGCGAAGGATAGCGGCAGGCTTCCCGCGGTCGCAAACGAGGAAATTCCTGTTGCCTGCCGGCGGTTGTCGAAATCCCCGGCCGCCATTCGTCAGGTGGTTGGAGGAGCTACGATACTGACCTCCGAGGAACGTCCGATGCGCCAAATGGTTCTGATTTACACCAACGAAGCGACCGAGGCCCCGGCCGCCGAGCGGCTCTGGCCGGGGCCCGGCGCCCAGAGTGCGGGCATCCGCGGTGGCGAGACGATGATCTCCGACGGGCCGTTCGCCGAAACACGCGAACAGGTGGGCGGCTATTACATCATGAATCGCCAGAGCGGGGAGGAAGCTGCTGAATGGGCAACGAAGTTGCCAGCGGCCAGTGGGGCTTCTCTCGAAGTCTGCCCCAGCTGGGAGATGTAGTGATGCGATATCTCTTCCTCATCGCCAGCGACGAACGAACCGACATTCCCTACGGCACACCCGAATGGGACGAGCACATGGCGGCCTATCGCGCGTTCAGCGCCGAATGCCAGGCGCGCGGCGCGATGGTCGCCGCGGATCCCCTGCAGTCAGTCGAGACCGCGACCACGCTGCGTCTCAAGCATGGCGAACTCGTCACGCTTGACGGACCGTATGCCGAGACGCGAGAGCAGCTCGGGGGCTATTACTTGCTCGACTGCAAGGATGAAGCAGAGGCGCTGGCGCTGGCGGCGAAGATACCGACGGCGTCGCGGGGGTCGATCGAGGTTCGACGATGCGCCGGGCATGATAGCCGGCATATTTCGCACGACGGTCCGCGGTACATAGTGCTGATTTACGGCGCCGAGCAGGACTACCTTCCCATGGACGATCCGCGGCTGGCTACGATGATGGGCGAGCACCAGGCTCTGACTGCCCGGACGCTGGAGACCGGCGAATACGCCGGTGGTGACGGGCTGTACCCGCCGAGCCTCGCCAAGACAGTCCGCGTCCGGAATGGCCATGCCATGGTGACTGATGGGCCGTTCGCGGAGACTCGTGAACAGCTCGGGGGCTACTACATCTTCGCCTGTGCCGACCTCGAACGGGCGCTCGCGCTCGCGCGGCAGATCCCGATCGTCAGCGGCTGCCTGGAAGTGCGGCCATTGCTCACAGTGTGAGCGCGAAACCGGCTCCCAGCGCGCTGGCCGCAGCGTTCCGCGAGTACAACGCCACCGCACTCGCTTCGCTAATCCGCAGCCTGGGCGGTGACTTCGAGCTCGCGGAGGATGCCCTGCAGGAGGCATGGCTGAGTGCGGCCAGCGCCTGGGCGAACGGTTTCCCGGCGAACCCGGGCGGGTGGCTCGTGACGACGGCCAGGCGCAAGGCGCTTGACCGGCTGCGCCGGACAGCGATCGGTGCGCGACAGCTCGAGGAGGTGGCGAGGGCCATGCTGCTCTCCGCATCGATGGAGTTCGACGACCCGCAGCCGGTTCTGAACGATGACCAGCTGCGGCTGATTTTCACGTGCTGCCACCCCGCCCTTGCGATAGAGGCGAGGGTGGCGCTGACGCTCAAGACGCTTGGCGGGCTGACCACCGGCGAAATCGCGCGGGCGTTCCTGGCTGAAGAGACGGCGATTGCCCAGCGAATCGTGCGGGCGAAGCGAAAGATCCGCGATGCGCGGATACCGTACCGTGTGCCCGAGGCTCACGAGTTGCCCGACCGTCTGCCCGGAGTACTGGCCGTGTTGTACCTGGTATTCAGCGAGGGCTATAGCGCTACTCGGGGCGAAAGCGTTGTGCGGCGGAACCTGTGCGACGAAGCGATTCGACTCGGCCGGTTGATTGCTCAGCTGATGCCTGACGAGTCCGAGGTCTTGGGGCTGGTGGCGCTCATGCTTCTGCACCACTCCCGCCGCGCGGCGCGGCAGATGGAAGACGGCGAACTTGTGCTCCTGGATGAGCAGGACCGCTCGCTCTGGGATCGCGCGGCCATCCGTGAGGGCAGATCGTTCCTGAAACGGGCGTTGAGCGCGCAGCGTGCGGGCGCCTACCAGTTGCAGGCGTCGATCGCGGCGATCCACGCCGAGGCCGCTACGCCGGAGGAGACGCGCTGGGATGAAATCGCTGCCCTCTACGACCGCCTGATCGAGGTGTCGCCGACCCCGGTGGTGGCCTTGAATCGTGCCGCGGCGCGGGCGATGGCCGACGGGCCGCAGGTTGGTCTTGCGCTGCTCGGCGAGATCGAGGGACTCGCTTCGTACCACCTCTATCACGCGGCCCGTGCTGATCTTTTCCGGCGGCTGGGCCGCACGGATGAAGCCGCCACGGCGTACCGGGCTGCCCTGGAGTTCGTTACAAACGAACCCGAGCGGCGATTCCTGGAGCGGCGGCTGGCTGAATACGGCTAGACGAGCCGGATCCACTTCCGCTTGCCAACCTGCACGATCGTTCCTTTGCGGGGTGGCGTCGTGGGTTCGACGACGTTGCCGTCCATCGTCACTGCGCGTTGTTCGAAGAGCCTGCGCGCTTCCCGTTTTGACGGCGCGGCGCCAGCTGCCACAACCACGTCGATGAGCAACTCCCCGTTGCTCACGCGGTGTTCTGGCACGTCGTCGGGGACCTCTTTGCGCTGGACGGTGCGTTCGAAGTGCTCGTTCGCAGCGGTGGCCGCGTCATCGCCCCAGAATTCGGAGACGATGGTGCTGGCCAGCAGCTTCTTGGTGTCCATCGGGCTCCGATCGCCCATCCGCAGGGCACGCATGATCGCGCTCACCTCGCCGGGGTGGAGGTTCGTCGCGAGCGTGAAGAAGCTCTCGACCACCTCGTCTGGCAGCGACATCGCCTTGCCGAACTGCTCCTCCGGCGAGTCATTCACGCCGATGTGGTTGCCCTTCGACTTCGACATCCGTTCTTTGCCATCGAGGCCGACAAGGATGGGCAGTGTCACCGGCACGTGAGGCTTCTGGCCGGCGTCTTCCTGGATCTTCCGGCCCGCCATCAGGTTGAAGAGCTGCTCCGTGCCGCCCACCTGCACGTCGCATTCGAGTGCGTAGGCGTCGTACCCCTGCATCAGGGCGTAGAGGAACTCGTGCAGGTAGACCGCGTCGCCCGCGTCCCAGCGATGCCGGAAGTTCTCGCGCCGCAACATCTCGGCGGCCGTGAACTTCGACATCAGGCTGATGATCTCCGGGAAGGTCAGCTGTCCCAGCCACTCCGAATTGTGGCGAAGCTCGGTCTTTTCGGGGTCGAGGATGCGCGAAGCCTGCTCGAAGTAGCTCGTCGCGTTCGCTGCGATCTCCTCCGGCGTGAGCATGGGGCGCAGCTTGTTCTTGTCGCTGGGGTCGCCAATCAGCGCCGTGTAATCGCCGATGAGGAAGATGCAGTGATGCCCGAACTGCTGGAACTGGCGCAGCTTCCGCAGCGGCACCGTGTGTCCCAGGGTCAGCGACGTCGCCGTCGGATCGATGCCGAGGTACACCCGCAGCGGCCGGTCCAGCTCGAGGGCGGCGCGCAATTCGCGCTCCATCTGCTGGCGCAGGAGCGCGTCGCCATAGTCAACCCCGCTCATCAGGACGACGAGTTGTTCGTCGACCGGGGGCATCGTTCGCGTCATTTGGCCTCCTTCCCGGCCGCTTCGGCCCGGGTGGCGTGAACGAGGGCGGTGGCATGGCCGTGTCCCATCCCGTATTCGGCCTTCAGCCAGTTCACGATTTCCATGTGCTTCTTCCCGGCCTGCGCACGAATGAGCTCCTGCCATTCGGCAATCGGCCGGCCGTAGGTTTTCTCGATCGAGGGGAAGTACGAGGCGGGTCCGCGCACCTTCCCGCCGTCCGGGTCAGTCATGTCACGATGCTCCTGGCCAGTTCGACGTCCCTGGCGATCTGCGCCTTCAGCGCGTCAACGCTTTCGAACTTCACCTCGCCGCGAAGCCGTTCGAGGATGTCGAGGTCCATCCGTTCGCCGTAGATGTCGCCTTCGAAGTCGAGCAGGTACGTCTCGATGGAAAGGTGGCCTTCGTCGAACGTCGGCCGCCTCCCGATGTTGGTCGCGCCGGTGAGGACTCGCCCGGCTACCCGCGCGCGGGTCGCGTACACGCCAATCTCTGGCAGCGCGCGGTCGGCCGCGACCGAGATGTTTGCCGTCGGGAAACCGATGGTTCGCCCGCGTTCGAAACCGTGCACGACCGGCCCGCCGATCCGGTACGCCCGCCCCAGCAGCGCCGTCACGCGGTCCATGTCGCCGTCAGTCAGCGCCTTCCGCACCGCGGTGGAGCTATAGCGCTCGTGGTCGTGCATCAGCGGTGCGACCTGGACCACCTCGAATCCGCGCTGCGCTCCGAGCCGCTGCATCCGTTCGAATGTGTCCTTCGGCGCGCCGCGGCCAAACGCTGCGTCTGGTCCAAGGACCATCAGCCGCATCTTCAGCAGGTCCACGAACGCGCCTGCCAGGTCCTCGCATTCGATCTCCGACACTTCGCCGGTGAACGTGAGCGGGATGACCCAGTCCGCCCCGGCGGCGCGGATGAGCTGGATGCGGTCTTCGAGCGACGTCAGGTAGCTCGGCGCGATCTCCGGGCGCAGCACCGTAATCGGGTGGGGGTGCAGCGTGACCACGCCAGGTGAAAGCGCGCGCTTCCGCGCTTCATCCCGCAGGCGGCCGAGGAGTGCCTGGTGGCCGCGGTGGACGCCGTCGAGCACACCGATCGTGAGCGCCGTCTCGGGTCCGGGCGCGCCGGCGCTGAGCTGCGCGTGGGTGAACGAAGGGATCGTCATCTGTCACACAGCCTAGCAATGCCCGGTGGCTCGCGCATGTCATGGCGAAGTGGTTCTTCGCATCATTTGTTCCGTAATGACATTATGCATGGCACAACCACACACCAGCCACGGAGCTCCCACATGGACGACCAGGCAGCAGCCATCCAGGCAACCATCCAGCCCTTCCTCGCCGGCACCCTCGGCATCCGGCTCACTTCGGTCACGAAGGAAGGCGTCACTGCCGAGCTCCTCGTGCGCGACGAGATCTGCACCGTCCCGGGCGTGTGCCACGGCGGCGCCCTCATGGCCTTCGCTGACCAACTCGGCGCGGTGGGCACGAGCGTCCACCTCCCGCCCGGCGCAGGCCAGACCACCATCGAGTCCAAGACGAACTTCTACCGGCCGGGGATCGCCGGGACCACGCTGACCGCCGAGTGCCGCCCGGTGAACCTCGGCCGCCGCCTCCACACCTGGCAGACGAACATCCGCGGGGCCGACGGCAAACTCGTCGCCCAGGTCACCCAAACCCAGATGGTCCTCGAAGGCTGAGCGAATTTTGGATTTTGGATTGCGGATTGGGGATTCCGCCGGACTCACTTCGCCCAGCGAGAGTTTGGGGGTCGGGGAGAAATCCAAAATCCGCAATCCGCAATCCACAATCGACTAGACTCGTGGGGTGCGATTGCGGTTCGGGCTCGTTGCGGGGTGGGCGGCGCTTATCTTCCTCTTCTCCAGCTTCCCCAATCCTCCCGGCGCTTCTGGCGGCGAATGGCGGTACGACGCCGCCCACGTGGCCGAGTACGCGATTCTCGGTGCGCTGCTCGCGATCGCACTGGGACACTGGCGCCGGACCTGGCCATGGTTCGCAATCGCGGTCACGGCGTGGCTCGTCGCGTCCGTCTACGGCATGAGCGACGAATTCCACCAGTCCTTCGTCCCCAACCGCGATGCCAACTGGCTCGACGTGGGCTTTGACGCCGTCGGCGCAGCCCTGGGAATCGTCGTCGTCACAGGTATTCGAGCCGGTCGCCACCTCGGCCCCCATGGCCGCACATCCGGGTAGTAGGATGCCTGCATGAAGCCATTCGACTCGCTGATCGAATCTACCCCCGGGGTGTCAAGCGGACGCCCCTGCCTTGCGGGAACGGGGATGCCGGTGGTGCAAATTGCTGTGCATTACCGCCGCGGCGAGTCGCCAGAGCGAATGCTGAGGCGGTACCCCCACCTCGACCTGCAACGAATCCACGCTGCAATCGCCTGCTACCTGCTCAATCAGGCTGAGATGGACGCGGAACTGGCCTTCGATGCCGAACAGTTCAAGCAGGCAAAACACGCCCAAAAGCTATCGGCACGCGGAGGCTAATCGGGCCCGCCCTGGCCGCTCAATCCGAAATCCGAAATCCCCAATCCAAAATCGCTAGGCCAGCGCCACCACCACAATGTCCCCCCAGTTCCCGTCCTGCTCAGCATCGCATTCACCCGCGCGGATCAGTTCGAGGACGGCGAGGAAGCTGACCACCACCTCGATCCGCGTGGTGCACTCCTGCATCATCCGCCGGAACGAGAAGCGGCCGCGGCGGGCCAGCCGCTCCCGGAAGTCGAGCAGCCGCGCGCCGAGGGTCATCGTCGTGTCGCGAACGATGACTGCCCGCTGGCGCGGCTCGGCGGGCTTCTTGTTGAGCACGTCGAGCATGATGGCGCGGAGCCGCTCCATCGTGACGTTCTGGAGTCCGGTTCCCTCAGGCATCTCCGGGGGCGGAGCGAGCCGCGTGTAGATGCGCGCACCCTCGTCCTGCCGTACCTCGAGCATGTCCGCCACCTCGGCAAACCGCTTGTACTCCCGCAGGAGGTCCACCAGTTCGCGCCCGACGTCGTCATCTTCCAGCGACTCTCCCTCGGCCTGCGGGGGCCGGGGGAGAAGCGCGCGTGACTTGAGGAAGATGAGTTTCGCCCCCACCGAGACGAACTCTGCGAGCGCCTGCGGGTCGAAGCTTTCGCCCGCCCTGATGGCCCGCAGGTACTGGTCAGTCACGGAGACAAGCGACACCGCGGTGATGTCGAGATCGTCCCGTTCGATGAGGTGGAGGAGAAGGTCCAGGGGACCCTGGAACACGGGCAGGGTAATTTCGGCCATGACTCCCGACGGGCCAGCACCCCCCCGCAGGGGCGCCCCCGTCCTGGTCTTCCGACCCTCTCCGTTATCGTGCCGCGGCAGGCGTCCTCACCCCGGTGAGTGTCCTCTCGACGGCGGCAGCGACAGCGGCGACCGAGCGCATCATCATCCCGAACCTCTCATAGGTCAACGATTGAGCGCCATCGCTCAACGCGTGTTCCGGGCTGTTGTGCACTTCGATCATCAGGCCGTCGGCCCCCGCGGCGATCCCCGCCATCGCGACGGGCGTCACAAGGTTGACCTTTCCGGTCCCGTGGCTGGGGTCGGCGATGACGGGCAGATGGCTCAACTCCTTGACCAGCGGGATGGCGTTCACGTCGAACGTGTTGCGGTATGCCGTTTCGAAGGTGCGAATGCCGCGCTCGCAGAGAATAACGTCGGGGTTCCCCTGCGCGAGGATGTACTCCGCGGCCAACAGCCATTCTTCAATCTGCCCGCTCAGCGCACGCTTCAGCATCACGGGCTTCTTCACCTTGCCCACTTCGTCGAGGAGCATGAAGTTCTGCATGTTCCGCGCGCCGATCTGGATGACATCGGTGTACCGGCAGACAGCGTCGATATCGCGGACGCTCATGAGTTCGGTGATGACGGGCAGGCCGGTCTCTTCGCCGGCGGCTGCTAGGTACGCCAGTCCCTCCGGCCCGAGGCCGCGGAAGGCGTACGGCGAGCTTCGCGGCTTGTAGGCGCCGCCACGGAGCATATTCGCGCCGGCCGCCTTCACCGCGCGCGCCGACTCGAAGATGTGCGCCTCGTTCTCGATCGAACACGGGCCGGCCATCACGGCCAGTTCGATCCCGCCGACAGTCACACCCTTGCCCACCTCCACAACCGTGTTGCCGGGGTGGAAGTCGCGGCTCACGAGCTTGTACGGCTTGGTCACGCGATGGACGGATTCGACGTGCGGGAGGGCTTCGAAGACGTCCTGCAGGCCCGGGTCATCCGGCCCGATGACGCCGATGATGCTGCGCTCGGTGCCTACCGAGAGATGTGCGGTGCGGCCCGTCTGTTCGACACGGGCGACGATATGGTCCAGGTCATCCGGAGTGGCCTCCGGGGAAACGACAATGATCACGGGTGGTTCTCCACAGGGGTTGGGGCGGCCGGGATGCCGCACCAGGGATGTGCCGCCCATCGGCGGCTTCGGCGGTACAGATACGCCGGAATTCACACTGGGACTCCGATCGGGATGCAGATCACGGCCCTTTCGGCCGGCCTGCATCGAACTGGTTCGTACTGGGTGAGTTGCTAGCCCTTCTGAACCTGGAGCCCAAAAACCCCGGTCTGCGGGCAGCCATATCCGCGGCCCACGAGGGGCCAACGCCACGCCCATCGGCGCTCGTTCTCCCACGTGTGGGCCGCATTCACCTGTCCGCTAACGACCGGAGACATCCTCCACAAACTCCCTGACGCGCTGCGCCCTTTGATCCGCCGGCGCAGCGTCAATGGCAGCGATTATAGCAGTACCGACCGCAGCCGCATCCGCAACTTTCCAGACCGAGGCCGCATGCGCCCGCGTGCTGATCCCGAAACCCACGGTCAGCGGCAGGTCCGTGTGGCGCCGGATGCGCGCGATGAACGCCCCGAGGTCACCCCCGGAGTCGACTGCCTTGCTCCCCGTGGTGCCGGTCACGCTGACGCAGTACATCCAGGCGTCGGCCACTTGCGCCAGTACGTCGATGCGCTCGTCCCGGCTCGTCGGGGCCACGAGCGGCACGAAGCTCAGGTCGTTCTGCCGGCAGGCTGCGATGAAGCTGCCAGCCTCCTCCGGTGGCAGGTCGACCACGATGAAGCCGTCGGCGCCCGCGGCCTTCGCTTCCGCTGCGGCTCGCTCCTCGCCTCGCGAAAGAATGGGGTTGTAGTACCCCATGAACACGACCGGGCAGGTCAGCCCACGGTTGCGCGCTTCCCTGACCAGTTGGAAGCACCCCGATAGCGTGATGCCGTTCGCCAGCGCCACCGTGTTCGCGTGCTGGATCGTCGCGCCGTCCGCGAGGGGGTCGGTGAACGGCACGCCGATTTCGATGACGTCCGCGCCGCCCTCTTGCGCCGCCAGCAGTAGAGGTACGGTGTCCTCCATCCGCGGGTAGCCGGCCGTGATGTACGGGATGAAGAGCTTCCGGCCGGATGCCCGGGCTTCTTCGAACAGGTCGCGCATGCGCTTGGACATAAGTCAGTTCCTCGCCAGGAGAAGGATGAAGCTGAGCAGGTTGAACATGCTGTGAAAGGCGATGGCGTCCCAGAGGGACCCGCTTCGCCAGTAGAGCCAGCAGAGCGTGATACCAACAAGCGTGAACGGCACCAGCGTCGACGCATCGAGGTGCGAGAGCGCGAAGATGGCGCTCGACGTTGCCGCGGCTGGCCAGAACCCCCAGTTGGCGAAGCCGCCGAAGACGAATCCGCGGTAGAAGACCTCTTCGCCGAAGGGCGCTGCGAGCACGGTTGTGACCCCGTACAGCGCGAGCGCCACGCCGTCGCGCGAGGTGGCCGTGAGCACGAGGGGCTCTCCCTTGAGGGCGTCGATGCCCGAGGCGTCGATAAGGCGAAGGTATGCCCCGATGAGCAGATAGACCACCGCGACCGCAAGACCCGGCACCCAGAGCCGGTCGATGTCGAACTGGCTGAGGCCCGTGTACCGCGCAAACGCGCCGATCCGCTGGCGGCTGGCAACGATCGCCGCGGTGATGAACAAGCCTGCCGACACGATGGCCAGCACCCAGGCCACGCGCGCAGCAACCACGCTGCCGAGCATCTCCGGCGGGTCGCTGAACGGGGCGCCGGGAATTGCCTGGGCCAGCCGCAGGTCGGCGTACTCGGCCACCGCCGCCGCCTTGGCGAAGGCCGTGCCGATGTCCGCGTACTCCGGCCCACCGCCGAGGAGCTTCGAAACCGGGCTGATCATCAGCCGCGGCACAACGTAGGCCAGGATGGCGAGCCACAGCCCTGCGAGCACTGAGAGTTCGCCCCATGGCGCCATTGCGAAGCGCCGTTGGCCAATCATCGCGTCGCCACCAGGATCGCCATGCTGACGCCATTAAACGCGAAGTGGAACAGGATGGAATCCCAGAGGCAGCCTTTCCGCCAGTAGAGGTAGGCCATCAGCGTCGCGATGCCCACGAACGGGATGAAGCTCCCGGGGTCGAAGTGCACCACCGAGAACATGAAGCCGCTGAGCATCGCCGCCGGCCAGAACCCCCACTTCAGGAGCCCGCTGAACAGCAGCCCGCGGAAGAACAGTTCCTCTGAAATCGGCGCGCCGATGAGTGTGACCGCAGCCGCGATGCTCAGCGTGAGGTCGTTCCGCGAAATCTCCGTCGGCACCGTCGAGTTCGGTGTCAGCCAGTCGATCCCGGTCGCTTCCATCGCCTGGGAATACAGGAAGAGCGCGAAATAGGCTGCGATCACCGCGCCGCCGACCACCCAGATGCGGCCCGCGTTGAAGCGGCGCAGGCCCAGCGACTCGGTCAGCCCGTGGAACGACTGCTTGGAAGCAATACCCACCACCGCGAACAGGAGCACCTGGGTGACCAGCGTCGCGAACATGCCGAGCTGGAGCGCGCCCTGGTCGGCGAGGATGCGCGGCGGCGCCGGGAGCGCCTTCCCGTCCGCCGCAGCCGCCAGCCGCTGGTCCGCATAGCTGGCAATCAGGTCCAGCTTTTCGAAGATGTTCCCGGCGTCTTTCGGCTCGAACCCCTTGTCGCGCATCACGGCAACCGTCGCGATGAACGCGTTCGAGATGATGAAGACGATGAGGAACCCGCCCAAACCGGTGAGGACCTCCTTCGGGCCCCACGGGTAGGTGCGCTGCGGGGTCATGGCCGCTTCGCTCAGAGCGTTACTCCCAGCGCGGCGGCAACGGTGTGCATGTCTTTGTCGCCGCGCCCGCTGAGCCCGACGAGCACGTCCTGGTTCGCCGGCAGCGAACGGGCGACGTTCATAGCGTGGTAGATGGCGTGCGACGGTTCGAGCGCGGGGATGATGCCCTCGCTCCGTGTCAGGGCCTGGAACCCTTCGAGCGCCTGCTGGTCATCGACCGCCACGTATTCCGCCCGTTCGCTCGTTTTCAGCCATGAGTGCTCGGGCCCAACGCCCGGGTAGTCGAGGCCGGCCGAGATGGAGTGGGTCTCGAGAATCTGGCCGTCGGCGTCCTGCAGGAGGTACGTCTTCGTGCCGTGGAGGACGCCCGGCCGCCCGGCTACCAGCGTCGCCGAGTGCTTCCCGGTGCCGACGCCCGAGCCGCCCGCTTCGACGCCGATGAGCCGCACCGGGTCATCGATGAACGGGTGGAACAGGCCTATGGCATTGCTGCCCCCGCCGACGCAGGCGATGGCGACGTCCGGCAGTTTGCCTGCCTGCTCCAGCATCTGCGCCCGCGCTTCGTTGCCGATGACCGACTGGAAGTCGCGCACGATCGTGGGGAACGGATGCGGCCCGATCGCCGATCCGATGATGTAGTGCGTCGTCTCGACGTTCGTCACCCAGTCGCGCATCGCCTCGTTGATGGCGTCCTTCAGCGTCTTGCTGCCCGACTCCACCGAGACCAGCGTCGCCCCCAGCATCTTCATCCGGAAGGCGTTGAGCGACTGCCGCTTGATGTCCTCGCTGCCCATGTAGACCACGCATTCGAGGTCGAGCATCGCGCAGACAGTCGCCGTGGCGACTCCGTGCTGACCGGCGCCGGTCTCGGCGATGATCCGCTGTTTGCCGAGCCGCCGCGCCAGCAGCGCCTGCCCGAGCGCGTTGTTGATCTTGTGCGCGCCCGTGTGGGCGAGGTCTTCGCGCTTCAGCCAGATGCGCGCGCCGCCGCATTCCCGCGTTAGACGCTCGGCGAAGTAGAGCGGCGTCTTACGGCCCACATAATGGCGGAGCAGGTCGTCGAGTTCGCGCTGGAACTCGGGGTCCCTGCGGGCCTCGTTGTAGGCGGCTTCCAGGTCTTCGTGTGCGGCCACCAGTGTCTCCGGGATGTACCGCCCGCCGAATTCGCCGAACCGTGACGAAAGTGCTGCTTCAACGGCCAACCTGTACCCCCTTCGCCGCGCGAATGAAGGCGCGGATCTTCTCGATGTCTTTCACGCCGTCCGTCTCGACCCCGGTCGAAACATCGACGCCCCACGGCTCGACGGTGCGAATCGCCTCTTCCACGTTCTCCGGCGTGAGACCGCCGGCGAGCAGGAACGGCTTGTGCCGGGCAACGTCTGCTGCGACCTCCCAGTCGAACGTCTGCCCTGTGCCGCCACGCGCTGCCGCCGATGCCTTGTCCAGGTGGAGGGCCGCGGAGACGCCGGGAACGCATCGCTCGTCGACGTCGAACGATGTCATCTGTTCGCCGACGTGAACCGTGCGGATCACCGGCCGGTGGACCTGGCGCACGAACGCGTCGTCTTCTCCGCCGGAGAGTTGGACAAGGTCCAGGCCCGCCGCGTCGGCGATGTCGTTCACCTCGTCCGCGGTCATCCCCGCGAACACACCGGCAATGAGCGGCCGCCAGCGCGTCGCCGACTGGTCGATCGCCTCTGCCCACGCGCCAAACCACGTTCGCGCCGACACTTCGCCGCGAACCGGACCCTCGAAGGTCGCCTCGCGGCCCTGGGAGCGGCTCCCCTTGATCGCCTCGACTATGTCGTGGCATTGCTGCGGGGTCACCCGCCGCTTCGATTCGGCGAAGACGATGCCGATGAAGTCGGCGCCCGCCTTCGCCGTTTCGAGTGCGGTCTGCGCATCCTTCAGCCCGCAGATCTTCACGAGCGTCATGCAATCACCCCGGCGCCGCGCAGTTCGCGGATCTTCGCCGCAGGGTCGGCTGCGACCATGAGCGACTCGCCGACGAGTACCGCTGCGGCCCCTACAGCTTCGTAGCTGGCCACGTCGTCCCGCGTGCTGATGCCGCTGAGGGCTGCGAGGAGGACGCCCTCACCGACCATGCTGGCCAGCCGTCCGGTGGTCCCGGCATCGACCGTGAACGTGCGGAGGTCCCGGTTGTTCACGCCAATGACTTCGGCGCCCGAAGCGAGGGCGCGAGCCATCTCCTCCGCGTTGTTTACCTCAACGAGCGGTTCCATCCCCAGTTCGCGGGCAAGCCCAAGGAGGTGCCCGAGGGTGGCGTCATCGAGGCTCGCGACGATGAGCAGCACCGAGTCCGCGCCGTGGACGCGCGCCTCGACCACCTGGTACTCGTCGATGAGAAAGTCCTTCCGCAGCACGGCCGGCCGCGCCGGCCCAAGTGCCTCAACCGCCTCGCGGACGGCCGCCATGTCAGCCAGTGTTCCCTTGAACCACGTCGGCTCGGTAAGGACCGAGATGCCAGCGGCGCCTCCAGTCGCGTACCGCATTGCCTGCTCCGCGGCGTCCATCCCGGGCGCGATGTCGCCCTTGCTCGGCGACGCGCGCTTGACCTCGGCGATGACTGCAATCGGCCGGTCGCGCCGGAGCCGCTCCACGAAGTCGATAGGTTCCGGCGCGCCGGCGAGCAGCCCCTGGAGTTCGCCCATGCTGGCGCGCGCCTTCGCTTCGGCGACGTCGAGGCGGCGTTGCGCCACGATGCGGTCGAGGATCGTGGGCTCAGTCACTCGCAGCCTCGTTGCTCAGAGCGATGTACTGGTCGAGCACTTCGCGCGCCCGCCCAGATGCGATGGACTGCCGCCCAAGCTCCACACCCTCGCGGAAATCGTTGGCTTTGCCCGCGACGTAGAGCGCGGCGGCCGCGTTCATCAGCACGAAGTCGGTCATCGCGCCTTCGATACCGTCGAGGATGGCGAGGATCTCGCCTGCGTTGTGGGCGGCTTCGCCGCCAGCGACGGACGCGAGTGCGTGCGGGGGCAGTCCGAAGTCTTCGGCTGTGAGTTCGCGCTCCTGGACGGCGCCCTCGCCGATGACCCACGCGTGCGTCCCGGCTGCCGGGCTGATTTCGTCCAGCCCGTCGTCCGAATGCACGACCAGCGCGCGCCCGATCCCGCGCAGCGCGAGCGCTTCGGCCACCACCGGGCCAATCGCCGGCGAACCAACCCCCACGAGCTGGGCCCGCGGGTTCGCCGGGTTCGACAGCGGCCCGAGGATATTGAACACGGTGCGTACTGCCACCTCCCGGCGCGGACCGCCAACGTGGCGCATCGCCGGGTGGAAGCGCTGGGCGAAGAGGAAGCCGAACCCGCACCTGTCGATGACCCTCGCGACCTGTTCGCCGCCGAGGTCAATCCGGGCGCCGAGAGCCTCGAGCACGTCCGCGCTGCCGCACTTCGAGGATGCCGCGCGGTTGCCGTGCTTCGCCACCCGCACGCCGGCCCCCGCGACCACGAACCCGGCCGCCGTCGAGACGTTGATCGTGTCGATGCCGTCGCCGCCGGTGCCACAGATGTCGATGACGTCCGTGGCCGGGCACGGTTCGGCGTGCTTCTGCATCACCGTGAGGCCTGCCGCCACAACCTCTGGCGTCTCACCGCGAACCCGCATCGCCGCGAGGAACGCGCCGATCTGAGCGGGCGTGGCGTTGCCGGTCATGATCTCTTCGAGCGCGCCCGCCGCTTCCGGGCCGCTCAGCGGCCCGCGTTCGACGAGCGCGCGGATGGCGTCCTGGATTACCACGTGCCGCCCTCCATTTCGAGGAAGTTGCGCAACAACTCCAAGCCGTACTCGGTTGCAATCGATTCCGGGTGGAACTGCACGCCTTCGACCTTCAGCGTCTTATGCCGCACCCCCATGATGACCCCGCTCTCGGAGTGAGCGGTCACTTCGAGCGTGTCCGGGGTCGAATCCGGCGTGCCCGCGAGTGAGTGGTAGCGCACAGCCCGGAAGTCCTCGGGGAGATCCTTGAAGACGCCCTTACCGTCGTGGGCGATGGTCGAGGTCTTGCCGTGCTTGATTTCGCCCGCGCCGGCCACCGTGCCGCCGTAGACGTCGAAGATGCACTGGTGCCCGAGGCACACACCGAGCACGGGCACTTTCCCTGCGAACTCGCGGATGACGTCGCGCGAAATGCCCGCGTCGTCCGGGTCACCCGGGCCGGGGGAAATCACCACGTGGTCCGGGGCCAGCGCGCGAACCTGGTCGAGCGTCACCTGGTCGTTCCGGAACACCCTCACGTCAGCGCCCAGTTCCGAGAGGTACTGGTAGAGGTTGTAGGTGAAGCTGTCGTAGTTATCGATGAGCACGGTTGTCATCCGTCCAGTCCCTCCTCGCGGGCCAGGTCGTCGGCAATGGCGGTCAGGACCGCCGCCAGTTCCTCTGGCGTGTAGCCATAGCCGCGGCGGTCCAGCTTGAACTTTTTCGCCAGGTACTCTGGCTGCAGCGAAGCGTACGACCTCAGGTCTACCGGGTAGGCGCTTCCCGGTTCGCCGATGAGCGAGACGAGGAAGTAGCCATCGCCCGCCGACCGCGTGAATGCCGCCGTCTCCTCCAGCAGCGGCACCAGTACCAGTTCGACCCCGCCCGAGCGGTACAACCGGACCCCTACGTGGCTGACGTGCTTCTCCAGTTGGGCGTTCATTCGGGCGCCGCCAGTTCGGTGAAGAGCGCCAGGACATCCGCGGGGGTGCGGGCTGTGTGGTCGGGCATCGTGTCGAGCAGCAGTTCACTGTCGAGGGTGCCCCAGAGCGCGGCCACCGAGCGCACGCTCGCGTTCCGGGCCGCGAGAATGTCCGCCGGGCTGTCACCCACCATCAGGACGTCCGGCCCCGGTTCGATCAGCAGGCGGTCGAGCGCCTGGTAGACCGGCGCCGGGTCTGGCTTGTGGGCGTCGGTGTCGTCAGCCCCCACCACGGAGTGGAAGAACCGCAGCAGCCCCGAAGACGTCAGTTCGTCGACCGCGCCGAAGGCGATCTTCGACGTCACAACGGCCATCGGCACTTCCGCCGCTTCGAACGCTTCAAGGACCGCGACCACGCCCGGGAACGCCTCGATCCGCCGGTCCTGCTCGTAGTAGAAGTCGCGGTACGCGTTCACGAACCGCATGTAGTCGGCCTCGCCGAGCAGCCGCTTGCCCATCGCTTCGAGCGAGCCGCCCCGGTGCGAACGCCACAGCGCCTCGGGGTCGACGCTCCCGCCCACGCACTGCTCGTAGGCGTGGCTGAGCGCCCGCATCCTGACCGGCAGGGTATGCAGGAGCGTGTCGTCCATATCCCAGAGGACGGCCCTCATCGCTTCTGCCCCGGGCGGGGGATGCCGCGCCGCTCGAACACCTTTTCCATCTGCGGCCACGCCCCCAGAGCGGCCGGAAAGCCGGCGTAGACCGCTACCATCCGCAGCGTCTCTGTTATCTGCTCCGGTGTGGCACCGTGGTTCAGCGCGCCATGGATGTGTGTCGTCAGTGCGTCGCCGGTGTGACCCTGCGCAGCCGACATCGCGATGACGAGCAGGCTCCGCGTCCGGCGGTCCAGCGCAGGGTTCGCCCAGACCTCGCCGAGCG
Source organism: Dehalococcoidia bacterium (assembly GCA_020853755.1). Classification (GTDB taxonomy): domain Bacteria; phylum Chloroflexota; class Dehalococcoidia; order Tepidiformales; family Tepidiformaceae; genus Amarobacter. The sequence goes on along the minus strand of JADYYG010000046.1, from coordinate 52,231 downwards.
CGAAGTCGATGATGTCGTAGGCGATCTCCGGCTGCTGTTCCTCCATCGCCGCCGCCGAGACGAGCGGGTCACGGCCGCGCAGCGTGCGCAGGATGTCGAGCCCTGCTGCCCGGCGGTCAGGGAATGCGGCCGGCGCGCTTCCGCCATCGCCGTTCGGGATACCAGCGAGTGCCGCCATGATCTTCGCGTCCTGATCTTCCGGCTGGCGAAGACCGAAGGCCTCCAGCACCGCGTCGCGGACGTGCGTCTCCATCGTGATGGCCGGCAGGTCTTCGAGCCCGAACCACCCGGCGCTCCCGCCCGCATCGACAGATGGCTCGCCCGACCATCCGGTCGCAGCGTACAGGTTGTAGACGACCTGCCCGCCCTCGAACGGTACGAAGTGCGTCTGAAGGAAGTCTTCCTCGATGGCCGGGGTGTTCACCCCGATCCGCTGCAGGATCGCGTCCATTTCCGCATCGACGTCGTCGTGGTCAGGCGGCAGCGGCCCGCCGGGAAGCTCCCATGGCGCATCCGGCCCGGCCTGGAACAGGAACAGCCGGCCCTCGCGTTCGAGGATCGCCGCCATCCGGATGTCCTGTTTCATCGTGTTCTTACCGCCTGTGTTTGGAGCACACTCAGGAGAAGGATGCGCAGCGACGACGGCAGGGCGGTGAGGGCGATGTCGCCCTCGGAGAGCCAGCGCCCCGCATCGTCCGGGATGTCGCCGTCCCACTCCCATACGCTGTAGAAGCCGGAGAACGTCTCCCGGTCCTCGTCCGGGTTCCGGTAGTCGAACGCACCCTGCGCCCAGACCGAGCGCGCTTCGATGCCGAGCTGGTCCCAGAGGTGCGCTCGCAGTTCGACCTTGCGGTCCTCGGCCATCGCTCGGAAGACGCCGCCCGGCAGGCCGAAATGCCCGCCCATCGCGCGCACGAACACCCGCCCGTCCCGGACGAGCAGGCCATAGACGCAGTCGGGCTTCCGGTCGGTCAACGCACTATCCTGCGGCGTGGGCGGCGGCTTTCGCCTCCGCGGCGGCAATTTCGGCCTGGTCGATGGCGCGCATCAACGCGCCCATCTTATTCACCGTTTCAACGTACTCGGTGTACGGCTCGGAGTCGTAAACAATGCCTCCGCCGGCCTGGACGTAGGCCATCCCGTCCTTCACGACCATGGTCCGAATCGAGATGCAGGTGTCGAGCGTCCCCGCGAAGCTCGCGTAACCCACCGCGCCGGCGTAGATCCCTCGCCGCGACGGTTCGAGTTCGGCGATGATCTCCATCGCTCGGACCTTGGGCGCGCCGCTGACCGTTCCGGCCGGGAACACCGCGCGGAAGGCATCGAACGGCGTCTTCCCTTCGGCCAGTTTCCCGGACACGTTCGACACGATGTGCATGACGTGCGAGTACTTCTCGATTTCCATGAACTTGTCGACGCTCACCGTGCCCGGCGTACTCACGCGGCCGACATCGTTCCGGCCGAGGTCCACGAGCATGATGTGCTCAGCGCGCTCTTTTTCGTCGGCAAGGAGTTCCGCGGCGAGCGCAGCATCTTCGGCGTCCGAAGCCCCGCGCCTGCGCGTCCCGGCGATCGGGTGCGTCAGCACCACGCCGTCCTCCACGCGGACCAGCAGCTCCGGTGACGCGCCGACAATCTGGAAGTCCCCCATATCGAGGTAGAACATGTAGGGCGACGGGTTCACCGTCCGGAGCTGGCGGTAGATGTTGAACGGGTGCACCGCCGTCGGCCGGGCGATGCGGTGCGACGGCACCGTCTGGATCGTGTCGCCCGCGATGACGTACTCGCGGATCTTCTCGACCATGAGTTCGTAGCCTTCGCGCCCGACGTTGCTTTCGCCGCGCGCGCCGAGGGCAGCGCCGCTGGCCACGTCCTGCTCCGGCAGCGGCACCGTCCGCGAGGCCAGCCGTGCGACCACCGCATCGATCTGCGCCGCCGCGGCCGCGTACGAACCGTCGAGGTCGCCGTCGGTGCGGCAGTGCGCGACCACTTTCATCGTGTGGTGGAGGTGGTCGAACACCACCATTGAGTCGCAGAAGAGGAACACGGACTCCGGGATGCCGAGCGCGTCGAGCGCCGGTGGAACGACCCGCGGCTCGAAATGGCGCACGGCGTCGTAGGCAACATAACCAATCGCACCGCCGGTGAACGCGGGAACGCCCGGCACCGGGACGTACCGGTAGCGCGCCATCTCTTCTTCAAGCGGCACGAGGGGGTCGCCGTCGAACTCCTGGCCCGGCCCGGTCTTCTGCACGCGGTACGGGTTCGCGCCGATGAAGGAGTAGCGCGCCAGCCGCTCGCCGCCTTCGACCGATTCGAGGAGGAACGAGTAGCCGCCTCCCTGCATCTTCAGGAACGCCGAAACCGGCGTGTCGAGGTCCGCCGTGATTTCACGGTAGACCGGCACAAGGTTGCCGGCGCCTTTCGCCGCGAGTTCGCGCACTTCCTCCAGCGTCGGCCGCAGCATCAGTAACGCCCCAGGTAATTCATGTCGAGGGCGTCCCGCACCATCTCCATCGTCTCGCGGGAGATCGTGCGCATGCGGTTCGTGCCTGCCTCGATCGCTTCTTTCACGAGCCCCATGTTGGCTTCGTAGCGGGCGCGCCGTTCCCGGAACGAGTCGAGCTTCGTGTTCAGAACCTCGGTCAGCCGGTCCTTGAGCACCTTGTTGGGCAGGCCGGCGCGCTCGTAGGTCTCCTTGAGCGCGGCCACTTCGTCGGTATCAGGGTCGAACGCGTCGAGGTAGAGGAAGATCGGGTTCTCCTCGACCTTCCCGGGCTCGGTTGCGCCGCGCGGCGGCCCGGCGTACATGCCCTTCACCTTGCGGGCGACCGATTCCGCGTCCTCGCGCAGTTCGATCGTGTTCCCGCGCGATTTGCTCATCTTCGCGTTCCCGTCCGTGCCGACGAGGCGTGCGACGCGGCCGACAAGCGCTTCGGGCTCGGGGAAGACCGGCTTGAAGCGGTGGTTGAAGCGCCGCGCGGTCTCGCGCGTCAGTTCGATGTGCGGCAGCTGATCCTCGCCGACGGGCACGAGGTGGGCCCGCGGCATCAGGATGTTCGCCACCTGCATCACCGGGTAGGTGTAGAACGCGACAGGCACCGGCTTTCGCTCCTGCGAGCCGTCTTCCGGGTTTTCCATCGCCGCCATCTCGGCCTTCAACGTCGGGTTCCGTTCCAGCATCGAAACCGGCAGGAACCAGCCGAGCAGCGTTGTCAGTTCGGCGTGTTCCGGCACGAGGCTTTCGATAAAGAACGAACTGCCCTCCGGGTCGAGGCCGACGGCCAGCCAGTCGAGCGCCACCTGCCACACGGAATCCCGCACGCGGGCGATGTCGTCGGCGTAGTCCGAGACCTGGTAGTCGGCGATGAGGAAGTAGGACTCGTAGTCGTGTTGCAGGCGCACCCAGTTTTCGAGCGCCCCGGCATAGTGGCCCAGGTGGAGGGCTCCAGTGGGCCGGATGCCGGTCAGGATGCGCTTGCGGTCACTCATCGTTGGCCCCCGCGCGGCGGTCCCGCGGGACGCTGCCCGGGACCCTGCGGCCGAACCTGGGGACGCGGCCCGCCAATCTGCTGCGGGCCGCGGTCCAGCGAGCGGAGGAACGCGCCAACCTGCCGGCTCGCCTGCTCGATGAGGTCCAGTTCGTTGCCGAACACGCTGTCCTGTTCGTTCGTCACCGCGGCGAGGACGTGGATCCACGATCGGCACTGGGCGAGCGCGCCGCGGGCGTCCTGCAACAGCCCGGCCTGGCCGGGTCCGCTGCGAAGCGCCGCCTCGGCGAGCAGCCCGCTGGCCACGCCTGCCAGGTCAAATGCCCTCGCCTGGGCGTCTGCCGAGGCCTTCAGGTTCGAACCAATCTTCAGCCGGCCGATGGCGGCGGCCAACTTGATCGTCGTGTTCCACGCCTCGATCGATTGCGGTTCGCCTTCGGCCATCAAGCGGCCGCCGTTTCGTAGCAGCCGTCTAGGAACGCGAGCAGCCGGTCGCACGCCGTGTTCACGGCTCCCAGCACGCCATCCTCGTCCACCGTCGCCATCGCGATCGATTGCATCTCAGCGCCCGCATGGGCGATGTCGGCTACCAGGTGAACCGAGAAGAACTCGAACTGTCGCGGCTCGAAGTTGTAGTGCTCCGTCAGCCCCTTGATCTTCTGCCAGGCGATCGCCGGGACCTGCCCCTCGTACGCGAACAGGGTGGCCAACGCTTCCGCCAGCGGCGCCTCCCGCGACGTCGCGTTGAAGTGGTCGATGAGCGCCTTCGTCTCCGGCCGGAGAGTCGCGTTCTTGACGTCGTTCGCGGGGACGTCCAGCGCCGCCGCGAATTCGAGCCAGAGCACCGGGTGGTTCCGCTCGCCATGCTCTTCGTCCCACAGGTTGTCGAGCAGAAGCTGGCGGATCTCCGGGGACTCAGTCCGCGCATGGATCGAACTGAGGTAGCGCGGGAACCCCGCCTCGAAGTGATAGTACTGCCGGGCATACTCGCGCAGCTTCGAAAGCGGCAGTTCGCCCGTCGTCCATTCCGTATAGAAGGGATGCTTCAACATCGACTTCTCGTCGAGCACGGCCTTGATCCGCGCCTCCAGGGCGGCGCTGATGGTTGCGGTCGTCATCGTTAGTCTCCTTGCTCTTTCGAGCGCTTCGCTAAATCGCGGGAAGGTGCTTCATCGCCTCGCGCACCTTCTCGGCAGGGTAATGGTCGTCGACGAGGCGGCCGGCGAGGTAATCATCGTATGCCTGCAGATCGAGCAGGCCGTGTCCGCTGAGGTTGAAGATGATCGAGCGGGACTGCCCGGCTTCCTTCGCCGCCAGCGCTTCATCGATGGCGGCCCGGATGGCGTGTGAGCTTTCCGGCGCTGGCACGATGCCCTCGGTCTGGGCGAACAGCGTGGACGCTTCGAAACAGGGGTTCTGCGGGTAGGCTCGCGCTTCGATGAACCCTTCGTCGTACAGCTGGCAGAGCATGGGCGCCATCGCGTGGTAGCGAAGGCCGCCGGCATGGATCCCCGGAGGCATGAACGTGTGCCCGAGGGTGTACATCTTCATGAGCGGCGTCAGCCCGGCCACGTCGCCGAAGTCGTACCGGTACTCGCCCTTGGTCAGGCTCGGGCACGAAGCCGGTTCCGCCGCGATGAAGCGCGTGTTGCGCCGCCCGTCGAGGTTCTCGCGCAGGAACGGGAACATCAGCCCGGCCGCGTTCGAACCGCCGCCGGCGCAGCCAATGACCACGTCCGGGTACTCCCCGGCCATCTCCATCTGCTTCATCGCTTCCTGGCCGATGACGGTCTGGTGCAACAGGACGTGGTTGAGCACGCTGCCGAGCGAGTACTTCGTGTCCTCGCGCATGGCCGCGTCTTCGACGGCCTCGCTGATCGCGATGCCCAGTGAGCCGTTGCTCTCCGGGTCCTCGGCGAGGACGCCGCGGCCGGCATTCGTGTCCGTGCTCGGGCTGGCGACCACCGAGCCGCCCCAGAGCTGCATCATCGAGCGGCGGTACGGCTTCTGGTTATAGGAAACCTTGACCATGTACACCTTGCACTCGATGTCGAAGAGCTTGCAGGCGAACGCGAGCGAGGAGCCCCACTGCCCGGCGCCGGTCTCGGTGGCGATGCGGCGGACGCCTTCCTTCTTGTTGTAGTAGGCCTGCGCGACCGCCGTGTTCGGCTTGTGCGAACCCGACGGTGAGACGCCTTCGTACTTGTAGTAGATGTGCGCCGGCGTATCGAGCGCCTTCTCGAGCATCGTCGCCCGAATGAGGGGCGACGGCCGCCAGACCTTCAAGATCTCCCGCACTTCCTCGGGGATTTCGATAAACCGCTCGGCGCTCACTTCCTGCTTGATGAGTTCCATCGGGAAGAGCGGCGCGAGCGCCTCCGGGCCGATTGGCTCATGCGTCGCCGGGTGCAGCGGAGGCGCCGGTGGATTCTTGAGGTCCGCCGCGATGTTGTACCAGTGCGTCGGCAGTTCCGATTCGTTGAGGAAGAACTTTCGCGTTGCCATGTGGTCCCCTCCAAGGGCCGGTTTTGGAATTGTGTCCGGTGTCCCCCGGTCGCGGCCTCCGGGAAACACAAAACCCCTCGTCATCAAAGGACGAGGGGCTCTCGCGGTACCACCTTTGTTCCCCCGGTGTTGGCCGGGAGCACTCTTCAGCCGCCACGGAAAGCCGTGAGGGCCCTGGCTGTGTTAACGGTGCCACTCCGCCTTGCCCTACTGACTCCGAAGGAGACGTTCAGGTTCGGTGCTCCCGGGCCCATTCACCAGCCGCGCCGCCACCGGGTTCTCACCATTCCCGGCTCTCTGGAGGCTCGCCTGACCGGCTACTCTTCCCGATCAACGCATCATTCTTCGATTGAGGGCCTCAAGGTATGGGCGTTCAGCCGGGTTGTCAATAACACACGGCTTGGAACCCGCACTGCGGGGCCGTCAGCGCCCGTTTCAGCCCGCGAGGAACGGGTCGAGCGCCTTCACGGAGGCGGGTTCGATGAGCAGCGGTGCGTGCCCGACGCCCGGGACCTCGGCGTACTGCGTGCCCGGAAGCGCGTCGATCATTCGTTGGGCAATGCTCTCGCTGAGGATGTCGCTGGTTCCGCCGCGAAGGAGCAGCACGGGGCAGCGGATCGCCTTGAATGCGTCCCACGGTTCGGTCGAAGGTGGCGGCGCAGCGCTGGCGCGGATGGCCGGGTCCATCTTCCAGACGTAGACGCCGCTGTCGCTCTTGCGCACGTTGTAGCGCGCGAAGTCCGCGATGATGTCGTCCGGCATGTGCTCCACCATCGGCGCGTAGTGCTCTTTGTAGTACCGGACCACCGCCTTCATGTCGGCGAACATCTGCGGCGCTCCGCCAACGTAGGCGAGGATGCGCTGCAGCCCTTCCGGGTTGATCTCCGGCCCGATGTCGTTCATCACCACGCGGGTCACCTGCTCGGGGTACTTCGGGGCGTACTGCATCGAGATGATCCCGCCCATCGATGTCCCGACGAGCGAGAACTGCTGCAGGCCAAGCGCCTGGCGGATTGCTTCCAGGTCGGCGACATATGTATCGAACCCGTACTGGTCGGGCGGCCCCCAGGCCGATTCGCCGCGCCCGCGCACGTCCAGGCAGTAGACGTGGAACTTCGCTGCCAGCCGGTTGGCCACACCGTCGAAGGTGTGAGCCTGGCCCGCCAGCCCGTGGATCATCATCACAACCGGCGAACCGGGCTGCCCCCGCGCGATCAGGTGATGCCTGAGCCCGTTGGCTTCAACGAAGATGTCGCGCACGGCGTGAGTGGTTGCCATTGGCCTGCCTCGAAGAGTGGTCGCGCGCATTGTAACGAGGCTCGCGCCGCCCGCCAGTCGACCCGTCGCCTTACTCCAGCGCCTGGCGCCCCGCGAACCCGGCGTGCAGCTCGTGCCAGTACGCGATTGCCGGCTCCCCGAGGAGGTAGCAGAGGTAAACCACCCGTCCATCGCGCTGGTGGAAGAAGTCGACCAGGCCTCGCTCGGGGTCCTTCACTTCGATGCCCCAGCGGTCCAGCTGCGCAGCTGCTCGCTGGAGCTGGCGGTCGAGTCCCTTCATCCGGTCCTCGCCGCCGCTCTCCCACGGGTTGGCGAGCAGGTGGCCATCGCCCGAGGCGCCCCGCGATTGGCTGGCCACCGAGGCCTGGATAGCCCGCAGTTCAACGTATGCGTCCCGCAACGACTGGAGCACCGGCAGGACCTCCGGCAGCAGGCCGTGCGCTTCCGCCAGCGTGTACAGCCTCATCGCTACACAAACAGGTGCGGTGGCAGGATTGAGGCGTGGACGCTCGCCCCGCTCTCCAGCGCCGTCTTCCCGGTCAGTTCCTGGTTTACCCCCGGGCCGATGACCACGTTCTTGCCGACAGCCATCCCGGTGGGGATCGAGACGCGCTTGCCGATGACCGTGATCCCCGTGTTCACGATGTCCGGGCGCTCGAAGTTCGGCACGTCTTCTCCGCCGCCGATGACCGCGCCGCGCCCGACCGACACCTCCTTGTCGAGGATCGCCCGGTCAACCACGGCGCCCGCCCGGATCACGCACTTGTGCTGGATGATCGAATCCCGCACGACCGCACCCGGTTCGACGATGACGCCCGGCGAAATCACCGACCGCGAGACCTCGCCGTCGATGTTCGCGGCCGGCGAGATGAGCGAGTCATGCACCGACGCGTAACTCCCGATCCGGGCCGCTGGCATGATCAATCCCGAGGTTCGCAGTTTCAGTTCGTTGTCATCGAGCGCCAGCGGTGAGTTCGGCGCCAGCAGGTCCATGTGCGCGTCCCAGTACGACTGGATCGTCCCGACGTCCCGCCAATACGACTGGTACTGGTACCCGAACACCCGCAGCGAACGGAACATCCGCGGGATGATGTCGCGCCCGAAGTCGTGCTTGCTCTCGCCGTGCTCGTCCGCGTCGGCCTGCAGTTGTTGGACCAGCACGTCCTTGTTGAACACGTAGACGCCCATCGATGCCCACGCGCCGCGCGGCTGCTGTGGCTTTTCCTGGAAGTCGATGACCCGGCCGTTCGCGTCGAGGTCCAGCACGCCGAAGCGGTGGGCTTCCTCGCGCGGCACCGAATACACGGCGACCGTCGCGTCCGCGGCCTGGCTGCGGTGGTACGCCAGCATGTTGCGGTACGACGTCAGGTAGATGTGGTCACCGGCGAGGATGAGCACCTCGCGGGCGCGCGACTCTTCGACTACGTAGAGGTTCTGGTAGACCGCGTCGGCTGTGCCCTGGTACCAGTCGCTGTCGGCCCGCCCGAGGTACGGCTGGAGGATCTGGAGGCCGCCCTCAAGCGTGTCGAACCCCCACGGCCGGCCCGCGCCGATGTGGTTCATCAGCGATCGCGGCCGGTATTGCGTGACCACCGAGACCTTGGTGATGCCGCTGTTCGCGCAGTTCGACAACGCGAAATCGACGATCCGGTACTGCCCGCCGAAGACCACCGCTGGCTTCGCCCGCTGCTCGGAGAGGATGGAGAGCCGGTCTCCCTGGCCGCCGGCAAGGATCATCGCAAGGACGTTGTTCAAAGCAGGTTCCCCATTGGGTCGCATTCTATGCGCCGTGGCCGAGCGGCGTCGCGGCGCACTACCGGGGATAGGCGAAACCCCTATTTCGCCGCGGTCCACCGATTTGCCACTCAATGGCCACCCTGTTCACCCGATAGTCACCACAGAGAAACCTTCGGGAGAGCGGCACTCTCACCGGGGGAAAAGGCAAACGGGCCCATGGCCCCCACGGAGGAACAGCAATGACTCGGATCATGACGAACGTGAGCGCCATCAACGGCCAGCGCAACCTGGAGAAGACCGGCCTCAAGATGGGCAAGACGCTCGAGAAACTGGCCAGCGGCTACCGCATCAACCGCGCCGCGGACGATGCCGCCGGCCTCGCCATCAGCGAGAAGATGCGGGCCCAGATCAAGGGTAACCGCCAGGCCCTGCGCAACGCCCAGGACGGCATCTCGATGCTGCAGACCGCTGAAGGCGCGATGGACGAGGTCCACGCCATCCTCCAGCGCATGCGCGAACTCGCCGTCCAGGCCGCGAACGGCACCTACTCCGATAACGGCCCCGAACGCACGAGCATCGGCGAGGAAATCGTCCAACTCCGCTCGGAAATCGACCGTATCGCCTACAGCACGGAGTTCAACGGCCAGAAGGTCCTCACTGGCGCGCTATCGAGCGTGCTGGGGGGCGTGGCGGCTACCGCACTCGTACAGGGCGAAGCGGTCGTTGCGACCACCAATGTCGCCGGCGGCACTGACCTGGAAGACAACGCGACTCTGCGCGCCAGCGTCACCGTAACCGGAATAACTGGCGAACCGGCGGGTGCCTACACGTTCTACAACAACGGAGGTGTGCTCGAACTCCGCCAGGGCGCGACCACTGTTGCCACGGCAACCGCGTTCACGGGTGGAGGTAGTTCTATTGCAGGTGGTGGTGGCTCTGGTAGCATCACGTTCTCAAACGGTCTCAACATCGCCATCGCCAATGCGGGTGGGCCGGCCTACACCTTCAATGACCTGTTGCTGGACCTGAGCGCTTCCGCAAACAGCACGCTCACCCACCAGGGTGCAACCATCCAGAATGTCGTGACCACGACTGCAAAGCCGCAGGCTTACACCTTCACCTACGATGCCGCGACCGATGCGCTCACGCTCACCGGGGCCGACGGCAGTTCCCAGACCCGAACGATTCCCGCATTGACCGCGAATCAGTCGCACACGCTCGACTTTAACCAGCTCGGCGTCTCGTTCACGCTTCAGGTAGGCCCTTCGGGGTCAACCGCTGATGCGATCGGCGGCGGACTGACTGCCGCGGGGAACAACGTCCTTCAGGTTGACGGCACCGGCAACAAGTCCACTCTCCAGGTAGGTGCTAACGTCCCGGATACGCTCTCGCTCCAGTTCGTTAGCATGCTCTCGGAGAATCTCGGCTCGTCGGCCTTCAAGCTCGGTGGCCCGAACGGCCTGATCTCGACGCTCGGCGACCAGGTCGTCAAGACTATCACTGACGCACATGACCTGATGAGTTCCCTTGACGGCGCCATCCAGACCCTGAACTCCCGCCGCGGCACGCTCGGCGCGGCCCAGAACCGCCTCGAGCACACCATCAACAGCCTCGGCGTCGCTGTCGAAAACCTGACCGCCAGCGAAAGCCGCATCCGTGACGCCGACATCGCCGAACTCTCGAGCGACCTCGTCGCCTCGAATATCCTCCAGTCGGCTGGCGTCTCCGTCCTCGCCCAGGCGAACCAGACCCCGCAGGCCGTGCTCCAGCTCCTCCAGCGGTAACGTCTCATCCCTAACCTCTAACCTCTACCCCCAATCCACGCCGCTCTCCGAGTGAAGAAAGGAGGCTCCCCACGGAGCCTCCTTTCTTCGTGTGCGCCGTTCACCTGCCTGTCACCGTCCGGCCACATGCCGTCCCCCCGGTTCACTGGCTGGTCACCGGATGTCTCCGGTTGGTTCCGTTTCTGTACCCCTTGCGATGCCTGTCTGCAGCGATAACCACCGTGTCAGACCTGCCCAAATTCACCAGCAGGGCAGGGACCGGGTAGCGGTAAACCGCTCGCCGGCCAGGTCGAACCAAAGGGGACAGCCAGAAAATGTCTTCGATCGTCACCAACGTTGCTGCACTCAACGGGCAGCGCAACCTCAACCTCACCAGCATGAAGATGGGCAAGGTCCTGGAGAAGCTCTCCAGCGGCTACCGCATCAACCGCGCCGCCGACGACGCAGCCGGCCTCGGCATTTCGGAAAAGATGCGCGCTCAGATCCGCGGCAACAGCCAGGCCATCCGCAACGCCCAGGACGGCATCTCCATGATTCAGACCGCTGAAGGCGCGATGGACGAAGTCCACGGCATCCTCCAGCGTATGCGCGAACTGGGCGTCCAGGCCGCCAACGACACCTACGACGCCGCGGCCCGGACGAGCATCGGCACCGAACTTGTCCAGCTGCGCTCGGAAATCGACCGGATCGCGAACGCGACGAGCTTCAACGGCCAGAACCTGCTCACCGGCGCCCTCACCGGCACCCTCGGCGGCGTCACCGGCACCGACCTCGTCGTGAACGACGCGGTTGGCGCGGCCATCGCGACGGGCATTGAAGTCGCCTCGGCCAAGCCGGCGACGTATACCTTCAGCTCGTCCGGCGCGGGCCTCATCACGTTGACCTCGTCGACGGGCACGGCGCAGCAGATCTCGATCGGCGCGATTGCGGCCAACGGCACCCAGACGCTCGACTTCAACCAGTTGGGCGTGAAGATCACGCTGAACAGCACCGCCGGTGAAATCGCGGCTAACCTCGTGACATCTCTGACTGGTGGCACGAATGCCACGATCGTCGTGACCGGATCGGGTTCCGCGAAGCTGCAGGTGGGTGCTAACACCACCGCGTACGACTCCATGAACATCTCGTTCAACGACGTGCGGGCGACGGCAGCGACGGGCCTGAACCTGAACACTGGCGGCAGCGTCGACTGGACGTCTTCGGGCACGATCGTCGCGTCGAACACGGCCTCCCAGGCGTTCATCAACCAGATTGATGGCGCGATCACCACGCTCAACACCCGCCGCAGCGACCTCGGCGCGGCCCAGAACCGCCTCGAGCACACCGTCAACAGCCTCGGCGTCAGCGTCGAGAACCTGACCGCTTCCGAGAGCCGGATCCGCGACGCAGACGTCGCCGAGCTGTCGACCCAGATGGTCAGCAACCAGATCCTGCAGCAGGCCGGCACCGCGGTCCTCTCGCAGGCTAACCAGCAGAGCCAGGCCGTCCTCAGCCTCCTCCGCTAAGGCGAGGCCGGGTAGCCAACACCCACGGGGCCCCCGTTCGAAAGGACGGGGGCTTCGCTATTGGCGCGAAGTGAAGCGCTGCGTGACCGCGCCGTCCGGTTCGGTCACCTCGCTGAAGTCACCGCCGGTGAACTCCCCGATGATGCGCCGCCAGAAGGCCTGCGCCGGCCGGTTCGCCGGGTGTTCGTGGACGATCCACTGTCCCGGAAGTCGCCGGAAGACTTCCTTCGCGGCCGCACTCCCGAGGCCGCTCCGCCGGTGCGGCCGCAGGACGAAGAACTCGGCCATCACGTGGTGGTCGTTCACGGTGCGGACGAGGGCGAAGCCGGCAAGGTCATCCCCATTTCGAAACAGGAACGGCCGGCGCTCTTCACCCGGCTTTGGCGCCCAGTAGAGGTCGAGGTAGGCGTAGGGGTACAGCCCGTCTGCGCCCGGCTTCAGCTCCGGGATGAACTCCGTGAAGTCGTACAGGTACAGCTGGAGCAGTTGCGCCACCACGGGCTTCTCGTCGAATCCGGCCGGTTTCACCGAGAGGTCGAAGTCCGTCACGCCGGTTTCCGTCCCCAGGCGAGGATGCGCTTGAACGCATAGAAATACGGCGTGTGTCCGCCGATTTCCGCAAGTAGGCGCTCGCGGTACCGCTTGAGGTACGCCGCGTAGAGCTCTGCAGGCATCCGCCGCTCGTAGTCCGTCAGGAGCGTGCCTTTCACCCACTCGATCACGCCCTCGCTCGAAGGCAGGTGGTGGCCGTAGACCTGCAACCGCACGTGCAGGGGTTCGAAGCCGAGGCCGTCGAGGATTTCGGCGTACCGCTCCGGCGGGAGCACGGGCCACTCGCGGGAGTACCCCCCGAGCGCTTCCGCGAACGGCGCCTCCCGGGCGACTGCATGGGCTACGAGGTGCGATGGGTGGTCCGCGTTTGCGGGAACCTGGAAGGCCAACTGCCCGCCCGGCTTCACGTGTGACGCAACCGCCGGAATGAGCGTCTCGTGGCCGTTGAGCCACTGCAACGCCGCGTTCGAGAACACGACGTCGAACTGGCCCTCGAAGCTGGTGATGTCGCCCTGCGCGAAGCTGAGGCCGCTGCCGGCGTGGTCCGCGGCTTTGGCCAGCATCGTTTCCGAACTGTCGAGGCCGAGCGTGGTGGCGGCGCCGGTTTTCGCGTGAAGCGCCTCCGTCAGTTCGCCCGTGCCACAGCCAAGGTCGATGACTGTCCCGCCGGGCACTGGTGCGACGAGTTCGAGCAGGTCGAAGAATGGCTGGCTGCGCTCGTTGCGAAAGCGGTGGTATTGCTCTGGGTTCCAGGGACTGGCCATGGCGGACTCCTCCTCTTCCCCGCGGGAAGGTGACTGAAGCCCTTTCCTTGAAGGCTGTCCTGCTCCGCGATTCCCGTTCGGGCCGTTGGGCTCGGAGTTGACACGATGAACAGTAGCGCCTGGCGAGCTGTGTTGTCAGCGGCCTACTTCACAATGCCGCCGCGTCGAAGATGTCCGGCCTCTTCCGCGGACATCCCCAGCCAGCGCGCGAGCACGTCGTTGGTGTCGCCGCCGTGCTCGGGCATCGTCGCGCCGGCTACGGCCGGTGTGCCCGAGAGGTGCAGCGGCGAATTCGGCAGCTTGAGCGAACCGGGTTTGCCGTACGGCATCGGGACATCGATGAGCATCCCCCGCGCCGCGACGTGCGGGTCTTCAAACAGGTCCGCGATGGTGTTGACCTTCCCGAGTGCGCAGGCGTTCGCCGGTTCGAGCACGCCGAACCAGTCATCTGTCGTGCGCCCCTTGAGGGCCGCGACAAGTTCCGGTTCGAGTGCGTCGATGTTCTCCAGACGCGCCCGGTTGGTTGCGAAGCGCGGGTCGATTGCCATGTCGTCCCGTCCGATGAGGGCCGCGAAGAGTTCCCACTCTTTTACGTTCGCGATGACGATCCAGCCGTCAGCCGTAGGGAATGGCCCGAAGGGCGCGACCAGCGGGTGGCGGCTTCCCTGCCGCGTTGGGTGCTCCCCGAAGGCGCTATGCCGAACGATGGCGTTCTCGCACAGCGCCATCTGCGATTCCATCAGCGACACGTCCACCAGTTGGCCTTCGCCGGTCACGTCCCGAGCGCGGAGCGCGGCAAGGATGCCGATGGCCAGGTACAGCCCCGCGGTCATATCGCCGATGCTCACGCCGATGCGCATCGGCGGTCCGTCGGCTTCGCCGTTGAGCGCCATCGTGCCGCCCATCGCCTGGGCCACCGCATCCACGGCGACCATACGGCTGTACGGCCCGGTCTGGCCGAAGCCGCTGAGCGCCGCGTAAACCAGGCGCGGGTTCACCTCGCGGAGCGCCGAGAAGCCGACGCCAAGGCGGTCCATTGTCCCCGGGCGGAAGTTCTCAGCCACCACGTCGGCTTCACGTGCGAGCCGCTTCACAAGGTTGGCGCCTTCTGGCGTTTTCAGGTCGATGGCGATGCCCTTCTTACCCCGGTTCGGGCTGAAGAAAAACGTGGAGATCCCGTCGTGGTATGGGCCGAAGCCGCGCTCTTTCTCGTGCGTCTCCGGGTACTCGACCTTCACGACCTCCGCGCCGAGGTCAGCGAACTGCATCGTCGCGAACGGTCCGGCCAGTGCCCAGGTGAAATCGAGGATGCGGATACCTTCGAGGGGGCCGTTCACGGGAATCTAGCCTACAGCAGGGCGCCTTCTCCCGGCTCGACCCGCTGGATTCGCGGCGGACGGATGTGCGCGACGGCGCCCTCCGCCGGCAGGTCGCTGCCGGACGGCAGTTCGAACGAGAGTTCCGTGCCCGCGACGCGCAACCGCAGCTCCGTCGAGGCCCCGTGAAAGTGCAGCGAAACCACCGTGCCGCTGACCACGCCGGGCCCCGGGTCATCCGCTAACAATGCACCCTCGGCCCGGACCAGCACGAGGCCGTCCCCCGTGGCTTCTGATTCCCCGGCGAGCCCGGGCACCGTTGCTGCGGGCAGGATGTTCTCCATCCCGAGGAACCGCGCGACGAACTCCGTCCCCGGTTCGTCCCAGAGTTCGCGCGGCGAGCCGGTCCGCACGACGCGGCCTTCGTTCATGATCGCGAGCCGGTCCGCCACCGTGAACGCTTCGAACTGGTCGTGCGTGACGTACAGCGCCGGGACGCGCAGCGCTCCGAGGATCTCCCGCAGTTCAGACGCCAGCCGTTCGCGCAGCCCACGGTCGAGTGACCCGAGTGGTTCATCGAGCATGAGCAGCTTCGGTTCCGGCGCAAGGGTGCGCGCGAGGGCGATACGCTGGCGTTCCCCCCCGCTCAGTCGCTCGATGCTGCGCCACTCGAACCCCTCCATGCCCACGAGCCGGAGCACTTCGGAGCGGCGCGCCTCGCGTTTCGCCGCGGGCCAGCCGGCCTGCTTCAGCCCGAAGTCCACGTTCGCGGCCACGTCCATGTGGGGGAAGAGCGCGTGGTCCTGGAACATCATCCCAAACCCGCGCCGGTGCGCAGGAACGCCGCGGAGGTCCTGGCCGTCGAAGGTGATGCTCCCCGCGGAAGGCTGATCGAGACCCGCGACCATCCGCAGGAGCGTCGTCTTCCCGGATCCGCTCGGGCCGAGGAGAGCAACCGTCTCTTCTTCGGCGACCGCGAGGTTCACGTCGCGGAGGATGGCGCGTCCCCCGGCTTCGAAGCGGACCCCGGTTATTTCGAGCGTGGCCATCAGAAGCGCGCGTCCCGGCCGCCGGCGCGCGTGATGGCAAAGAACGCGCTCGCGGTGACCGCCATCAGGATGGTGCTCATCGCCAGCGCCTGCCCGAAGTTCGTCGCGCCAGGCTGGCCGAGGTACCGGTAGATCGCCACCGGGATGGTCGGGTACTCCGGCCGCGCAATCAGCAGCGTCGCCCCGAATTCGCCCATCGAAGTTGCGAACGCGATGGTCGCCGCGACCGCGAGCGCCCCCGAGAGCATCGGGAGTTCGACCCGCAGGAAGGTGGTCAGCGGCCCGGCGCCGAGCATCGCCGCCGCGTCACGGAGCCGGGGGTCCATCGACCGCAGCCGCGCCGTCAGCGTCCGGGCTACGAACGGCGTGGCCACCAGGCTGTGGGCGAAGACGATGAGCGCGGGGCTCGCCCGCAGGTTCAACGGAGGCGTATCGAAGCTGATGAGCAGCCCGAGCCCGAGGGTGACCGCCGACACCCCGAGCGGCAGCTGGACGAGCGTCTCGACGAGTGTCGACCGTGCCCTCACCGCCGCGAGCGCGGCAAGGCCGCCCACTGGCAGCGCGATGAGCGCCGTGCAGACCGCGAACACCAGCGAGTTGCGGACGGCCTCGATCGGCGCCACGAAGAGCGCCTGCCCGCGAACGTTCTCGTCGAGCATCGTGTAGTAACGCAGCGAATAACCGTCCCCTGCATGGAGCGAGCGTTCGACCAACGCTGCCAGCGGCGCCAGCGTCAGCAGACCGGCGACTACGAGGACAGCCGATCCTGCCACGAGTGTCTCCCGTGTGAACGCAGACTCCCGCCGCCCGTGCGAACCACCCGGTACGCGTGACTGCAGCCGCGTGCTGATGGCGACCGCGGAGAACGTCACCGCCATCTGGACAATGGCGAGAATCGCCGCAATCGGCAGCCGGAAGAGGAAGAGTGATTCCCGGTAGATCTCGGTTTCGAGCGTGCTGTACTTCGGCCCGCCGAGGATCAGCACGACGCCGAAACTGGTGAAACAGAACAAGAACGCGAGCGCCCCCGCCGCGAGGATGCCGTTGCGCAGCTGCGGCAGGGTCACCGCGAGGAACCGCTGGCGCGCGCCCGCGCCGAGCATCCGCGCGGCATCTTCCGTCCGCGGGTCGATCGCCCTCCAGTTCGTCGCGATGATCCGCGCGCAAAACGCCGCGTTGTAGAACACGTGCGCGAGCAGAATCGCCCAGAGCGTGTTCATCAGGTCGATCGGTGGATTCGAAACACCGGGCAGCTTCATCAGCGCGACGTTGAGCGCCCCGCGCGGGCCAACCAGGGCCGTGAACGCGACCGCCACGACGATCGTCGGCAGGACGAACGGCACGAGCAGGAGCGCTTCCAGAGTGCCTTTGCCGGGGAACCGGTGGCACGCAAACACCCACGCGAGCGGGATCGCCAGCGCCAGCGAAAGCGCTGTCGAAAGGGCCGCCTGCCACGCGCTGAACCACAGCCGCCCTGCGAAGTAGTTGTCTTCGAACAGCGGCGAAAGGCTCTCCCCGCGGGCGAACGAGACGCGCAGGACCTCGGCCAGCGGGTAGATGAGGAACAGCCCGATCAGCGCCAGCGCCGGGAGCGCCAGCCATACAGCCCGGGTCCTGGCATCGATCCTCACCGCAGCACCACGCGCGTCCAGTCTGCGATCCACTGCTGGCTCTTCTCAGCGATGACTGCCGCCGGGATGTTCGCCGGCGCGACGGTCACCTTCGAAAACGCTGCGAACGCCTCCGGGGTCTTCGCTTCGCTGTTGACCGGGTATACCGCCATCTGCCCCGGGAGGTCCTCCTGCACCGGCACGCTCAGCATGAAGTCGATGAACTTGTGCGCGAGCGTCTCGTTCTTCGTGCCCTTCAGCACGCCGATGTACTCCACCTGCCGGAACACGGCCTTGTCCGCGAGGATATTCGCGGTGGGCGCATCCGGCCTCGGCGGGTCGGCGAAGAGTTGTTCGAACGCCGGGCTGGTCGCGTAGCTCAATACGATCGGCTGGCTGCCGCCGTGGAGCGAGAAATTCGTGTTGTAAGCCGTCTCCCAGCCATCGGCCACCTGCAGTCCGTTCGCACGCATGCCCGCCCACCAGTCGAGGTACTTGCCCTCGCCGAAGTAGTCCACCGTGGCGAGCAGGAACGCCAGCCCAGGCGACGACGAAGCCGGGTTTTCGACCACGGTCAGTCCCTTGTACTTCGGGTCCAGCAGGTCCTCGAGCCGCTTCGGCGGGTCGAGCTTCAGCTCCTTCAGGCGCGCGATGTCATTGTTAAAGTTGACGTAACTGTAATCGACCGGCGTGACAAAGTTCGCGCCCTCGGACTGGAACTCGTTTGGCACGCGCCCCAGGAGCGGCGAGGAATACGGCGCGAACACGCCCTCTTTCAACGCCCGCGCGAGCAGCGTGTTGTCCACGCCGAACGCGACGTCCCCCTCGGGGTTCTTCTTCGTGAGGATGAGCGCAGTCAGCATCGACCCTGCGTCGCCGCGAGGCAGCAGCTTCACCGTCACGCCGTTATCGCGTTCGAACTGTTTGACCAGGTCTTCGCTGAGGTTGAATGAATCGTGGGTGACGACGGTGAGTGTCTTGCCATCCGAATCGTCGCCGCAACTGGCAAGGAGGAAGATGGAAGCAAGAGTGAGCAAGAGCAGCGCGAGCCTTCGCACGGCGGGGACTCCTTCTCGCTGCCCGAGGGCCGGGAGACCTCCGGGCCAACAAAAAGGAGCCCGGAAAGCCGGACTCCGTACGCACTCTGCGCCGGTTCCGATCGCTTTCCTCCGCACGTATAAACGTGGTCAGGTTCAAGGGGTCTGATCTCAGCCCGCGAGGGCACCCCCAGCGATCCCGAACAGCAATTGTTCTGAGCGGGAACCTACACCCGGTCCGATTCTTTCGCAATGGCCGTCCGGCCACCGTCCATGAGCCGGATGGTCACGCTCATGTAACGGAACCCTCACCGGCGGACACCGCCTGTCGACCATTTTCGCCCCGTTTATCGCCGATAATTCCTCCGAACGCGCACCGAAGCAGGGCGCGGGAAGGTGTAATGAGTCGAACGTTGCGCCGCTGGCTGCACTCCATGGTGGACATCCCGCAAGGGCCCGAGCGGCGCTTCGCGGTCATGCGCCGCGCTGTTGTCGCGCTCGGCGTTGTCCTCCTCGTGGGGGAAGCTGGCGTCGCCCTGAAGTTCTCCGGCACGCTCGGCCTCATCCTCATGGCTTCCACGGCCGGGCTCAGCGCATTCGTCTTTCACGGTGTACGCGCGCTTTCGCCGGGCAACCATGACACCCGTGACGACAATGAAGACTCAGCTATCGACCGGGCGACCGGACTGCCGACCCGCAGCCAGCTCATCGACACGCTCTCCCGCGACATCGCCCGCTCCGAGCGCTATTCCCACGCGCTCACCCTGGCCGTCGTCAAGATTGGCCAGTTCGAAGAGATCCGCAGTTCGTGGGGCGCCGGCACCGCAAAGCAAGCCATCGACCACGTTGTCGAAACCCTTCGCCGCATCACGCGCGCATCGGACTTCGTTGCCCGCCTCGATGAATCGACGTTCGCCATCACCCTCCTCCAGTGCAGCGGCCGCCAGGCATCGCTCTATGCCGACCGGCTCGCCCTCGCCGTCAGCAACCGGCCGCTCAAGGCCAGTTCGAACATGAAGGTGCCGCTCTATGTGACCGTGGAGGTGAGCGCCCTGGAGTACGACGCCACCCGCTTCCGCGGCCCGCTCGAGTTCCTCAGCGTCGCCGGCGGAGACCTCGTGCCCGAACGCTCGCGCAGCCTCCCGAGCCAGCGCGGCATCCACGCCGGGGACTCGCGCGGCCTGCGTCAGCACCTTGTGAAGGATTACTACCCCGACGGCGAGATGAAGGACTTCGCCGAGGCCTACCGGGAGGCCCGCAACCGCAACCGCCACGCGGGCTGAGACGCTCAGCCGGCTGGTCGCCGGGAATCAGGCCTTGGCCTTCTCCGCGAGGTACGCCTTCAGCGTCTGGCCGGTGCGCCACATCGGCTCCGCGCCTTCGAGGCTCGTGATTGCCGCCCAGTTCTCCTGGCACCATTCGGCCGTCTTCGTATCGGTCATGCCGGGCTGGAGGCCGGGGCCCTTCACAATCGTGGCCCGGTTGAAGTTGCCCGCGCCCGCTTCGATGATCAGGCCGCTGTCTTCGCAGTCCTTCGAAGCCATGTAGACCACTGCCGGGGCGACGAGTTCCGGCTTCAGCCGGTCCACCATCTCTTGCGGCATGACCGTCTGGGTCAGGCGCGTGCCGGCCACCGGGGCGATGGTGTTGACGTTGACGTTGTACTTGGCGCCTTCCTGCTTCAGCACATTCATCAGGCCCAGCATCGCGGTCTTGGCGGAGCCGTAGTTGGCCTGCCCGAACTGCCCGTAGATGCCCGACGATGAGGTCGTCAGGATCACGCGCCCGTAGGACTGCTGGCGGAACACCGGCCAGGCCGCACGGAGAACCGTGAACGAACCCTTGATGTGGACTGCGAACACCTTGTCCCAGTCGTCTTCGCTCATGTTGTGGAAAGCCACGTCGCGCAGGATGCCGGCGTTGCAGATGACCACATCGAGCCGCCCGTAGGTGTCGATCGCGGTCTTCACCATGTTGAAGCCGCCGTCGTAGTCCGCCACCGAGTTGTAGTTCGGGGTCGCCTCGCCGCCGGCCGCCTTGATTTCGTCGACGACCTTCTGGGCGGCTGCGCGGTTCTCGCCCTGGCCATGCGGGTCCCCGCCGAGGTCGTTGACGACGACCTTCGCGCCGCGCGCGGCGAGGTCAAGGGCGTACGCCCGGCCGAGTCCGGCGCCCGCGCCGGTGACCAGGGCAACCTGGCCTTCGAATGAAACTGCCAATGTAGATGTTCCTTTTCCAGAGTGTTGCGAAAGCACGCACTCGAACAGCGTTCGAATCGTGTTCGGTTACAGAGACCGAGGTTACCAGCTTATGGCCGTTCGTTCTGCCCCTGAACCGGCGCCCCCGGGGCTCCGTTCGACCACGGCGCCGAACCACGCTTCTGTGCTCGCAATCCGCCACGCCAGCGTGTCGTCGCCACCCGCTTCGAAACGTGCCTGCACGTCCCGCACCGCCTCGGCGCTGAAGATCGCGGTACGCCCGGCGGCCCGCTGCAGCATCGCCAGGATCCAGGGGCGCAGCGGGCCGTGGTTCCACTGCCGCTGGGGCGGCGCGTAGGCCAGCTTGTCTTTCCGATCCAGGATCTTGTCCGGCACGATGCCCCGCATCGCATCCCGCAGGATGACCTTGGTCGTCGCACCCTTGAGCAGCAGGTCCGGCGGAAGCCCGAAGCAGAACTCGGCGAGGCGGTGGTCAAGGAACGGCAGACGCACCTCGCGGCTGAAGGCCATGCTGTTGCGGTCGGCATAGCGCAAGAACTCCGGCAACTGCGTCGTTGTCTGCCAGCGCACCAGTTCGTTCCGCAGCCGGTCCGGGAATGGCGCCGGCGCATCGACGTGGGCCGGTGCGAACCGCCGGTGCAACTCTGCCGAAACCACCGAGGCCGAACGGTAGTAGCGCTCCACCAGCCGGTCCCGGAATCCTCCGGGCAGCGAGTAGTACGCCGCGAACTGGAGCGGCTCGCGCAGCGATCGGTATCGCCGGCCGTAGCTGGCCGTTTCGCGCAGCACCTTATCGATTCGCCCCCGCCGGAGCCAGTGCGCGAGGAACATCCCGTGCGCCTGGTCATACCCCGCGAGGATCTCGTCCGCGCCCTGCCCGTCGAGCAGCACCGTCGTGTTGTTCTCCCGGGCGAGTCGCATCACCAGCCACTGCGCGAACGGGCTCGCGCTCGCCATTGGCTCTTCCTGGTGGTGCTGCAAGAGTTCGAACTCGTCGATGAACTTCTCTGGCTCCACCCAGACGTCGTGCGAGTCAGCCTCTACGCGGTAGGTGACCACTTCGATGAAGCGGCCCTCGTCATGCGCCTTCGAATGGAAGCGCGCGCTGAAGGTCTTCTGGTGCACCGACCGGGTCGTCTTCTCCGCATGGATCGTGGAGACGATGCTGGACGAATCGAGCCCGCCGCTGAGGCTGCTGCCCACCGGTACATCACTGCGCAGGCGGATGCGCACGCTGTCGAACAGCAATTCGCGGAAGCGCTCGACCGCTTCGGCCCGGGAGGCAGGCGCCTTCTCCTCCCGTGGTTCCCAGTACCGCCGGACGTCGCCGCGGCCTTCGCTGTCCAATTCGAGGTAGCAGCCGCCGGGCAGGCTTTCGATCCCCGCGAAGAAGCTTTCGTGGTCGAGGTCGAGGTCCCCGCGTGCGAGGTAACGGTAGATGGCGCGCTCGTTCGGTGTCCGCAGTTCGGGCCGGGCCGCGAGGATCGCCTTCATCTCGCTCGCGAACACCAGCCCCTTCGCCGACCGCGCGATGTAGAGCGGCTTCTCGCCGAACCGGTCCCGGGCGAGGAGCAGTCTCCGCTTGTTCGCGTCCCAGAGGGCGAAGGCGAACATGCCGTTCAGCTTCGCCAGGCACGCGGCGCCCCACTGCTGGTACGCCCGGAGGAGCACTTCCGTATCCCCGGCCGAACGGAAGCTCTGGCCGAGCGCCTTTAACTCATCGCGCAGTTCGAGGTAGTTGTAGATCTCACCGTTGAAGCTCAGGGCAAGACCGGCCTCATCGTCGATGAACGGCTGGTCCGAGGCCGAAGACAGGTCGAGGATGGCAAGGCGCGTGTGTCCAAACGCGATCCCCGGCGCGAAGTACGTTCCCTCGCCGTCCGGACCCCGGTGGCGGAGCGTCGCAATCATTGCGTCGATCAGGCCGGGAGGAACGGGTTCGCCACCTGCGCGCAGGATGCCGGAGATTCCGCACATGCGTAGCCGTTCCTCCTTCCTGGGGTGTGGTCTGGTAAACCGGGCCGGCCCGGGATGTCAGCATCCTAGCAGGCGCTTAACCAATGGGAAGGTGCTGGCCCACGTCCCATGAATCCGGGCAGCGGCCTGACAACGTATAGTACAAATGTGCCTGGAAACATGTGGGATGAACCCGAAGAGCCCGCGGAGGACCTCGATCTGCGCGTCCTCCGCGTGGCCGCACAGCCGCTCGACGGCCCGGATACGCTCCGTGTCCGCCTCGAAACAACGCGCGGCCCAATCGAGGGGATCCTCCACCCCGTAGAGGGCGGCACGACCGCGGTGGTCTGTGTCGGCGGCGCCATGGGCGGTCTCGATGGCCCCGCGGACAGCCTCTACGCACGTCTCCCGCTCCTGCTTTCTTCTGCGAAGGTCACCGTCCTCCGCGTCGAGTACCGCAAGCCCAACGACTTCGAGGAGTGCGTCCTCGACGCGCTCGCCGGCTGTTCGTTCCTCAAGGGCATCGGCGCGACTGACCTCCTGCTCGTCGGCCACAGCTTCGGCGGAGCGGTCGTCATCAAGGCCGGCGAACTCCACCCCATGGTGCGCGGCGTTGTCTCCATGTCCCCCCAGCTCTACGGCACCCGCCAGGTGGAGAACCTGAACAGGCCCCTGCTCCTCGTCCACGGCATGTCCGATTCGGTGCTCAGCCACGAAGCGAGCGAGGACATCTACCGCCGCGCGCTCGAACCGAAGCGCATCGTCCTCTACGCAGAGGCCGGCCACTCCCTCGTCCAGGCGAAGGGCCGTATCGACGAACTGCTTGCCGACTGGATCCCTGCACGCCTCACCGGCATCCCCGAAAACGGCGGCCGCGAAGAGTACGAAGCCTAGCCGACCGATTTCCTCCGCCACGGGCGGCGCCAGTCTCTCGCCCGAACCTCCTCCACGAACCGCTCCGTCCACGACTGCCTGCCCGCGTCGAAGTGACCCCCGATGGCCCGCCGGTACGGCCCGGCAACCCGTGCGGCGTACGCCCCAAAACCCTCGTCGCGCAGCGGCTTCCAGTCCTCACGGTAGGGTGCGAAGACGTGGTCGCGGCCGACGTTCCGGGCCGACGTGAGAAACGCCAGCCCAACGCCGGTGGAGACGTCCAGCAGCGACCGCCCTTCCGCCCGCGCCGTCCGCACGAGGCCGTCGAAGAGGTCCGCGAGCTCCTTCGGTGTCGGCAGGCTTGTCGCGTCATTGCGCAGTTCTGCCACTGACGTTCGCAGTTCGCGCAGTTCCAGCGGCGGCATATCGATGAGGCTGGCGGTCGTCCCGGTGGTCCCTTCGAGGGCCCCGAGCAGGTCTTCCACTGACCCGAAGTGCGCGCCCTCGGCGAGGACGCCCGCCTTCGCCAGCTCTTCTTCGAGCGCGGAGAGGTACGTACGCGAGCCGTGGAGGATGTCGGAGGCCGCCGCCAGCAGCCACAACGGTGAGAACCCGAAGGCGGCGATGGATCCGAACTCGACCGCGTTGCCCGCGGCTTTCTTGATTGCCAGCTTGCCCGCTCCCGGCGCGGCCGCTGCGCCATCGGCCGGCGCTGCCGGTTCGACGCCTCCGACGAGTTCGATCCCGATGCGCAGCATGTTTTTCGCCGTCACCTCGTACAGCCGGGAGCGCCGGACGAGCCGCGGGAGCACCAGTTGCGCGGTTTCGTGGACGCCCCCGAGCAGGCCCGCCGTCAGCGCCCGGATGGCGCGTTCGGGCCAGGAAAGGATGAAGAGTGCGCGGCTGCTCGTGCGCGGCATGAGCGACGATCATAAGCGGTGATGGCGAACGCTCCTGCTGCCGCAGAGTGTCCGGCGCGAACCCGAGGCGGTAAGGTGAAACTGTGAGTCTCCTCTCCGGCATCCGCGAAGATATCCAGGCGGCGATGGACCGCGACCCCGCGGCCCGCAACGCCGTCGAAGTCGCGCTGTTCTATCCCGGCTTCCACGCGCGCCTCGCCCACCGCATCGCAAACGCCCTCCACCGGCGGGATGTGCCGCTCCTCCCGCGGGGCATCATGCACGTCGCGCGCTTTTTCACCGGCATCGAAATCCATCCCGGCGCAACCATCGGCCGCCGCTTCTTCATCGACCACGGCATGGGCGTCGTCATCGGCGAAACCGCCGAAATCGGCGATGACGTCATGCTCTACCAGGGCGTCACCCTCGGCGGCACCAGCACCCAGCGGATCAAGCGCCACCCGACGCTTCGTGACCGTGTGGTGGTCGGCGCGGGGGCGAAAGTCATCGGGGGCATCGAAGTTGGCGAAAACGCCCGCATTGGCGCCGGCTCCGTGGTGGTCACGAACGTGCCCGCAAACGCGACCGTCGTCGGCGTCCCGGGCCACATCGTCGCCTTCCACGATGACTCGAACGGCGCTATCCAGCGCCTCCCGGACCCCGAGTGGGAACGGCTGAACGAACTCGACCGCAAGGTCCAGGAACTGCACCGCATGGTCGAACACCTGGACGAGCACATGGGCGTCGTCCACGCCAACCATCACGACCAGTGAGCTGGGAGGAGCGCGCGAAGAAGCTGGACGCCCGCCGCCGCAAGATGCGGGTGCAGGGCCGGGGACTGCTCACCGTCGAACCGATGGCGATTCGGAAGCGGCTGGAGCGCATGCAGACCGCAGCCCGCTCGCGCCGCAACCGCCGCTAGTCGATCGGCACGTCCACCGCGCGTGAGGTGATAACCCAGTACTGCACGCCCCGCCGCATTTCCGTGAGCGTCCGCAACTCCGGCGCCAGCGCGGGACTCCACCGCAGCCACTGCTGCGAGTTGAGGTCGTATACATACACCATCGCCACCCAGTTCGAGGCGGGCCCGAAAACCTCGTCCGGCGACAGGTAGTCCCCTTCCCAGGTTACCAACGACAACCCGCTGGCCAGGCTCAACGTCCGCTGTACCGGCGCAGGCGGGGCAATTGGCGCCGGGCCAGACGAACTCGCGGGTGCGATGGGCTGCGGCGCCGGCGGTGCGAGTGTGGGCTGAGGCGTCGCTGTTGGTGCGGGCGCCGGGTCGTTCGCCACATAGCCGAAGTCTGTCACCCAGTACCATCCGTAGTACGAACCCTCGCGGTACACGCGGGAGATGCCGATGGTCTTGAAGGTCGCCGTCAGCATCACGTCGCGGTGCGATGGCGAATTGATCCACGCCGAAAGCGCGGACTGGGCGGACGAATAATTGCTCCCGGCGGCCAGGTTCTCACCGCCCGGCCAGGAGACTCCGCAGTCCGGCATGCGCACCCACGGCGACCGTCCGAGCGAGTCGGTGTGGCTGAAACCCTGGCGCGAAGCCAGGTCCGTCGCCATCCACGTCGCCGCCCGGTTCAGCGCCGGGTCGAGCGTCAGCGGCGCAAGGTTGCTCTTCGCCCGGTAGGCGTTGATGAGTTGGAGGAAGCTCTGCTCCTCGCTGTCGATCGAAAGGTCGGTAACGTCACATGAGCCCGATGCCTGGGCCGCCGGAGAAGCGGCTGCGGTCATCAGCGCGAAGGTGGCGAACGCGGCCAGCGCGCACGCAACCCTGGTGAATTTGCTCACACATCCTCCCAAAACCCACCTGTCTCGAAGGTAAGTGCGGGGGAAAGGAACGAACGACCGGGATATCCCTTATTCTCGGTAAACGGGGTGCAAAATCTGTCTGAGAAATGTCTTACGTCATGTCACTATGACGCTGTTGCGATCTGCTGTATGCGAATGTGAAGCAGGTCACGCAGTGGGGCCGTCGATGCTGACGTCCCGGGTTTTCGTTAGCCGTCCAGGCGTTCGAACGCGACCGCCGCAGCGCCCAGCAGCCCGGCGTCTTCGCCCAGGGTGCTGAGCCGGATCAGCGTCCCCGCGGCAGGCCCGTAGGCCAGCGAGTACATCGCTTCGCGCATCGGCCGCACCAGCATCTCGCCCATCGCCAGCAGGCCCCCGCTGAGCGTCACCGCGTCCGGGTTGAGCACATTGACAAGGCTGCCGAGGCCCAGCCCGAGCAGGTGCCCGCCATGCCGGATCTCCGCCTCGCAGAGGGCGTCGCCCTTGGTCGCTGCGATGTACAGGTGCGTCGCCGACGGGTCTTCGTAGCCGACAATCTCGTGCAGCACGCGTGACTTGCCCTGGTCGAGGATCCGCCGCGCACGGTCCGCGAAGGCGACGCCGCTGACCATCGCTTCGAGGCAGCCCCGTGAGCCACAGTTACACTTCGGACCTGCCGGGTTCAGGATGATGTGCCCGATTTCGCCGGCGAGGCCCTTCGCGCCCCGGTATAGCTTGCCGTCGATCACGATCCCGCCGCCGATGCCGGTTCCGAGCGTCGCATGGAGGAGGTGGCGCGTGCCCTTGCCTGCTCCGAACCGGAACTCGCCGAGTGCGGCCGCGCTCGCGTCGTTTTCGATGAACGCGGGCACGCCGAGACGCTCGGACACGGGTGTCGTCAGGACGAGGTTGCGGAAGCCCGGGATATTCGGTGCGAGGATCACCTTTCCTTCGTCCGCGTTGATCAGCCCGGCGGTAGCGATGCAGGCGGCGGCAGGCCGTGGCGAACCCGCTTCAGCGGCTTCGGCAAGCAGGTCGACCACGCGGGCGATCACGCTCTGCGGGGTCGCTTCCTCGGGCGTGGCATGGTCAACGCGGGTCAGGATTTCGCCGGCCTCGCTGACAAGGGCGGCACGAAGGTGGGTGCCCCCGAAGTCGGCGGCCAGGACAGTTCGAGTCATCTCCAGCCAACTCTACTAGCCCGCGCAGGCTGCCGCGATTCACCCCCGGCGGCGCGCCGCGAAGCGTAGGCGGGACGGTTGGTACACTCGCTCTGCATGCCCAGGGAGTTCAAAGAGCCGGTGGTCAACTTTGGGTTTCGCCACGCGGACGAAGACACGCCGACCGCTGCGCCTCAGCCCGTCGAGCCTAAGGCCGAACCGGTGTCCGAGCGGTTCCGCACGAAAGCCGACCAGTGGAAGCGGGAACTGCTCGACGTAACGCGCCGGAACCGGGCGATCCACTACCGTTCGGCCCGCGCCCTCGCGCTCCCCGCCTCACCCGAAGACCTGTTCGAGCAAATGGTCACGGTGGACGGCGAAGTCTCGTTCAACGCGCGCAACTTCGCGCCCGATGCGGCCAACCCGGCCGAAGACGAACGCGCCATCGCGGCCTTCGCCGCCGCGGCTGGCCTTGCGGACCGCGCCCGCCTCGCTGACCGCGAGCAGGGAATCCAGGTGCTCTTCCTCGCCCTCGGCTGGCTCCAGTGGATTGACCCGGACGGCCACGAACTGCGCTCACCGCTCGTCCTCGCCCCGGTGGATCTCGCGTACGACCGGCAGGCAAAGGAAGTCCGCCTCCAGGCCGCTGCCGATGACCCCGCCGAGGTGAACCCGTCGCTGTCCTACCTGCTGGCGTCCCAGCTCGGCCTCCGCCTGCCCGAACTCGAAGACGCCGCGGGCGAGCCCGCCTTTCCCACGCTCGCGGCATTCCTCGACCGCGTTCGGGAGGTCGTGAAGCAGCAGCCCGGCTGGTTGGTCGAGGTCGACGGCCCGGTGGTCGACGTCTTCGCCTTCGCCAAGCTGGCCATGGTCGACGAGATCGACCGGCGGCTGCCCGAGTTGGCTGAACACCCCATTCTTCGCGCCCTTGCCGGCGAGGACGCGCTGCCGGAGATTCCCGAAGCCCCCGAAGTACCGGTGGACCGCCAGCTCGCGCCGGGGGCAATGCGCCTCGTTGTCGATGCTGACGCCTACCAGCTCCAGGCGGTGGCGATGGCGGCCTCCGGCTCTTCGCTCGTCATCGAAGGTCCTCCCGGCACCGGCAAGAGCCAGACCATCACGAACATCATTGCGGAGCTCCTGGCCCAGCGGAAACGTGTGCTCTTCGTCGCCGAAAAGCGCGTCGCCCGTGAAGTCGTGCTCGACAACCTGCGCGAGGCCGGGCTCGGCGAAGCGGTCCTCCACCTCGCCTCCAACGCCGGTGCAACGAACCGGGCCGACGCCAAGGCCCAGGTCATCAAGGAGATCGTCGGCACGCTGGACGCCGGCCCGCTCCCGCCGAAGCCGGAAGCCGCCCTCCCGGCGCGCTATGGCGAACTCCGCCAGCGCCTGAACGCCTACGCCGACAGCCTCGCCGAACCGCTCGGCGCCGAGGGCTGGACGAACGCCTACGAGGTCACCTCGCGCGCGATCCACGTTGCTGCTGACTTCCGCGAAGGCGTCCCCGTGCCGCCAATCGCGGACCGCTCGCGTTTCTGGCTCGACGACGTGACGGACGCCGCGAAGG
Source organism: Dehalococcoidia bacterium (assembly GCA_020853755.1). Classification (GTDB taxonomy): domain Bacteria; phylum Chloroflexota; class Dehalococcoidia; order Tepidiformales; family Tepidiformaceae; genus Amarobacter. The sequence continues at coordinate 23,147 of JADYYG010000046.1, read as the reverse complement.
AACTCGACGCCTTCGCTCCAGATGACCTTGCGCTTCTCGCCGGCCCGTGGGTGCATTTCGCACCGCCAGCCGGGGCCAATGACCTCGAGCCCCGTCTTCGGGCCGCCCTCGAGACGCTCGCTTCATCGAGCGAGACCGCCGGACAGCTCCTGGCGCCGGTCCTCGGGCCGTCACACCCGCCAGCAAGCGCACACACGGTTGCCGAGCTTGAAACCCTTGCACGGCGGCTGACCGACGTCGGCGAGTACCGGCGGCGCGCCCGTTCGTTTCTCCGCTTCGTCAGCCCGGGGTTCTACGGGGCGCGGGCCGACTACCAGCGCTACCTCGAAGCCGGCTACCGCGAGACCGGCGGTGAAGGGGAGACCGGCAGCCAGCTTGCCGCCGGCGTGCGGGATGTGCGGGCCGCCCTCGCTGTTTGCGCCGAATCCTTTGGTCCGAACGCCCCCGCTGACGCCGCCGTGGGCGAGATCAGCGAGTGGGCTGCCATGCTGCTCCCGGGCATGGACCGCTTTGGCTCGCTCGTGCGGATGGCAGCAGTCCTTGGCAGGCTCGAACCGCTGGAGATGCGCGAGGCGTTCGCAACCCTCCTGGCCCACGCTGCGACGCACCGCCAGCTGGGCGCCGTCGTCCCGGCCACGGTCTACGGGGCATGGGCCCGCCAACTCGCAGCCGGCGAACTCGCGCGCACGCCGGATCAGCACGACCGGCTCGTCGAATCGTTCGCCCGGCTTGATTCCGAAATGATCGGCTGGGGCCGCGGAAACGTGCTCTACACGGTCCGCGACGGCCGCCCGCGCAGCGCGAACCATCCGTCGATGGCCGCCCTCGTGAAGTACGCTCACGCGAAGCGCCGGCCCGCCCTCCGCACCATGCTCGGCAACAGCCGCGAGGCCGTCCAGACGCTCAAGCCCTGCCTGCTCATGAGCCCGCTTGCCGCCGCTCAGTACCTCTGCCACGGCGACGGCCGCACCTACCGCTTCGATGCCGTCATCGTCGACGAGGCGAGCATGATCCCGACGCCCGACCTCGTCGTTGCGCTCAGCCTTGCGCCCCAGGCCATCATCGTCGGCGACTCGAAGCAGATGCCGCCCACGAGCTTCTTCAGCAAGGAGATCAGCGCGGCCACCGATGACGACGATGAGGTGACCTTCGAGAGCATCCTCGACGAAGCCGCGCCGCTGCTCCCATCGACCATGCTTCGCGCCCACTACCGCTCGCGCGACGAAGCCCTCATCGCCTTCTCGAACGCCTACTTCTACGATGGACGCCTCATCGCCTTTCCCGACGCCTGGGGCGTGCGCCCGGACTCCGGCGTCCAGTTCCAGTTCGTGTCCGACGGCGTCTACGGGCGCGGCAAGTCCCGCGCCAACCCGGCCGAGGCCAGGCGCGTCATCGAACTCCTCCGCGAAGAGCTCGCGCACGGCCCGTCCGGGCGCCAGCTCTCGGTGACTGCGATGTCGCTCGCCCAGCAGTCGGAGATCCTCGAACAACTCGACGCCGCCGCCGCGCTGGATCCGCTGGTTCGCGGCTGGGTTGAATCTGGCGGCCTCGTCCGCAACCTCGAGACCGTCCAGGGCGATGAGTCGGACGTCATGTTCCTCAGCGTCGGCTACGGCAAGGATTCCGACGGCCGCATGTTCATGAACTTCGGCCCCCTCGGGCAGGAGAAGGGCGAGCGCCGCCTCAACGTCGCGATCACCCGCGCCCGCTGGAAGACGGTCCTCGTGACCAGCCTCCACGCTGGCGACGTCGACTCGTCGCGGGCCGGGTCCACCGGCGCACTCCGCCTGCGGGACTACCTCGACTACGCCGAACGCGGCCCCGCCGCGCTCCCTGCCATCGAAACACCGGCCAGCAGCAGCGGCATGGGGCTGTTCCCGGCCGTGCTCATCGAGGCTCTTCGCGGACAGGGCCTCGATTGCGAAGCGCGGGTTGGCGTCGGCGGCTACCAGGTCGACATCGGCGTCCGCCATCCTGCGGATCGCGAGCGTTTCGTGCTCGCCGTCGAATGCGACGGCCCGGCCTACTACGCAGCCCCTTCGGCCCGTGACCGCGAGCTTGGGCGGAGAGCCGCCCTCGAACGCATGGGCTGGAACGTCCACCGCGTCTTTGCCCCCGCGTGGCTGCGCAACCCGGAGGCCGAGCTCGAACGCCTCCTATCCCAATACCGCCAGGCGCTGCTCTGACCATCGTCCCGCGCCGCAGGCATGTCCTCGCTCTTCGCTATACTCTCGCCCAACTCCGTAGTGCCGCATGCGGCGAAAGGCAGACACAGGGTGGGAGTCTTAATCGTCCTCGGGGTGATTGCCCTCATCGCGCTGATCGCGCTCTTCTCTTCGTTCTTCACCGTCGAACAACAGACGTCTGCGGTGGTCGAGCGGTTCGGCAAGTTCCGCCGCGTCGCCACACCCGGCCTGAACCTGAAAGTCCCCTTCATCGAGCGCGTCGCCGGCCGCATCAACCTCCGCGTCCAGCAACTCGATGTCACCGTCGAAACGAAAACCCTCGACAACGTGTTCGTCCACATCATCGTCGCCGTGCAGTACATGGTGCTCCCGTCCAAGGTCTACGACGCCTTCTACCGCCTCGACCAGCCGACCGTGCAGATCACTGCTTACGTCTTCGACGTCGTCCGCGCCCGCGTCCCGAAGATGGAGCTCGACGACGTCTTCGAACGCAAGGACGAAGTCGCCATCGCCGTCAAAGAGGAACTCTCCGGCGAGATGGACACCTTCGGCTACATCATCGTCCAGGCCCTCGTCACCGATATCGACCCCGACAAGAAGGTCAAGGAGTCGATGAACGAAATCAACGCCGCCAAGCGCCTCCGTGAGGCAGCCCAGGAGCGCGGCGAAGCGGACAAGATCTTGAAGGTGAAAGCGGCCGAAGCCGAAGCAGAGAGCAAGGCGCTCCAGGGGCGCGGCATCGCCGACCAGCGCCGCGCGATCATCGATGGCCTGCGCGAATCCGTGGACCAGTTCGCCCAGAGCATCAGCGGCACTTCGCCCGAGAGCATCATGCAACTCGTCCTGATGACACAGCACTACGACACGGTGAAGGAAATCGGCGCGTCGTCCCGTGCGAACACGATTTTCGTGCCCTACACGCCGGGCGGCATGTCGGACCTCGCGGGCCAGATGCGGGATGCGCTCATCAGCGCGAACGCCGTTGCCCACGTCGAACCGGGGGAGCCTGACCAGGCAGTGTGACCTGCGTCAGGGTCGCCGTGCGCCCCGGTGTGCGCCGGATCCGCCGCCACCAGGTGGTCTGGTAGGCGTGGCTCGGGTCGAGCGCCGTCTGTTCAACCGCGAACCCGCGCTCGCGCCATGCCGTGGCCATGGCTTCCGGCGTGAACCCGTCGAGGCTCAGGCGGCGCAACTCGCTTCGGTCTGTCGCTGGCTCAATAGCGGTCACGATTTCGAGGCGTGCGTCCGGCGTCGCGACAGCTCGAAGCCGATCGACCAACTCCGGGTTTGCCGTCGCCACCGCCTGCAACAAGCTCCCCCACGGGAACAGTACCGTTATCCGCGATGCCTCGGGGAGCGGGCCCGGCAGTTCGCTCCATGAGCCGAGAAGGAAGACCGGGTTCGGCGCAGCCGGCGAACCGCGCACGGCCGCCCGCGAAGCCTCGACCGTCGAGGCATGGTTCGGCTCGACCGCGACGTGCAGCGTGGCCGGGTCTGCCTTCGCCAGCGCTGCTGCGTACCGGCCGTCACCGGCGCCAAGATCCAGATGCACCGGCCGGGGCCGGGAGAGGTATTAGACGAGGTGCTCGTCGATGCGTTCGAGCGTGCGGCCGTTCACGAGGTACATGGCGGCAATCCTTCAGGCGGAAGTAGCCGCGAACGGTAAAGATCGGTTCGGAAGGCTGCGGTTAATGCGCCGGCGCGTGGCTGTCGTGACCACCCGCGTCGGGCATGTTGTCTTCGCTGAGGAAGTCTTTCGACTGCATGATCGTGATTGGCGCGACCCACGTGGGGTTTTCCGGGAAGCCGCCAACCTTCCGCTTCAGCGTGTAGAACACCCCGAGCACCACAGCGCCGGTGCCCACGCCGACGATGGACCACGTAGCGACTTCCTTCACGTCAGACCACTTTGGGCTGTTGGAGGTCGCGGATTCCCCGCCGCCATGCTCCTGGGCGAACGCTGCCGTCGCGGGCATCACGGCGGCTGAGAGGACGACGGCAACGAGCAGGCTGAGCAGGCGAGTCTTCATCGCCGTGAAGTGTACGAAGGGTGGGGGGAAGAAGCCAACGCCCGAGGGACAACAAAAAGGGGCCGGTGGATGTGTGGAGCGGACACAGCATCCAGCGCGACCCGCACTATTTTTAGCACTTGCTCAGATCGACCGCAAGGCAATTTTGAAAGAATTTCCATCACGTTTTCGCGATAACGATCCCTCAAGGACGTTGTGGACTGCCCGTTGGTCTCTCCCGGCGCCGCCTCAACCCGCGCAAGATCGTTCCGAACAGGTAAAGGAGGCGACCTCCATGAAGGCGCTCGTGCCGCTGGATGGCAGCGAAAATTCGCTGCGAATCTTCGAGACCGTGAGGAAGCTGCTCGGTCTCCAGCCTGAATTCGAAATTCACCTGCTCGAAGTGCGTGACCCCCGCGCCGTCCACGGCCGCCAGGACCACAGCCTCTCCGAGCCGCCGTCCGTCACTGTCGGCAAGTCTGCCGTCACGGCCCCGCTCCCGCGCATCGTCGAATCGCGCGGCGAAGCCATGGACCGCGACACCATAGAGACGAGAGCCCGCCTGGTGGAGATCGCCGCCCGCGAAGTTCCCCACGCCGCGTCATTCATCCACGTCCTCCACGTCTCGAACGCCGCCGAAGCCATCAAGGACCTCGCCGATGAACTCGACGCCGACGTCATCGTGATGGCCACCCATGGGCGCACCGGGCTGCGCCACCTCCTTGCCGGCAGCGTCACCGAGGCCCTCATGCGCACCTCGGCGCGGCCCGTCCTGGTCCAGGGACCGGCAGCCGGCTGATCCCCGGGCCGGGCTTGCCAGCCGCGTAGAATAGCGCGGTGGATCCGCGCATTCAGTACGCCCCGGCCAGCGGAGAGGCCAGCATTGCTTTCTGGCAGTTCGGCGACGGCCTTCCCGTCGTCCAGATGCCGACGATCCCGTTCACGCACATCCAGATGGAGTGGGCCGACCCCGACTGGCGCTGCTGGTACGAATCCCTCGCTGGTGAGGGTATCCGCCTCGTGCGCTATGACTCGCGCGGCTGCGGGCTTTCCTGGGCGCCCGCCGCGGAGTTCTCACTCGAGGAGATGGTCGAAGACCTCTGCTCAGTGGTTGACCGCGCCGGTATCGAGCGGTTCGGCCTGCTCGCGCCGGTCCAGGCCGCGCCCGCAGCCCTGACCTTCGCCGCGCGCCACCCCGAACGGGTCGCGAGCCTGCTCCTCTGGTGCGGCGTCTCTCGCGGCGACGAGATGCGCACGCGGAGTTTCGAAGCCCTCTTGACGCTCGCCCACAGCGATTGGGCGCTCTTCTCCGAAGCGGCCGCACACGCTGTCATCGCCGGCTGGGAGAACGCCGGGGCCGCCCATCGGATGGCCGCCATCATGCGCGAGTCGGCCTCCGTCGACATTTACGATCGGGTGATGGCGAACTACCTCGCCAGCGACATCTCTGGCTCGCTGCCGCGCATCCAGTGCCCGGTCCTCGTGGCCTACCGCAGTGAAGGCACATCGCCACTGCCGTCTTCTGCCCGCTACCTGGCCGCCGCCATCCCGGGAGCGAAGATGCGCGCGTTCCCGGGCGCAGCGCTGATGTTCACCGTCGGTGATGCCGCTGAGATCGCCGCCGAGTTCCGCCGGTTCTTCCTTGCCAACCCGGGCGCACACACGGGAACGACTGGGAGCTTCGAGACTCTCCTCTACACCGACGTCGAAGGCCACACCGCCATCATGCAGCGCCTCGGCGACGACCGCGGCCGCCAGGTGCTGCGGGAACATGAGCGCATTACCCGCCGCGCCATCGACCGTCATCGCGGCGCCGAAGCCATGACCACCGGCGATGGCTTCCTCGTCCGCTTCGGCAGCGCCCAGGACGCCCTCCGCTGCGCCGCGGAACTCCAGCGCGATCTCGCCGATGCCAGCGCTGAATTGCCCGTCGAGTTGCGGGTACGGGTTGGCATCACCGCAGGCGAGCCGATCGTCGAAGAAGGGCGCGTCCACGGGGCAATCGTCGTCGCTGCCCGCCGCATCGCTGCTGCCGGGCGCGGCGGCGAAGTCCTCGTGGCCAACGTCGTCCGCGAACTCGTCGCCGGGCGCGGCTTCGCATTCCAGGAACGAGGGCGCATCGGTGTCGCCGGCCAGCCGGACTCGATGGACGTCTGGGAGTTCCTCTGGGCGCACACCGCCAGTTGACGCCGCTTTCCCCACGCGCCCGGCAAGGGTAGATTCCCGCCCACAGCGGGTTCGAACCTGCGCGACTGAGGAGGGGCCTGATGGAACGCAGGTTCGAAGGCAAGACAATCGTCATTACCGGCGCGGCCGGTGGCATTGGCCGGTCCACCGCCGAACGGTTCGCCCAGGAAGGCGCCAGCGTGGTGGCCGTTGACCTCCCCGGCAGCGGACTCGAAGACACCGTCGCGCTCGTCGAGGCTGCCGGCGCAAGCGCTCTCGCCGTCCCCGCCGACGTCAGCCGTTCGAGCGACGTCGAACGCTACGTGCAGGCCGCCAGGGCCCGCTTCGGGGGCATTGACTGCTTCTTCAACAACGCCGGAATCGAAGGCTGGATTGGCCCGACAACGCAGTACCCGGAGGAGATGTTCGACAAGGTCATCGCCGTGAACCTGAAGGGCGTCTTCCTCGGCATCAAGCACGTTGTTCCGGCAATGCTGGAGCGCGGGAGCGGCGCGATCGTGAACACCGCCTCCATTGCCGGGCTTACGGGCACGCCGAGCATCTTCGCTTATGGCGCGAGCAAGCACGCCGTCGTCGGGATGACGAAGTCGGCAGCGCTCGAGTTCGGCCCCCTCGGCATCCGCACGAACGCCATCTGCCCGTCGCCGATCGAGACGCGCATGATGCGCGCCCTCGAACGCGGGATTAACCCGGACGAGCCGGAGCAGGTCCACCAGCAGATGGCCGCCGGCAACCCCATGGGCCGCTATGGCGAACCGGGCGAAGTCGCCGCGCTCGTTGCTTTCCTCTGCAGCAGCGAAGCGAGCTACCTGAACGGTGGCATTTACCCCATCGATGGCGGCAGGATGGCGCGCTGAGCCATCGCTGGCGGACTGCCCGGCGCCCTCCCGCGTGCCGATTATCCCTGTGTGACGCACGCCGGCCCGGCCATCGAACTCGACCGCGCCGGGCGCACGTTCGGTGACCGTGTGGCGCTCAGGCCGCTTGACCTGGCCATCCCGCCGGGCGAGATCTTCGGCCTGCTCGGCCCGAATGGCTCAGGTAAGACGACGACACTGCGGATCCTCGCGACCCTCATCCGGCCGACCACTGGGACGGCCCGGATTCTCGGTCATGATGTGGTCACTGCCGCTATGGACGTCCGCCGCCGGGTGGGCGTCATGCCCGAAAAGCCGAGCCTCTACGAACGCCTCACCGTGCGCGACAACCTGGTCTTCTGGGCCGATGCGCACACGTTGCCGGACACCCGTGCCGCCATCGCTTCGGCACTCGCCTTCGTGGGCCTCGAAGCGCGGGCTGATGACCGCGTCGGCCAGCTCTCCAAGGGCTGGCGGCAGCGGGTCGCGCTCGCCCGGGCCATCGTGCACCGGCCTCGCGTCCTGCTCCTCGACGAGCCGTCGTCCGGGCTCGACCCCTCGGCGGCCGCGGCAATGGAGCGGATGATCCGCGCGCTCGTTGCCGATGGTGCCACGGTGCTCATGAACACCCATCGCCTTGCCGAAGCCGAGCGCATCTGCGACCGCGTCGCCATCCTCCGTCATGGCGAACTGCTCGAACTCGGCACCCCGCGCCAACTCCGCGCGCGGCTGCTCGGAAACGTGGTGAATGTCGAACTTGCCGGGCCGCCCACGCTGCCCGTGCGCCGCGCCGTCGAAGCCACGCCCGCCATCAGCGACGTCCGCTGGCTTCCCGGCGGGTTCGCCTGCCGCCTCGAAGACGCGGACCGCGATACCCCGGCGCTCATCGCCGGGCTGGTCCATGCGGAAGCGCAGATCGTGTCGGTCGTCCAGGCCGGGGATCTGGAAAGCGCCTACCTCGAACTGATGGCCCGCACCGCGCGCGAAGACGAACTTGAGGCCGCCGCATGACCGCGTTCACCGTCGCCCCGTCCGTGCGTGCGCTCATCCGCAAGGAACTCCGGGAATACCGCCATCACCGGATGATCCTGATGACCGCGACGGTGCTTCCGATCGTCTTCCTCCTGCTCCCTATCGCGAACCTTGCCCTCTTCGACCCGGAACGCTCGATTGGCGGCGTCAACCTCGCCGTCGGCCAGGCGATGTTCTGCTTCTTCCTCTGCCCGGTCATCATCCCGGCCACCATGTCCGCCTTCGCGGTCATCGGCGAACGTGACCAGGGCACGCTCGAACCCCTGCTCACGCTCCCGCTGAGCGACAGCCAGTTCCTCGCGGGCAAAGTGCTCGCCATCGTCGGGCCGACGACCGCCGCCTCGTTCGCGATCTACCTGGCCTACATGTCCGTTGTCGTCGCCGTCGCCCAGGAACCCGTGCGGTCGGCCGCGCTTGATTGGACGTGGCCGTTCGGGTTCCTCCTGCTGGCCCCCGTCCTCGCCCTCTTTTCCACACTGACCGGCATGGCGTTCTCGGCCCGCGCCCGCGACATCCGCGTGGCGGAACACCTCAGCGGCCTCGTCCTGCTCCCCGCAATGCTCCCGGTGATGCTCGTGGTCACGCGCACCATCGAGCCGAGCGTGCTCAGCTGGGGCGCGTTCTCCGCCGTTGTTGCCGCCCTCGACTTCGCCATCTGGCGGCTTGCCCTCCGGGCATTCGACCGCGAACGGGCGATATCGACGGCCTGAGCGACACTGGCGGCTAACCACCCTGCATGGTTCGCTCAGCCGATGCCGCCAACGCCCGCAGCAACCCGTCCGCAGGGCTTCCGAGCCGGTGCGAAGGCCGCGCTGCCGCTGTGCCTGGCCCTGGTCGCTTTCGGCATGTCGTTCGGGGTACTCGCCCGGGCGAACGGCTTCGGCGTGGTCGCTCCGCTCGTCATGTCAATGACCACGTTCACGGGTGCATCGCAGTTCGCTGTCGTCTCCATCCTTGGAGCAGGCGGTGGGCTCGGCGCGGCGGTGGTCGCGGCCGTGCTCCTGGCCTCGCGCTATCTCCCCATTGGGCTGACCGTCGCCCCTGCGCTCAAAGGTTCCCGGGCCTCCCGCCTCGGCCAGGCCCAACTGGTCATCGATGAGTCCTGGGCGGTGGCCAATCGAGGCGACGGCACCGTCGACCGCGAGACACTCCTCGGGGCCGGGATTGTGCTCTATCTCTCATGGCAGGTTGGCACGCTCGCCGGACTCCTCGGCGGCGACCTCATCGGCGACCCGAGCCGTCTCGGCCTCGATGCCGCGTTCCCGGCGCTCTTCCTCGCGTTGCTCGTCCCCCAGTTGCGAACCCGCCAGGCGGTGCTCGCCGCGGTCGCCGGGGGCCTCATCGCGCTGGTGCTGACGCCGTTCACGCGCGTGGGCATCCCCGTCGTCGCCGCATCTGCGGCCTGTCTCGCCGGCTGGTGGCGCCGGTGAGCGACATCTGGGCGGCGGTTGTCATCGTTGGCGTCGCGGCGATAGCGCTCAAAGCGGCCGGGCCCGTCGCGGTGGGCGGCCGTCCGCTGCCGCCACGCATCATGCTCCTCGTCGGGACTCTCGCCCCGGCGCTGCTCGCCGCCTTCGTGGTGACGAACACCTTCGGGCAGGGGCGCAGCCTCGCCCTCGATGCCCGCGCAGTCGGCCTGGCCGCGGCCGGCCTCTGTATCTGGCTCAAGGCGCCGCTCCTTGTCACCATCGTCGCCGCGGCGCTGGCCACCGCCATCACCCGGGCAATGTAAGCATCTTTCTCTTTCGTCTTTCCGTATTCGAGTACACTGGCTCTATGCCCAAACTCGGATTCATCAGCCGCATTCTCGGAGATTCCAACGAGAAAGAGCTCAAGCGGCTTTCCTCCCTCGTCGACGAGATCAACTCCTACGCGGACGAAACGGCCGCGCTGAGCGATGAGGAACTGTTCGCCAAGACCGCGGAGTTCAAGGAGATCCTCGCCGATGGCGAGACGCTCGACGACATCCTTCCCGAGGCCTTCGCCGTCGCTCGCGAAACCGCATTCCGGAAGGTCGGCGAGCGCCCCTACGACGTCCAGCTCATGGGCGGGATCACCCTCCACGAAGGCAAGATCGCCGAGATGCGTACCGGTGAAGGCAAGACCCTCACGGGCGTCGCGCCGGTCTACCTGAACGCCCTGGCCGACCGCGGCGTCCACGTCATCACCGTCAACGATTACCTGGCCCGCCGTGACGCCACCTGGTACGGCCCCGTTTACCACGCGCTCGGCATGTCCATCGGCGTCATCCAGAACAACGGCGTCTCGTACATGTACGAACCCGGCTACGTGCCCGGCGAGGAAGGCAGCACCGGCGGCCTCGAAGAACTCCGCCCCTGCTCCCGCCGTGACGTCTACCGCGCCGATATCACCTACGGCACGAACAACGAGTTCGGCTTCGATTACCTCCGCGACAACATGGTTCGCGAATGGGACGAGAAAGCGCAGCGTCCCCTCTACTTCGCTATCATCGACGAAGTCGACAACATCCTCATCGACGAGGCGCGCACGCCGCTCATCATCAGCGGCAACGCCGAAGAGGCGAGCAGCACCTACGTGAAGTTCGCCCGCGCCGTGAAGAACCTCGCTGAAGAGCGCGACTACGCCATCGACCACAAGTCGAAGCACATCGCCCTCACCGAGGAAGGCATCAGCCGCGTCGAACGCGCCCTCGGCATCGATAACGTCTTCGGCGGCGACGCCCGCCTTGCCCGCCACCTCGAAGCTTCGCTCGACGCCGAATACCTGAAGCGCATCGACCGCGACTACGTGGTCAAGGACGGCGAGATCATCATCGTCGACGAGTTCACCGGCCGCCTCATGCCCGGCCGCCGCTGGAGCCACGGCATCCACCAGGCCTGCGAGGCCAAGGAAGGCGTCCCTGTCCAGCGCGAGTCCATTACCTACGCCACCATCACCTTCCAGAACCTCTTCCGCCTCTACGAAAAGCTCGCCGGCATGACCGGCACAGCCGAGACCGAAGCCGAGGAGTTCTCGAAGATCTACTCGCTCGACGTCATCGTCATTCCGACCAACCGGCCAATGGTCCGTGATGACCAGTCCGACGTCGTCTACATCAACGAACGCGCCAAGTTCAATGCCGTCGTCGGTGAAATCGAAGAGATGCACCAGCAGGGCCGCCCGGTCCTCGTCGGCACCACCTCCATCGAGAAGTCCGAATACCTTGCCAGCCTGCTCACCCGCAAGGGCATCCCCCACGAGATCCTGAATGCGAAGCAGCATGAACGCGAGGCGCACATCGTCAAGGACGCCGGCCAGCGCGGCGCGGTCACCATCGCCACGAACATGGCCGGCCGCGGCACCGACATCAAGCTCGGGACGGGCGTCGCTGATGTCGGCGGCCTCCACGTCATGGGTACTGAACGCCATGAGTCCCGCCGGATCGACAATCAGCTCCGCGGGCGCGCCGGCCGCCAGGGCGACCCGGGTTCGTCGCGGTTCTTCGTCTCCTTCGGCGACGACATCATGAAGCGCTTCGCCCCCGAATGGGTCCCCGGCATGATGCAGAAGCTCGGAATGACCGAGGAGATGCCCCTCGAATCGCGCATGGTCACCCGCGCGATCGAACAGGCTCAGACGAAGGTCGAAGGCCACAACTTCGACATCCGCAAGCGGCTCGTCGAGTTCGACGACGTCATCAACGAGCATCGCAAGCAGATCTATGACCAGCGGGACATGATCCTCAAGGGGGTCGACACCCGCGCGAACGTCCTCGACCACATGCTCCTGCCGGAGATCGAGAAGATCGTGGCTCGCACCGGGAGCCATGACCTGGATGCGCTCGAACTCGCCCACGCCGAACTCCGCGAAGTCTTCCCGCCCGAGGATGTCCCCAGCATCGAGGAGATGCAGGACCTCGGTGAGGAACTGCAGGACGAGATGCTCGACCGTGCGGAGGACCGCTACGAGCAGATGGAACAGGCTGTCGGCGAAGAGAACATGCGCAAGGTTGAGCACTGGCTCCTGATCGAGGCCATCGACACCCACTGGCGCGAACACCTCACCGCCATCGAAGAGCTTCGCCAGAGCATCGGCCTCCAGGCCTACGCCCAGGTCGACCCCCTCGTTGCCTTCAAGCGCGAAGGCCACGACATGTACCAGCAACTCGTCCAGAACATCCAGCGCCAGGTCGCGCGGACCGTGTTCAAGGTCCGCATCGTCCAGCAAGAGAACGCGGCCCCGATTGCTCAGCCGGTCGAACCCTCTCCGGGCGACCTCGCAGCAGCGCGCGCCAGCGCCAACGGCAGCAGCGGTGAGCCTGAACGGAAGAAGGTCGCCGCCCCGGTGCTTGCGAAGTCGAGCGGGCCCAGCGACGAACAGATTCGCACGCTTGGCGGCGGCCAGAACGCCCCGAAGGGCAAGGGCAGCAACGCAGCCAAGCGCAGGAAGATGATCCGGTAGGCTCCGCCGTGTCCCAGCAGCCGTACGAGGAACTCCTGGCGGCGGAGGCGTACGCGAGGACGAAGACCGGCTGGGATCTTTCGTTCATCGACGCCCGCCATATCGGCCCGCCAATCCCGTGGGACTACGAAGTGCTGGCCCACGAAGCACTCCGCCTCTCCCGCTGCGCGGTTGACCTTGGTACAGGCGGTGGCGAAGTCCTTGCCCGGATTGCCGCCGGGAGCCACTTCGCACGGCTCATCGCCACGGAAGCGTGGGCGCCGAATGCCCAGCTCGCCCACGAACACCTCCGCAAGCAGCGCATCCCCGTTGTCCGGTGCGCGAACGGCGAGGGGGTTCTGCCGTTCAGGGGCGAAGCGTTCGACCTCGTGCTGGACCGCCATGAGGCGCTCGACCCGGCCGAAGTTGACCGCGTGCTCGTGCCCGGCGGCGCACTCCTCACCCAGCAATGCACCCCCGACAGCTTTCCCGAGTTGCACCGCTATTTTGACCGGGCGGTGCGCTTCCCGGACCACTACCACAACTACGCCGACGCCCTGCGCGAGCTCGGCTATGCCGTCGAAGTCGAACGCCACGACTTCGAGACAGGCTTCGCATCGCTTTCCGAGTTGGTGCACCTGCTCGTGGTCGCTCCCTGGTACGTCCCGGACCTCGATGTGAAACGCGACCTCGAACTGCTGCGAAACCTCGAGGCCGACTTGAGCCGCCCCGGCGGCGAAATCGTGCTGCACGAAGGCCGCTACCTCCTGCGGGCGGTCAAACCGCGATAGCTGTACGGTAGGCGCCATGGCGGCACTTACCGCACTCGGCCTGCACACCGGCGGCGGCTCGCTCGTCTGCGTGTCCGCGCCCGATTCCGTCCTCGGCGAAGCGGCCGCGATGAAGCCACGGCCCGCCTTCGCGTCCTCGTTGCTGACCGCCAGCCCGGCATCGCGCATCCTCTGGTGGCCTGGCCGTTCACACCTGACCGAGACGATGCTCGCCCGCCTGCGATGGCTGCTCGAAACGTCCGCCGGTGAAGCGTGGCTCCTTATCGACATCCGCGACGACGACGCGCCCACGCTCGCCGAACTGCGGTCGGCGCTGACCGCCGGGGGATTCCAGATTGGGGCCGCCGTCTCCCAGCCCGGGGAAACCGGATTCCTTGTCTCGCTTTAGCTCTCGGCCATAGCCGCGACCTGCTCGGCGCAACCCCGCGCCAGCGTGAAGCCCGAGCCGCCGTGTCCGTAGTTGTGGATGATGCGCCCCTCGCGCTCCAGCCGGACCGTCGTGCGGTACGGCCGAAGCCCGCAACGCACCGCGAGTACTGGCCCGTGGGTCCGGTTCCGCTCGCTCGCGCGGCGAAGGATGTCCGCGCTCAACGCCTCAACGGGCGCGAGGGAATGATCGTCCTCCGTAGCCACCGCGCACCCGCCGAGAACGACGGAGCCGCGCCGGGGGATGCTGTAGAACATCCGCTCAGCGTCCCGTTCGTCGATGGCCACCGCGTCGAGGGCGGCTTCTCCCGGCGCAACGAGCACGGTCTGGCCCCAGAGCGCCTGCAGTTCACGGTCGCCGGTCAGATTTCGTGCACCGAGCCCGGTGCAGTTCACGACCATGTCCCCCGGCTCCGCATCGAGCGAGACGACACGCCGCCGCTCGATCGGCCAGGCAAGTTGTGACGCCAGCCACTCGAGGTGGATGCCGGGCTGAACGCGCGGCGCTTCGAACTGCCACGCACCAGTGCCGCCGGGGAGCGTCACCCGCTGAAGGTCCGGCGTGCAGGACGCCCACCAGGGAACCTCCGCCGTGGCCGTGGCCTCGCGCACCGTCAGGATGTCGACCCCCGCCGCGGGCGTATCAGCGGCGAGCTGCGTGAGCCATTCCTTCGTGCGCATCGCCCACCCGGTCACAAGCTCAGGCGGGTCGGCCCGGAAGGGATACCAGACTGCCCCGGCGACGGCCGATGTCGTGCCGTCGCCGGTGTGCTCCGCGACGACCTGCACCCGGTGCCCGCGCTCCTGGAGCGCCAGCGCGGTGGTCAGACCGGCCACTCCCGCGCCAACGACTGTTATCAGCATCAGCCCGCCGGCTCGACGATGACGCGCATCGGGCCCCACTGGCCGATGACGCCCTGCCCGTGGCAACTCACCGACTGCCCGTCGACGATGTCGATTTCCGACATCAGCCCGAGCGCTGCCGTGAACCCGGTGATCTTGTCCGGCACATGGTCGTACCGGTCGACCACCGCGCCGTCGGCCGCGAACTCGACTGTGTCCGCGCCCTGGTCATAGGTGATGCGGTAGGCGTGCCGCTGGCCCTGCTTCGTCGGCACGCTCTTCAATTCGTTGAACATGCAGAACGCCCGCGCCTGCCCGGTGTCCGGCGGCGTCGAACCCGGGAACGGCAGCCGCCCGTAGACCGTCGCGACCGTGTCACCGCCGGTGAAGAAGTCGAGCGCCCACCCGGTGGTCAGGTCCAGCAGGTTCCAGCTGACATAACCGTCGTACAGGTTCCCGGGCGTCGTGGCCACGGTTCGGGCGGCGATGTCGATTTCGAACGTGATCCGCCCGCCAGCGGGGACTTCGAACCTCTGCTTGGAGAAGTACATGTGCTTTGCGTTGTCGAGGATCTGCACGCGGTCGTGGCCGCGTGTGTACGGCACCGCCGTCACCTGCAAGACCCCGTTCCGCACGAGGACGACGGCGCCCGGCTCGCGGTACTGCCAGTTCCCTCCGCCGGGCAGCGCAAAACTGCCCAACTCCCACTGGGAATCTGGTTCGAGAATGCGGTGATAGTCACCGACGATGAGTTCGGAGGTCTCCGGCGGAGTGGCCTTGCTGCTTCGGGTCATGTGCCGAATCTATCGCCTGCGCGCGTCCTGCGACAGCAAGCGAGACGACATCCGCTTACCCGCCGCGGACGGTTGCCCCGAACTCCTTCGCCAGCCGCGTGACAAGGCCGCTCTGCACCTTCGCCACGTCGGCGTCGGTCAGCGTCCGCTCGCTGGACTGGAATCGCATGGCGATGGCCAGCGACTTCTTGCCGGCTGGCACGCCGGGCCCGCGGTACTCGTCGAAAATGTCGGCGCCGATTCGCACCTGGCCGCTCCGGTGCGAACGAACGAGTTCGAGAACGCGCCCAGCCGGGGTTTCGCTGTCGAGCACGAGCGCGAGGTCCTGCCGCACCTCCGGGAATCGTGACGGCGCGGCGTAGGCCGGGCGCTCCGGGAGGTGGCGCGCCAGCGACTCGACCCACAACTCGACCAGGAACACGGGCTCCGTGAGGTCGAAGAGCGCTGCGTTGTCAGGGTGGATCTGCCCGAGGATGCCGACCGGGTCCTTGCCCACGCGGATCTCCGCGGTGTGCCCCGGGAGGAGGCCGAACTCGCTCACCGCCGTGAAGTTCACCGGGATACCAAGCCGCTGGAGGGCGGCTTCGGCAACGCCACGGGCATCGTAGAAGTCGAGCCGCTCCGTGCCCGCCTGGGGCCAGCGCCCTTCGCGCAGCCCCCCGAGCACCGCGCAGAGCACGGGCCGATGGTGCGGCAGGTCGCCCTCAACGGGCAGGTACTCGAACCCCACCTCGAAGATGCGCAGCGCGCCGGCTTCGTGGTGGCGGTTCGCTGCATAGGTCTCCAGCACTGACGGCCGCAGCGAGGTTCGCAGGAAGGTGTGCTGCGCCGCCACCGGGTTGACCACGCCGAGAGGCTCGCTTCGCAGGCTGTCCGAGTCCGGCACCATCCGTGCCAGCCGGGCGCGGTCCGTGAGCGTGTAAGAGAGCGTCTCCTGGAAGCCGAGCGTGACGGCCAGGTCGCGCAGGCGCTCACGCAGGTCGCGAACGGGGTCGCGTTCCGGTTCGGGAAGTTGCCCCCGCAGCATCGTCGTCGGGAGGCGGTGGTACCCGTGGATCCGGCCGATGTCTTCGATCACGTCGTCGGCGATTTCCACATCGGGCCGCCAGTCGGGTGGTTGCACGCTGTACTGACCCGGCGTGTTCTCTTCGACGCCGAAGCCAAGCGCTGCCAGGATGCGCCGGACGTCCTCGGCGGGCACCGCAATGCCGAGCACCTGCTCAATTCGCGCGGAAGTGACGGCGATGGTGCGCGGGGGCTTCGCGCCCGGGTAGACGTCCACGATCCCGGCCGCAGGCGTGCCCCCGGCCAGTTGTTCGAACAGGTGCAGCGCCCTGTGCTGCGCGTACTCGGGAACCTCGGCGCCCAGCCCCTTCTCGAAACGCAGCGACGCCTCCGTCCGCAGCTTCAGGTAGGTCGACGTCCGGCGCACGCTCCCGGCCCGGAAGTTTGCCGCTTCGAGGAGGATCGTCCGCGTCTTCTCCGTGACCTCGCTGTTGCCGCCGCCCTTCACGCCCCCGACGGCGACCGGTCCTTCACCATCGCAGATCAGCAGCATCTCTGAGTCGAAAACCCGCTCGACGTCGTCCAGCGTGAGGAGTCGCTCGCCCTCTTCTGCGCGTCGCACCACGATCCGCTTCCCGCGCACGAAGTCGTAGTCGAAGGCGTGCAGCGGTTGCCCGGTTTCGAGCATGACGTAGTTCGTGATGTCGACGACGTTGTTAATCGGCCGCTGCCCGGCGCGAATGAGCCGTTCCTGCATCCAGGCCGGTGACGGTCCGATGGTCACGTTCTCAATGACCGATGCGGTGTAGCGCGGGCACAGATCCGGCGCTTCGATGGAGACCTCGACGAACTCCGAGGCCTTCCGTGCCGACTCGCCGTGGGCGGTCGACGGCTCCCGGAGCGGCTTGCCGGTGATGGCAGCCGTTTCGCGACCGAAGCCCATCACCCCGAGGAGGTCGGCCCGGTTCGCCCACGTCGAGATGTCGAAGACGACGTCCCCCAGTTGCTCCACGAGCGGCCGTCCCGGCACGGCGTCCGGCGCCAGCACGAGGATGCCCTCGTGGTCGTCGCTGAGCCCGAGTTCCTTTTCGCTCAGGACCATACCGGCAGAATCAACGCCGCGAATTGGCCGCAGCTTGAGCCGTGCGCGCTCCCCTGTGTGGCCGTCGACCAGTTCGGCGCCCTCGGTGGCGAAGGCGATCTTCTGGCCAACCGCCACGTTCGGCGCGCCGCAGACGACCTGCTGGCGGCCTTCGCCGTCATTCACCGTTACCAGGCGGAGCCGGTCGGCATTGGGGTGCGGCGCAACCTCGACCACCTCGGCGACGCGGATCCGCTCGGGATCCCAGTTCGCGCCGATGGTCTCCCAGCCCTCGACCTCGGCCGTCGCGTCGATCAGGCGGCTCGCGAGCTCGGCCACCGGCAGGTCAACGTCAACAAAGTCCCTCAACCAGTTCAGTGAGAGTTTCAAGTGCGTGCCTCCTAGAACTGAGAGAGAAAGCGGATGTCGTTCGCGTAGAAGTTGCGGATGTCTTCGATGCCCCAGCGCAGCAGGGCAACCCGCTCGACGCCGATGCCGAAGGCGAACCCGGTGACTTTCGAGGAGTCGTACCCGGCGGTCTCGATAATCTCCGGGTGCACCATCCCTGCGCCGAGGATCTCGATCCAGCCCGTGCCGTGGCATGTTCGGCACTCCTTGCCGTTCCCCCGGCAGATGAAGCAGTCGATCGCCATCTCCACGCCTGGTTCGACGAACGGGAAGTAGCTGTGGTGGAAGATGATCTTCCGGTCCTGGCCGAACATCTGGCGGGACCACTCGTAGAGCACGCCCTTCAGGTCGCTCATGCGCACGCCCTCGTCGACGGCGAGGCCTTCGATCTGCGTGAGCATCCACTCGTGGGTGGCGTCGGTGGCCTCCTGGCGGTAGCACTTCCCGGGCACCACCACGCGCACCGGCGGCGCCGGCGTTCGTTCCAGCACGCGCACCTGGTTCGGCGACGTGTGCGTGCGAAGCAGCATGTGGCGCTTCCCGTCGATGAGCGTGTTGACCCAGATGGTGTCCCACATGTCCCGGGCAGGGTGGTCCTCCGGGATGCGCACCCCATCGAAGTTATAGCGGTCCCATTCGACTTCCGGCCCCTCGGCCACCCGGAAGCCCATGTCGCCGAACGCCTTCAGGCAGTCCCGCATGGTCTGGGTTACGGGGTGGAGCCGGCCAATGACCTGCGGCCGGCCGGGGAGCGTCACATCAAGCGCCGATTCGGTGCTGAGCGCCCGCAGAGCTGCCTGCTTGAGCGCCTCGCGGCGGCCTTCCAGCGCACCTTCGAGTTCCTGCTTCACCGCATTGGCCGAAGCGCCATACGCTGCGCGTTCGCTCGCCGGTACATCCTTGATTGCGCGCAGGAGGGCCGTTACCCGGCCGTCCTGCCGTCCAAAGAACGTTATCCGCCACTGTTCAAGCGCGGACTCATCCGGAGCCGCGGCGAGCGCTGCCAGCGCTTCTTCGCGCAGGCCCTCGAGGGCAGATACATTCGACATAGGGAGTTCGAGTATAGGGCGCTGCCCGCTTTACCGCCCATGAACCCGTTCCTCGAAACGCTGCCATGAACAGGGAAGCAGGTAAGGTTGGTGCGATGCCGTCCTTTTGCATGAGGCCCCGCGTGCTGCTGCTGACTATCATTGCCGTATGCAGCATCGCAGCGGCGGCCGGTTGTTCAGGCGGCGGACCGAAGAACGCTCCCGAAGCGAGGCCCTCTGACGTGGCCGGCAGCACGCGCTCGTCCTGGGCCGGAACCGACCCGGCGCCCGCCATCCCTACCGGGGTCACCTGGTTCAATGTCCCGAAGCCGCTCACGTTGGCCGAACTCAAAGGCCGCATGGTTCTCCTCGATTTCTGGACGCTCGGCTGCATCAACTGCCAGCACATCATCCCCGACCTGAAGCGGCTCGAAGCTGAGTTCGGCGACTCCCTCGTCGTCATCGGTGTCCACTCGGGCAAGTACGCCACCGAGCACGACGACGACTCGATCCGCGACGCCATCAAGCGCTACGGGCTCGAACACCCGGTCATCAACGACCCTGACTTCGCCGTCTGGAACACCTTCGGGGCGAACGCCTGGCCGACGCTCGTGCTCATTGACCCGGCGGGTAACCTGGTCGGCGGGCACGCCGGCGAGGGCGTCTACCCGCTCTTCCAGCCCATCCTCCAGTCCTTGCGGGCGGAGTTCTCCGCCAACGGCAAGCTCAAGCCCGCGCCGCTCACGCTCACCCTCGATTCGGCCCCGGCGACCGCGGTGCTCTCGTACCCAGGCAAGGCGCTGGCTGACGCGGCCAGCAACCGGCTGTACATCGCAGATTCGGGCAACAACCGGATCCTCGTCGCCAGCCTCACCGGGGAGTTGCAGAAGGCCATCGGCGCCGGCGCCGAAGGATTCGCCGACGGCGCAGCCAACGAGGCGCTCTTCCGCCAACCGCAGGGCCTCGCCCTCTCGCCGGACGGCCGCACCCTGTACGTCGCTGACACCCGCAACCACGCCATCCGCGCGGTAGACACCACGACGTTCGCTGTGAAGACGGTCGCCGGGACTGGACGTCAACTCGACCGCCTGCCGAAGGACGGGCCCCCGGCCCGTGAGGCCGCGATGGCGTCCCCGTGGGATGTCGTCGCCATCGGCAACACCCTGTACGTCACGATGGCTGGCATCCACCAACTCTGGGCGATGGACCTCGAAAAGGGCACGGTCTCCGTCCTCGCGGGTACGAGCCGGGAAGGCATCGACGACGGCGACCGGCGCAAGGTGGCGACGCTCGCCCAGCCGTCCGGCATCACCACCGACGGCGAAACGCTCTACTGGGTCGACCCGGAGTCGAGTTCCGTGCGCGAACTGCGCATTGGCGGCCAGGACGTCGAAACGCTCACCGGTACCGGCCTGTTCGACTACGGCGCCAGCGACGGCCCCGCCCGCCAGGCCCGGCTCCAGCACGCGCAGGGCATCGCCTACGACGACGGCGCGCTGTACATCGCAGACACCTACAACCACCGCATCCGCGTCCTCGACCTCGTCGCGAAGCAGGTCGGCACGGCGGCCGGGAGCACCCGCGGTTGGGCTGACGGCGTCGCGGGCGCTGCGATGCTCGACGAGCCCGGCGGCCTCTCGGCGGCCGGCGGCAAGCTCTACATCGCGGATACCAACAACCAGCTTATCCGCGTCTTCGACCCCGCCACCGGCCAGCTTTCGACGCTGACCCTGACGAACCTCGCCGCGATCCAGACCGGCGTCCCCGGCCGGGTGACCCGCGTCGACCTGCCGGCCGTCACGGTCTCCTCCGCGGCCACCGCTATCCGGGTAACGCTCACCAGCCCCGGCGACTACCACTTGAACGCCTCGGCGCCCTCGAAGCTCAGCTTCGCCAGTTCGAACCCGGCCGTGATCGAACCCGGCGAGCAGGCCGTCTCGTTCAACTCCGATGAGCCGTCGGTCACCATCCCCATCCCGGCACGCCTCGGCGAAGGCTCGGCCGACCTCACCGTGACCGCGTCGATCTACTACTGCCGCACCGGCGCCGAAGCGCTCTGCTTCATCGGCCAGTTCGAACTCCACCTGCCGGTGACCGTCAGCTCCGGCGCTAGTGCCGGAGAAGTCGCGCTCGCCTACGAACTGCCGCCCGCCTGAGTCACAGCGTCAGTTGGAGTTCGTCGTCCGCGACGATGACCTCGCCCGGGAAGTGTGCAGCAGCCTGGGCCCGCAGCCGCTCCGGGACCTCGCCGGGGTTCAGGTGGGTCAGCACCAGCGTCCGCACGCCGGCCTCGCGAGCAATCTGCGCCGCAACGTCCACACGCGTGTGGGTTCGCTCGAACGCCGAAAAGATGCCCGCCACCCGGTCGGGCGCCGCGCCCCGTGTCCAATCCGTCAGCCCGGCCTCGGAGTACGCCTCGTGGATGAGCACGTCGGCTCCGTCGACCAGCGGCGTCATCAGTTCCGGCACGGCTCGCGTGTCCCCGCTGTACGCGACCGTCACGCCTGCGAACGTCACCCGGTGCGCCAGCGCCGTCACCTCCGGTGCGTGCGGCACGATGATGCTTCGAACCTGCGCCCCGGCCATTTCCAGGCCGGCCCCGTCGCCCAGTTCGGTCACCGGCACCTCGATCGGGGCGCCAAACGGCCTGCCGAAGACGGAAGTGACCTTCGCCGTGGCCGCCGCTGCCAGGCGGACGTATTCGCGCGTGCCCTCGGGTCCGTAGACCTCCGGGATGACGCTGTACGGGAATGCGAGGTGCGCCAGCCACTCGCCGAACCCGTGGACGTGGTCCATGTGCAGGTGGCTGACGAGCAGCGTGGGCGCTTTCGGCAGCGCCAGGCCCGACCGAAACAGCGCGCGAATGGTCCCCGGCCCGCAATCGAGCAGCATCCCCCGCGAACCGTCATCGAGGAGGATGCAACTCGCCGAACGCGCTGCTGAAGCGCCGCCGCCGCCTGTGCCGCAAAACGTGATACGCATACGGCGATTCTACCGGCCTCCCGTCCCCGTTTCTTGACACGCTCCCGCCCAAAATCAAAGATGAGGCCCCGCGCAGCGGAGGCAAAAGGAGGCTCTACATGGCCGTTCGTGGCTACGTCCTCATCGAAACCGACGTCGGCAAGGCGAAAGCCGTCAGCTCGGCGATCCACGGATTCACGTACCCCGGCGCCCGCGTCGCTGCCGTCGACACGGTGACCGGCCCCTATGACGTTATCGTCCAGCTCGAAGCCGACGACCTCGACAGTCTCGGCAACGCCATCACCGAAGCCGTCCAGAAGGTCTCCGGCGTGCAGCGCACCACCACCTGCCTGTCCGTCCGCCTGGCCTGACGGGGCCTGCCAGCAACCTCCAGACATGCCGCCGCTGAGGCGGCATCTCTGGTTTCCGTTCGACAGCGAGCACGCCCGAATCGACAATCAGACCCATGGCTGACTCAGCGATGATCAGCGTCGAAGACGCACGCGAACGGATCCTGACCTTCTTCCATCGGCTCCCCGCCGAAACACGGCCGCTCCTCGAAGCCGCGGGCCAGGTTCTCGCCGAAGACGTGGTCGCCCCGTTCGATATCCCGCCGCTCGATAACACCGGTATGGACGGGTACGCGGTGCGGGCGGCCGATACCGCCGGCGCCAGCGAATCGGCCTCGGTGCAACTCAAGGTCACCGCGAACCTCGCCGCCGGCTACGTCCACGACGAACCCGTTGGCCCGGGCGAAGCGGTCCGCATCATGACCGGCGCGCCCATCCCGCCCGGGGCTGATGCCGTGGTCCCTTTCGAAGAGACCGATGAGGCGCTGCGCAACCCCGGTGAGCGGCCAACGCCCGGCGGCTTCGTCCGCATCCTGAAGGCCGCGGCCCCCGGCGCGAACATCCGCCCGCGGGCCGGTGACATCGCCGCGGGCAGCACCGTGCTGCCCGCGGGCCGCGTACTCCGCGCTTCCGAGATAGGCGTGCTCGCGAGCATCGGCGCAAGCACCGTGACGGTCTTTCGCCGGCCGGTCGTCGCCGTCCTCTCCACCGGCGACGAAGTGACGGCCCCCGGCGAACCGCTCCTCCCCGGCCGCCTTTACGATGCCAACTCTCCCGCAATCGCTGCG
>JADYYG010000045.1 GCA_020853755.1 Dehalococcoidia bacterium | reverse complement strand
TTCTTCGCGGGGACGCGCACGTCCTCGAAGAACGTCTCGGTGAAGGGATGCCGCCAGGCCATGTCCTCGATCGGCCGCACGCTGATGCCGGGCGACTTGATGTCCATGATCATGAAGGAGATGCCGCGGTGTTTCGGCGCATCAGGGTCCGTGCGCGCGAGCATGAACATCCAGTCAGCGTTGTGGGCGCCGGAGGTCCAGATCTTCTGGCCGTTGATGACGAAGTCGTCGCCGTCGCGAACGGCACGGGTCTGGAGGCTCGCAAGGTCGGAGCCGGAGCCGGGTTCGCTGTAGCCCTGGCACCACTGCACTTCGCCGCGAAGGATGGCGCCGAGGTGTTCCTTCTTCTGGTCTTCGTTGCCGTGGATGATGATGGTGGGGCCGATCATGGAGGTGCCCATGCCGCCGACGTTCATCGCGCGGGCTTCGGCGAACTCCTCGTTCATGATGAACTGCTCCATCACGGAGAGGCCGGCGCCGCCGTACTCCTTCGGCCAGGCGGGGGCCACCCAGCCGCGGGCGGCGAGCTTTCCCCGCCACTCCTTCATTGCCTCGCGTCCCCGCTGCATCATCTCCTGGGGCGTCGCGTCCGGGTCAGACTTGGGCTTTTCGGCAGCGAGGAAGGTGCTGACTTCCTGGCGCCATGCGGCCTGTTCTGGGGTGTCGTTAGAGTCCACGATGAAACTCCGTTTTGTACAGCTTTGTATGACTGGAACAGTACGCGTTCGCAACCCTGACGTAAAGGGAAGTGTTTCACAGCCGGGGTCCGGTGCAGGCCGCCCCGGCCACCTGTAGACTCCCGCCGCATACCACAACGCCGCAGTGCTCCGGCGGCAAGGAGAATCGAATTTGAAGATTGGTTCAGGATTTGGCGGTGGCTGGCTGGCGAACGTGCCCCAGCAGGCCCAGCACGCCGAGGACCTCGGATACGACTTCGCGTCCACGCCCGAGACCTCGCACGACTCCATCCTCGCGGCCACGCTGGCCGCAGCCAACACCACAAAGCTCGAAGTGCAGACGAGCGTGACCATCGCATTCCCGCGCAGCCCAACCGTGCTCGCGATGGAGGCCTGGGACATCCAGCACATGAGCAAGGGCCGGTTCTCCATCGGCCTCGGTTCACAGGTGAAGGGCCACAACCAGAACCGCTTCTCGACAGACTGGCCGGGCGCCCCGGCGACGCGCATGAAGGAGTACATCCGCATGATGCGCGCCGTCTGGAAGTCATTCCGGACGGGCGAGAAGCCGGACTACGTCGGCAAGTACTACCACTTCACCTTGATGACGCCGAACTTCAACCCCGGCCCGATCGACTACCCGGACCCGAAGATTGGCCTCGCCCTCGTCGGCGACGCGATGGCCCGGGTGGCCGGTGAGGTGGCGGACATCGTGATGCCGCATGGCTTCATGACCGACAAGTACATGCGCGAAGTGGTCCTCCCGAACGTCGCTATCGGTATGAAGCGCGCCGGCCGCACCTGGGCCGACGTCGAGATCAGCGGCGGCGGTTTCACGGTGTTCGGCGAGACCGAGTCAGACATCGAACAGGGCCTCGAGCGGCTTCGCCAGCCCATCTCGTTCTACGGCTCGACGCGCAGCTACCACGAAGTGTTCGAAGTCCACGAACTGAAGTCGCTCGGGATGCAGTTGCACGAAATGTCGCTGGCCGGGAAGTGGGCCGAAATGCAGAAGGTGATCCCGGAATCGGTGCTGCGGACGTTCGCCCAGACGTCGACGTACGACAAGCTGCCCGAGTTCATCGCGAACAAGCGCGAGTACGCCACCCGCATCGGCCTGCCGCTGCCGGCAGCCACCCCTGAGCAGCGTGAGCGCGCGAAGCACATCATCGCCGAAGCCCGCAAGGTCCAGGTGCCGGGTGTGCCGCGTGGACTCGAGGACCTCTCGAAGATCAAGGCCTGAGCCGAGGCCGGCCCAGGGAAGCAAGAGGCCCTCACGGCAAGTCCGTGAGGGCCTCTTTGTGTGCCAGGCACGCGTCAGGTCAGCTGCGGGGCAGCCCAAGCCCGCGAGTTGCGATGACGTTGCGGTTCACCTCGCTGGTGCCCGCCGCGATGGTGCTGGCGACGGTGCTCAGGTAGGCGTGGTTGATGCGGCCCTTGATCGGCGCGAGCGCGGAGTTGTGGTGGAGGCCGCCGAGCATGCCGAGCAGGTAAATGCCGGTGGAGGCGATGCGCTGGCCGAGTTCGGCGCCGTAGTTCTTGTGCATCGATGCTTCGTAGTTCGGCACGCCGCCGCGCTTCTGGATGGTGATCAGCCGGTAGGAGATGAGCCGGGCGATCTCGGCTTCGACGGCACGGTCTGCGAGTTCGTTCCGTACCCGCTTGAGGCGCGGCCCGAGGGCGTACTTGGCGGGGGTCGACTTCACGGCGGCGACGATGTCGTTGACGAAGTGCTTGTGGCCGATAGCGCCGGCGATGTTGCTTCGTTCGAAATCGAGCAGGGCGGCGCCGACATACCAGCCGCGGTTCTCGTCGCCGACGATGTTCTTGGCGGGCACACGGACGTTGTCGAAGTATTCCTGGTTGAAGACGTGATCGCCCGCGAGCGTGATCAGCGGCTGGACGCTGATGCCAGGGCTTTTCATGTCCATCAGGAGCATCGAGATGCCGCGATGCTTCGGCGCATCCGGGTCGGTGCGCGCGAGCATGAACATCCAGTCGGCGCGGTGGGCCCCGGATGTCCAGATCTTCTGGCCGTTCACCACGAAGTCGTCGCCATCGCGGATGGCGCGGGTCTGGAGGCTGGCGAGGTCGGACCCGGAACCGGGTTCGCTGTAGCCCTGGCACCACTGGACTTCGCCGGAGGTGATGCGCGGCAGGTGTTCCCTCTGCTGTTCTTCGGTGCCGAAGCGGATGAGCACAGGCCCGAGCATGGCCACCCCGGATCCGCCAACCTGTGGCGCCCGTGACTCCGCCATCTCCTCGCTGTAGATGAACTGCTCCGTGACGCTCATGCCAGCGCCGCCGTATTGCTTCGGCCAGTGCGGCGCGGTCCACCCCTGGCGGCCGACGGCGCGCCGCCACTCTTTCAGCGCGTTGCGGATGTCTTCATCGTCGGGCTCTTCGAAGGCCGAGACCCCAACGAGCGAGCCCGGCAGGTTACCCTTGATGAAGGTGCTGACTTCCTTGCGGAAGGCGCTTTCCTCGGCGGTATCACGAAACTCCATGCTGTCTCCACCTGTGTGTTGCGCTCCTAGCCTACGCCTCCTTGATGGCATCGCGAACCAGTTGGGCAAGATGTTCGCACCGGATAGGCGAGATTTCCGTTAGGATGCGCGGGCAAACCCAATTGGAGGAACAGCTTTTATGGCAGTTCGACTGGATGGTCAGGTAGCGCTCGTGACGGGCGCGGGCCGCGGTCTTGGCCGCGCCTACGCAATCGACCTTGCGAAGCACGGCGCGAAAGTCATCGTCAATGACTTCGGCGGCAGCGTTTCGGGCGAAGGCAACGACGATTCACCCGCACAGCAGGTGGTCAACGAGATCAAGGCTGCGGGCGGTGAAGCGATCGCCAACCCCGGCGACGTTGGCAGCTACGAAGACTGCTACAACATGGTCAAGCAGGCGATGGACACCTGGGGCCGCCTCGATGCCGTCGTCGCGAACGCGGGCATCCTTCGCGACCTCGCCCTGCACAACATGTCCGAAAACGACTGGGACCTGGTGGTCCGGGTTCACCTGAAGCAGTGCTACAACCTTATCCATCACTCCTGGCCGGTCTTCCGCCAGCAGGCCTATGGCCGCGTTGTGATGGCGACCTCGTCGTCGGGCCTCGTCGGTAACTTCGGGCAGGGCAACTATGGCGCTGCCAAGGCCGGCATGTACGGCCTCATGAACGTCGCCAAGATCGAGGGCGAGAAGTACAACATCATGGTCAACCTCATCTCCCCAGGCGCCCAGACGCGCATGACGGAGAACCTCGGCGGCCGTGACCCGAACGACCCGGAGCGCGCTGTGGTCATGGCCCCGGACCACGTCGCCCCGGCGGTGACCTACCTTGCTTCCCCGCAGTGCAACGAAAGCGGCATCTGCATCAACGCTTCGGGCGGCCGCTACAGCCGCAGTGCCATAGTCCTGACGAAGGGCGTCCAATACGACCCGCACTCGTTCAAGGATGCGGACTGGTTCGAAGCGAACTTCCAGCAGATCACAGATCTGGAAGGTTCGTACGCACCCTGGACGTTCCAGCTCACGCGAGACCAGCACAACGAAGCGCTGAAGGCAGCAGGAAAGCCCGCCAGCCGCGCTTAATCAGCACACACTTCGGGGGCCCGCGGAAACGCGGGCCTTCGCCTTTCCCCCGGGAGGCCTGCATGTCCTACGAGACGATTCTCACCGAGCGTCGCGGTGGCGGCGGCATCCTCTGGCTGACGCTCAACCGACCTGAGAAGCTGAACGCCCTGAGCATGACGCTCTTCGCCGAGCTCCGCGATGCTTTCCAGGCTGCACGCGCCGACCGGTCAGTACGTTGCCTTGTCATCACTGGCGCCGGCCGGGGCTTCTGCGCCGGCGCCGACTTCACCGGCGGGCGGCCGTCCGGGTTGCTCTACGCCCCCGCTGAGTCACCCACCGACCTCGAAGGCGCGCGGCTGTTCTTCCGCAACGAATCCGAGACGTACATCGCCCTCAAGCGGCTCGAAGTGCCGGTGATCGCTTCGATCAATGGCGTCTGCGTTGGCGCGGGCCTCGACATGGTCGCGCACTGCGATATGGCCGTAGCTTCGACAGCGGCGCGGTTCCAGGTGGCCTACGTGAAGCGCGGCCTTTTTGCAGACCTTGGCGGTTTCTACTCGCTTCCCCGGGTCATCGGCTGGCGCAAAGCGATGGAGATGATGACGACCGGCCGGTTCATGTCCGCGGAGGAGGCGCACGCCTCTGGCCTCACCAACTACCTGGTCGCGCCCGAAGAACTCGAGGCGAAGACGATGGAACTCGCTGCCGCCGTCGAAGCCGGCCCGCCGCTGGGGCAAAAGCTCGGCAAGATGCTCGCCTACAAGACCCAGGGCATGGACTTCGAGAGCGCGCTCGAATTCTCGGGCATGGCGCTCAACACTCTCGCCCTCTCGGAAGACCGCCGTGAAGGGCAGGTCTCATTCGGCGAAAAGCGCGAACCGCGCTTCACGGGGCGCTAAACCCCAGACGCTTTGCTACGCCAGCCGGGCGGCTGCCGCATCGATGCCTGCGCGGATGTCCGCCTTGAAGCCCTGTTCGCGGAGGATGCTGCCGAGGCTGCGGATGGCGAGGAGCACGTTGCCGGCGTTGCTCGATTCGCCCATGAGACCTATACGCCACACCTTGCCGCGCAACTCGCCAAGCCCCCCGCCGAACTCGATGCCGTGGCGCTTCAGCAGCGCGCCGCGGACCTCGGCGTCGTTCACGCCTTCCGGGATGAGGGCGGTCGTCAGCACCGGCAGCCGGTAGTCGGCGTCGGCGTGGAGCCCGAGGCCCATCGCTTCGAGTCCTGCCTGGAGCGCGCGGCCATTCTTTTCGTGCCGCGCCCAGCGGGTTTCGAGGCCCTCATCGAGCACGAGGGCGAGCGCCTGGTGCAGCGCGTACACCATCGAGATAGGCGCCGTGTGGTGGTAGGCGCGCCGTTCGTCCCAGTAGGCCTCGAGGAGCGACAGATCGAGGTACCAGCTGTTGCACGGCGTCTCACGCGCCTTGATCGCATCCCATGCCCGCGGCGACATCGTGAGGGGCGCCATGCCCGGAGGCGCGCTCAGGCATTTCTGCGTGCCCGAATAGACCGCATCGGCGCCCCAGGCATCGACGGTGACAGGGACGCCCCCGAGGGAGGTCACGCAGTCGACGAGCAAGAGCGCGCCAGACTCCTTCGCCAGCTTCGCGAACGGCTCAACCGGGGTGCAGACGCCAGTCGAGGTTTCGGCGTGGACGATGCCGATGAGCTTGACGTTCCCGGCCGCGCGTACGGCCGCCTCCACCGCGGCAAGGTCCGTCGGCGAACCCCAGCGTGCAGGCACGCGGACGACGTTGCCGCCGGCGCGCTCGGCCATCACCGCAATGCGCTCGCCAAAGTACCCGCAAATCCCCACGACGACGTTGTCACCGGGTTCGACCAGGTTCATTACCGCAGCTTCCATGCCGCTTGTGCCAGTGCCGGGCGTGGCCAGCGTGATGCGGTTGGACGTGCCCATGACCGTGCGCAACATGTCGTTGCATTCGTCCATGATCTTCAGGAACTCGGGGTCGAGGTGGCCAAGGATCGGGGCGGTCATCGCGTTGAGCACGCGAGGGTGCGCGCCGCTCGGGCCAGGGCCCATGAGGATGCGGGTGGGAGGATCGAAAGAAGGAGTCGCAGTCACGCACTCCATCGTAGGCGATCTGGGGATTGTGGATTTTGGATTTCGGATTGTCGTCGCCTGGCCCGATCACGGGCTGGGCTGGATGGAGCGAATCTCCAATCCACAATCCGAAATCCCCGATCCACAATTGGGTTGACTTCGGGCGTAGGCTCTTGGTGGAGGCATGAAGCACATGACTACTGAAGCGCCAGACCGCCAGGGTGAGCCGATCGCTGCGACGGTCCGGAAAGTGGTGGAGGCGGACCGCAAGCACCTGACGGCTGTGATGGCCCGCGCGTTCGACGATGATCCGATTGCGAACTGGTTCGCCGCCCAGGACAAGCGCCGCGCGCGCCGCATCTACGACTTCATGGATGTCTGCTACCGGATTACCGCTCCGGCGGGCGAGTTGTTCACGACCGATGATCTGCAGGGCGGGGCGTACTGGTCGCCGCCGAGCAAGTGGAAGATGGGCTGGCTGCAACAGGCGATGCTCCTGCCTGCGATGGTTCGAACGGCGACGCTCCGCCGCGTGCCCGCCATCGTGGGCGGCCTGAACGCCATCGAAGCGAAGCATCCGCATGACCCGCATTACTACCTGCTCGCGCTCGGTGTGGAACCCGACGTGCAGGGGCACGGTATTGGCGCGCAGCTCATCGCTCCCATCCTCGAGCGGTGCGACCGCGAGGGAGTGCCCGCCTACCTCGAGAGTTCCAAGGAGCGGAACGTGCCGTTCTACGAGCGGGCGGGCTTCAAGGTGACCGAGGAAATGGTGGTGCCCAGGGGCGGCCCGAAGATCTGGCTCATGTGGCGCGACCCGCAATAGCCGCCGGGTGAGTTGGTAGAATGCGCACATGACGAAGTTCGAATCGGTGCTGTCGCAGGCGCTCGAGCTTGATGCCGATGAGCGGTACTTGCTTGCCATGCGGCTCGAGATGAGCCTCGAGGAGGCGCGCGACCCCGGCTACGATGCCGCCTGGGAAGCGGAGATCAAGCGCCGAGTCGAAGAAGTGGAGCGGGGCGAAGCGGACGAAATGGAGTGGGAGGAGTTCCGGAAGGAGCTGTTTGCGGACGGCTAATGCGGGTCTTCTTCCACCGTTCGGCTCGTCCCGAGGCGTTTCGGGCTAAGTACTGGTACGCAGACCGGGATCCTCATTCTCCTGAGACGTTTCAGGACGAGTTCGACCGGGCGATCGCCCTCATCGAGGCATACCCGGAAGCCGGACAAACGTATCTGCACGGCACGCGGCGAGTTGTGCTCGCTTCGGTTCCCTACTTCATCGTGTACCGCGTTCATGCCCGGGGTGTCACCGTCGTTGCGGTTGCCCACTCAAAACAACGGCCGGGCTACTGGAGCAGGCGCTGACGTTCAGTGCTTGGTCACTTTCCACGTGCCGTCGCCGGGCCACTGGAGGCGCTTCATCCCCTCGCCTTCGCGGAACGCCAGGTAAGCGGCCGATTCGATATCGATGACGAAGACGTGCGCGGGGCCTTCGGGACGCCAGCCGAGGTGTTCCCAGTAGGGGTCTTGCTGGTCCTCCGGCATCGGCAGTGCGCGGCCCCACAGCTTCGCATCGCCCTCCTGACCGTTCTTGTTGCTGGTGGTGCTGTGGAGCGTGCAGCGCGGGTCGCGCAGGAGGTCGCGGGCTTTCTTCGCCTGCCAGATGCCCCCGAGGACCAGATTGCCGTCGAAGATCGTCCATTCTGTAGGGCTGATGCGCGGGTAGCCGTTCTTTCGAATCGTCCCGAGCATCATCAGCTCTGTGGCCCGGAACCGCTGGTAGCAGAGCGCGGCCAGCGCCGGCGCCTCGCGTTCGAACTCAGACCATGAAGCCATTGGTTGCTCCTGCGGCAGGATGGGGCAGCCATCATTGCATTCCGTCGGGGGTCTGAAAACAAGGAAGCCCTGCGCGTGGCAGGGCTTCCTGTTTAGGTCTGCGGACCTGGTTCAGCGCGTGAGCCAGGCGAACTGCTGCGGCTTCCGCTGTGCGCGCGCACTGATCATGATGTTCACGATCGCAGGCTTATCGGAGTTCACCGCCTCTTCGAGCGCGGGGCGCAGTTCTGACGGTTCGGTGACGAAGAAGCCCTTGCCGCCGTAAATGCCGGCCATCGCTTCATAGTGGGCGCGAGGCGTATAGGCGCTCGGGGGAATCTTGGTGGCGTCCGGTACGAGTTCATCCGGCCCGCCGCCAACACCGTTGTTGTTGATGATGATGAAGGTGAGGTTGTTGAGCCCGTACCGCGCCGCCGTCTCAACCTCCATGCCGCTGAACCCGAAGGCGGAGTCGCCTTCGATGCAGAAGACCTTCTTGTCCGGATGGACAGCCGCTGCCGCGATGGCCTGACCGAGGCCGACCCCCATCGTCCCGAACGTCCCGGCGTCGAGGCGGTGGCGCGCGTAGAAGTTCGGCATCAGGGTGCGACCGATATCCATCGTGCTTGCGCCTTCGTTCTGGATGATGGCGTCGCGCGGGATGAAGTCACGGATGTCCTTGTAGACCCGGTAGTAGTTCATCGGGGTCGAGTCGTCGGCCATGTACTCCGTGACCTGCGCGCCGTTCTCTTCGATCTTCTTGCGAAGGCCGGTCCACCAGGTGGTCTCGCTTGGGTACTGCCACGGCACGGACTTCAGGTGCGCGTTGAGCTGGCCGGTGATTGCTTTCGCGTCGCCGACCAGGGCGACTTCGGTCGGGATATTCGTCCCGATCTCCTCGGCGGAGATGTCCATCTGGATGACGCGTACCTTGGGGTCGAAGCGCGGCGGCTGGCCGAAGTGCATCATCCAGTTGAGGCGGGCGCCCATCAGGAGGATGACATCGGCGCCGAGCAGGGCCTGGGAGCGGGCCGGGGCGATGGAGAGCGGATGGTCGTCGGGCATGACGCCCTTGCCCATCGGCGATGCGAGGTACGGGAGTTGCGTGGTCTCGAGGAACTCGCGTACTTCGTTCTCGGCGCGTGAGTATGCGGCGCCCTTCCCAACAATGACGAGCGGGCGCTCGGCGGACTTGAGGGCCGCCATGGCGGCGTCGATGTTGTCCTGCGGCGCCTGCGTGCGGGCCGGATCCGGGCAGCGGGCCGGGAACTCGAGTTCTTCCTCCTCGACCGAACCGGTGATGATGTCGCCGGGCATATCGAGGTACGCAGCGCCGGGGCGTCCGTTGATGGTCGAGCGGATGGCCTGCTCCACATAGAAGGGGATGCGCTTCACGCTGTCCGGGCGGGCGGCGTACTTCGCATACGGGCGGGCGGTCTCGATCTGGGGTGCTTCCTGGAAGGCGCCCTGGCCGTTCTGGTAGCTGTCGTTCGCGCCGCCGATGAGGAGCATCGGCCAACAGTTCGACCAGGCGTTCGCCATGCCGGCGATGCCGTGGATCATGCCCGGGCCCGAAACCGCGAGGCAGACGCCCGGGCGCCCGGTCAGGTAGCCCACAGCGGCGGCGGCGTAGCTGGCGGCCTGCTCATTGCGGAACCCGAAGAACTTGATGCCCTCGCGCTGGGCGTGGACGGCGATGGGGATAACCGGGATGCCCACGATCCCGAACATGTACTCGACGCCCTGCTGCCGCAGGGACTTGGCGATGATCTGCGCGCCAGTCAGTTGTGCCACGAAGAGCTCCTTGGAAACCGGGTACGAAACCGGACGTTGAGGTATACCACGGACTATACGGGATGGGAGCAGACAGGGCGCGGTCTGATGCCTCCGCGCTGGCGTCAGGCGAAGGCTGCTTGCGCGCAGAGTCCCAGCAGCACCAGAGCAGCGAACGCATCGGAGAAGAGGGCCACGTTCTGGCGCGTGTTGCGTTCCCGGTCACGCGAGTGATTGATGGCTGCCAGCGCATAGAAAATGCCGCCGGCCAGTGCGGCGGCCAGGCGCCAGTTGGGTTCCCACAGGGCTCCGACGCCCAGCGCGCCAAAGGCCACATTGGCGAAACCGAGTTCCCGCACCAGCATGAGTGCGTCGTCGCTGCTGAGACCGAGGATCTCCCGGGCCGTGAACCCGGGTTGGAAGATCTGGCGGAGCCCTGCGAGGCCAAGCCGTAGTCCCACCGCCCAGAAGACGTACCACTTCGCGATGAGGCCAGGCGCAAACTCCTGGCTCCCCGGGAGGACATCGAGAAGGATCGACAGGCCGGGCATGAGGAACATCAGCCCTGCCACGATGGCGTAGTAGAGCATCTGTCAGGAGTCGCGCTTCGCGGGGATGACGTTCATGACCGGCAACGCAGGACAACCCGGTTGGGGCCCGGTTCTCACGGAAGCAACAGTCATCGGTGGCGCCTCGATTTCGTCGGGAGATGAGCGGCCGAAATAGTAGCGGGATCCTCACCTCTGCGGCGAAGTTGGCGGTACCATCAGGGCTAATCCCCGTGGAGAGCGCTGCCATGCCCGCGTCCCTTAACCTTGTCGATTTCGCTTCCCTGACGCCTGAGGAGATAGCCGCCGCTTGCCAGCGCGCCATGGACGGCTGCGACCGCGTCATCGCAGATGTCGTCGCGATCCCGGCCGGGACGCGGACGTTCGCGAACACCATGCTGCCGCTCGAAGAAGCGTCTGATCTGGTCGCCGAAGCGTCCGGTCAGTACGCCTTCATGGCCTACGTGACGGCAGACGATGCCCTGCGAGCGACGGCGCGCGAGTGGGACGAGAAGCTCGACAAATACATGGTCGCCCTGAGCTTCCGCGAGGACCTGTACCAGGCCATCAAGGAGTTCGCCTCCACCGAGGAGGCAGTGCGCCTCACGGGCGAAGAGCAGCGCCGGCTGGAGTTCGAACTCCGGGACTATCGCCGCAATGGATTCGACCTGCCCCCTGCGGAACGCGCCCGTGTGCGTGATCTCTTCGACCGGTTGGTCGAACTGGACGTCCAGTTCCGCAAGAACATCGACGAGTACGAGGACGGGATAACGGTGCGCCGCGAGCAACTCGCCGGGATGCCGGAGGCGTGGATCGAGAGCCTGGCGAAGGCCGAGGTGGATGGGGAGACACGCTACACCGTCAGCCTCGACTACCCGGAGATCCAGCCGTTCATGGCGAACTGCCCGGACGCCGAGCTGCGCCGTCAACTCTTCGAGAAGGATCAGTGCAAGGGCGGCGCCGAGAACGTTCGCATCCTCGAAGACGCGCTCCGGGTGCGTCACGACATCGCCGGACTTCTCGGCTACGACTCCTGGGCCGCGTACAAGACCGAGACGCGGATGGCCAAGACGCGCGAGACCGTCACGAGCTTTCTCGCGGACCTCCGCACGAAGGTGGCGCCGAAGGCCGAGGATGACCTCCGGCAGATGCGCGCGCTCGCCCAGCAGCGCGGCGCGGGCGACGTCAACATCTGGGACTGGCGGTACTACCACAACGAATTGCTCAAGACGCAGTTCGCGGTCGATGAGTTCGAGGTCGCCCAGTATTTCCCGCTCGACGCTGTACTGGAAGGGATGTTCGGCGTCTACCAGCACATCCTCGGGGTGAAGTTCACGGAAGCGCCCGGCGCTCCGCGCTGGCACCCGGATGTGCTGGCGTACGACATCTCAGAGGCCGCCGGCGGCGCGCCGTTTGCGCGGTTCTACATGGACCTCTTCCCGCGGCCGAACAAGTACGGGCACGCCGCGGCGTTCACCCTCCGGCGCGGCCGGCGGTTAGCCAACGGCGAGTACCAGCAGCCGGTCAGTTCGATCGTCGCCAACTTCACCAGGCCGTCGGCAACCCAGCCCTCGCTCTTGCGGCACGGCGAGGTGGATACGTTCTTCCACGAGTTCGGCCACATCATGCACCAGACGCTGACGCGTACCGCGCGTGGCCGGTTCAGTGGCACGCAGACCGAGCGCGACTTCGTCGAAGCGCCGAGCCAGATGCTGGAGCACTGGTGCTGGGAGCCTTCAGTGCTCTCGTCGTTCGCTCGCCACCACGAAACGGGCGAGCCCCTTCCGCAAAGCCTCCTCGACGCGCTCATCGCGGCAAAACGGCTCAACTCGGGCATCATGACGTTGCGCCAACTCTTCTTCGCCACGCTCGACCTGACGTATCACTCGCCGGGGTTCGATGGGGATTCGACTGGGATGCTGCGAGAACTTCACGCGATCACCGGGTTTCCGTACACGCAGGGTACGCACTTCCAGAGCGGCTTCGGGCACCTGTTCGGCTATGACGCGGGGTACTACGGATACCTCTGGTCGCGGGTCTTCGGCGACGACATGTACACGAAGTTCGAAGCAGCCGGGCCGATGGACACCGCAACCGGCCTGCACTATCGGCGAACGATCCTCGAGCGCGGCGGGACAGTGGATGGCAGCCAACTGGTGCGTGACTTCCTCGGGCGCGAGCCGAACATGGACGCGTTCCTGCGCGACCTCGGCCTCGAAGCCTGAGCCGGGCAGATTACAGCGGCGGTCCGGCTGTGCCTCCAGCCATGACCCATCCGCGGCCGAAAAGGCGAGCGACCACCATCGCCGCCACTGCTGCCGCGGTTGATGCATAGAGCAGGAGGGCCAGTGTGGCTCTGGCGTCTGTGCCCGAGGTGAGCCCGTGGAGCAGCGCGAGGCCGTACGCCGGGAACGCCAGGTAGTGCAGGCTACGCCAGCCGCCGTAGGGCATTCGCGATGCCAGCGCCGTCGAACCAAGGACGGCCAGGCTGAGCCAGAGCGCCAGCGAACCCAGTGCAACCTGCACCGGCCGATAGGAACTGGACAATCCAACCGCGACATCGATGGCCGAGAAGCCCACGGTCGGGTCGATGAGCAGGCCCGTGACGTGCCCGGCGACGAACGCGAGCGATATTGCCGAACTCATCCGGTGGGTCTCGATGAGCCAGGTGGCGGCGAGCGGTCCCGGACGGTAGCGCATGTGAACCGCCATCCCCGTGACCACGCTGAGCCAGAGCAGGACGTAGGCGGCGAACCCGGCAGCGCGAAGCCCATCCCAGGACGTTGTCCCGGTCTCTGGGTCCTGGGCAAGGCGGCCGGCCGTGATCCCGAGGACGAGGCCGAGCGCGACCACCGCAGAGAGCTTCCAGCTCATCAGGATGCCCGCGTGCGCCGCGCCGTGCGCTTCTGTGCCGGCGTTGGCTCCGGCTTTCCGGTGGCCGTCGTCGAAGGGGCGGAAGCGCTCCCCGCTCCGGGTGTCGCCGGGAGCGGCGTATTCGAACCGGGGAGTGTCGCCACGGGCGTTGAGGTGGCTGACGCCGGCTGTTGCGTTCGGATCGGAGCGGTGATAACAGTCGCTGGGGAAGGGGTCGCGGACGGCGAGGCCTGGACAGCCGCAGCTGGCTTGGCGAGTTCCTCCGCGGGTGGTTGGGCCGCTGAGAATCCCACCCAGGCTGCAGCGAACCCGGCAACCGAGACGCCTGCAAGGGCCGACTTCAGGAAGGGATGCCGCTCCTTGCCGAAGCCTCGCCAGCGTGCTTTCACGACTCTCATTCCTTCTCTATGGCGCGAGACCGGCCAGAGGTGACACGAGCGTATTCGGAAAATGTGTAAGGGATCGACAGGAATCCTTTTGAAACTTGTTCGCAAATTCCGCGAGGACCGTCACCTTTCTGGTGGTCGCCGCCATACCATTCCAGAAGTTCATCCTCGAACCGTCTGGAGTGCATAGATGGACGAAC
The DNA here is from genome assembly GCA_020853755.1 of Dehalococcoidia bacterium. Classification (GTDB taxonomy): domain Bacteria; phylum Chloroflexota; class Dehalococcoidia; order Tepidiformales; family Tepidiformaceae; genus Amarobacter. The sequence continues at coordinate 74,415 of JADYYG010000045.1, read as the reverse complement.
CGCTTCCCGAGCCGAGGCCCGGGCTTTTCCAACGCAAGACGACTCGGCGCGCCCTGCTCGGCGGGGCCGCGGCCGTGGCAGCGGGAGGCACGGCGGTCGCCGTGTTGGGCCTGGCTGCCGAGACCGGCGCCGATTCGGGATCGCACAAGGCGATCATCCCGGGCATCAGCGCGGACCCAACCGCGACGGCAGCTGAAGAGCTTGCCCGCCCGATCGAAGACCCCCGGACGCGTGCTGCTCATCTCTTACGGCGGGCCGCCTGGGGAGGGACGAAGGCGCAAATCGACGAGTTTGCGGCCCTCAGCCGCGAAGAAGCCGCCGACCGGCTGCTGAACTTCGAGGCGATTGACAACTCCGCGCTCAATGCCCGCGTCACTGCTGCGAACTTCAACCTCACCACGCCGGGGCGAGGCCTCGATAAGAAGCGCCCGCCGCAGACCCGCGATATGCAGCGCTGGTGGCTGACGCGGATGTCGTACTCGGCGCGCCCGCTGGAAGAGCGGATGACGTATATCTGGCACGGTCTGCTCACCACGCAGTTGAGCCAGATTGGCGTGCAGCGCGCGAAGCTGATGGTGACCCAGAACGAACTGTTCCGCGCTCACGCCCTAGCGAAGTATGACGACCTGCTCCAGGCCGTGAGCAAAGACCCGGCGATGATGATCTACCTCAACACCATCGAGTCGACGAAGGCCCACCCGAACGAGAACTACCCGCGCGAAGTCATGGAGTTGTTCTCCATGGGCGAGGGGAACTACACAGAAGAGGACATTCGCGAGAGCGCACGGGCGTTCACCGGGTGGCGAATCACCCCCCCGGGCCGGGAAAAGCCACCAGAGGGGATCTCGGAAGCCGAGCGAAGGGAGTTCCTCGACCAGCTTTACGGCGCTTATGACCCGAAGTGGCGGTTTAGCGCAGCGGACCACGACAACGGTCAGAAGACGTTCCTCGGGAAGACTGGGAACTTCGACGGCGCCGACATCGTGGCAATCATCATGGAGCAGCCAGCCACGGCACGGTTCATCTGCCGGAGGCTGTTCAAGGAGTTCGCCTACGCGGATCCGACCGACGAGACACTCGGCAAGCTGGTGGATGTGTGGAACAGTTCGCAACACGACACGAAGGCCGTGGTTCGAGCGATCCTCACCGGCGACGAGTTCTACTCCATGCGGGCGTACCGCGGCCGTGTGCGAAGCCCTATCGAGTTCATTGCCGGCACGGTGCGAGGACTCGAACTCGAGACGGACTTCCTCCAGTTCGAGCAGCCGGCGCAGGCGATGGATCAGCGGCTCTTCGAACCTCCGAACGTCGCGGGCTGGCCGGGCGGCGAGGCATGGCTCTCCAGCGGCACGTTCTTCGGTCGCGTGAACTTCGCCGACGCGTTCCTTCGCAAGGGCAACAAGCCGATCCCGGTGCCTGCGCTGGCGGCCTACACGTCCCCGGATGACCTCGTACAGGGGGCGCTGGATCGGCTGGTCGACGGCAATGTGAGCGATGAGGCGCGGGCGGCCATCACCAGCCATGTCGCCGCGGTTTCGAATCCCCAGGAACGGGCGGTGACCGCCGCGTACCTGGTCCTCAGCAGTCCCGAATTCCAGTTGCTTTAGGAGCACCATGCCATGATTTCCCGAAGAGACTTTGTCAAGGGCGGCGTCGCGCTCGTCAGCATCGGCACCACGGCGCAGTCATTGCTCAAGGGCGCGGTCGCGTTCGCTGCCCAGAACAGCGCCTACGTGGCCGACCCGAACAACAAGAGGACGCTCATCATCGTCCAGCTGGCCGGCGGCAATGACGGCATCAATACGCTGGTCCCGGCTTCAGACCCGGTGTACCGCTCCTCGCGGAAGACCATTGGCCTGCCGGAGGACCAGGTGCTCCCGCTTGCCGAGGGATTCAGCCTGCATCCTGCGCTCACGGGCCTGAAGGGGCTCTGGGATGACGGGAAACTGGCGGTCGTTCGCGGGGTGGGGTATCCGAACCAGAACTACAGCCACTTCAAGTCGTCCGCTATCTGGCAGGCGGGCGACCCGGAAATGAACCTTGACAACGGCTGGCTTGGGCGAACCCTTGAACAGCTGGAGAGCCAGCAGCACGACCCGTTCCTCGGGTTCAACGTGGGCAACTCCACGCCAGACGAGATGCGGACGCCGAAAATCGCTATCCCGTCCGTCACTGACGAGGCCGACTACGGCGTGAAGGTTGCCGGCAAGCTCGTCCCGACAACTGAGGCGCGGACCGCGACAATGTTGAAGCTGTACGAGCAGTACCCGTCAAACTCACCGTACGGCGTGCTGCTGGAAACGACCGCTGACAGTGCAGTGTCGAGTTCGAAGATGCTGCAGGACGCCGCGAAAACCTACAAACCGGCGGTGGAGTACCCACAGACATCGTTCGCGGCCGGGCTTTCGCTCCTCGCGGAGGCCATCACCAGTGACCTCGGCGTGCGCGTTGGCCACGCGACGCTTGGCGGCTTCGACACGCACAACAACGAACTTGCCGAGCACCAGGAGCGGATGGAGACCCTGGATGGAGGGCTGACGGCGTTCTACCAGGACCTGCAGGCCCACGGGAAGGCCGACGATGTCGTGGTCCTGACCTGGAGCGAGTTCGGGCGGCGTGTTGCCGAGAACGCGAATGGCGGAACCGACCACGGCGCTGCCAGCGTCTGCTTCGCGCTCGGAAACGGCGTCCAGAAGGGCCTCTACGGCGATGCCCCGGACCTGGCTGCGCTGATCGACAACGGCAATGTGCCCTACACGACCGACTTCCGCCGCGTCTACGCGACCGTTATCGAACGGTGGCTCGGCGTGCCTTCGGAGGCGCTGCTGGGCCAGCGCTGGGATCCGCTCGGCTTCCTCGCGGCATAGCTGCGGAACCACCAGCCCGTGGGGGCTACAATCAGGCCCGCATGGACCTCAAAGCATTCATCCGCGATGTGCCCGGCTTTCCCCAGCCGGGCATCCTTTTTCGAGACATCACCCCGCTACTGGGAAACGCGGAGGCCCTCCGGGCAACGCTGGATGAGCTGACAGGAATCGCCGAAGCAGCAAGGCCCGACTGCATCGTCGGCATCGAGTCACGGGGGTTCATCTTCGGGGTGCCGCTGGCGGACCGGCTGGGCCTGCCATTCGTGCCAGTGCGGAAGCCGGGGAAGCTGCCTGCCGCCCGCATGTCGGTCGAATACTCCCTGGAGTACGGCGAAAGCCAACTCGACATCCATGCGGACGCCCTCACGAAGGGGCAACGTGCGTTCATCGTTGATGACCTGCTCGCGACGGGTGGCACGGCGCTGGCGGCAGCGAAGCTCGTCGAGTTACTGGACGGCGTGGTGGCGGGGTTCGGGTTCGTGGTCGAACTGGAGGTGCTCGGCGGCCGGGAGCGGCTGCGAGGGTATCCAGTTTCGGCGCTGCTGACGTACGCCTGACCATCCTTCGGGTTGGCATCCCCGGTCGGCCGTAGAATCCCCGCATGGACGTTGTCCCAATAGCATTCCGCCCGCCCGTCGTGACCATCCTCGACCAGACGCGGCTCCCGGCAGCCGAGGTGACGCGGGAACTTCGAACGATGGAAGACGTGGAGGATGCGGTCCGGACGCTGGCCATACGGGGCGCTCCGCTGCTCGGGATCATGGGCGCCGCCGCGATGGCCATCGCCGCAGAGACTCTGGGCTCGGCGCCGGACGTCCTGACCGCCGCAGCCCATCGGATTGGCACCATCCGGCCCACCGCGGTCGAACTGGCTACCGGCGCGGCGGGCGCGCTCCGGTTCGCCCTGGAGATGCCCGAGCGCGAGCGTCCCGAGGCACTCTGGGAGTTCGCCGAACGGTACCTCTCGCGGCGCATCACCGAAGACCGCCAGCTGAGCGCATTCGGAGCAGCGTTGCTTCCGACTGGCTGCGCGGTGCTCACGCACTGCAACACTGGCGCACTCGCCACGGGAGGCATTGGCACTGCACTCGGTGTCGTTCGGGTCGCGTGGGAGCAGGGCAAACTGACCCGGTGCTACGCCACTGAGACCCGGCCGCTGCTCCAGGGAGCACGGCTCACGGCCTGGGAGCTGAAACGGCTCGGCATCCCGGCCAGCCTCCTGCCGGATACGGCGGCGGCCTCGCTCGTCGCCTCGGGGCGCGTCCAGGCCGTCATCACCGGCGCCGACCGCATCGCCGCGAATGGCGATTCGGCGAACAAGGTCGGGACCTATGGCCTCGCGGCCGTGGCTCACCGGCACGGCGTGCCGTTTTACATCGCCGCGCCGCGAAGCACGATCGACCCGTCTTGTCCCTCTGGTGACGCGATTCCTATCGAGTTCCGGGATGCGCGTGAGGTTGGCGGTTGGGGCGATATTCGCTGGGCGCCGGATGGAATCGAGGCCTACAACCCGGCCTTCGACGTCACGCCTGCCGCGTTGATTGCCGGGATCATCACCGAGGCTGGCGTGGCCCGGCCGCCGTACGAGCAGTCCCTCGCCGCCCTCTTGGAAGCGCCATAACGCGAGAGGCTTGTAGACTGCCCTCAGGTGACGCAGCCCATCCCGCTCGCAATCATTGGCGGCTCCGGGTTCTACGACATGCCCGGACTGTCCGCGGTGGAAGAAGTCACCGTGGACACGCCGTTCGGCGCTCCTAGTGACACGTTTCGAATCGGGCTGCTCGACGGCGTTCGTGTCGCGTTCCTTTCGCGCCATGGCCGCGGGCACACGCTCCTCCCTTCAGAACTGCCACAGCGCGCGAACATCTGGGCGCTGAAGTCCCTCGGTGTCGAGCGAATCCTTGCGGTCTCGGCCGTTGGCAGCCTCCGCCAGGACTACCGGCCGGGCCATGTGGTCACCCCCCATCAGCTCATCGACCGGACGACGGGCTTCCGGCCCAACACGTTCTTCGGGAACGGCGTGGTCGCGCATATCTCCTTCGCCGAGCCGTTTTGCGCGCCGTTGCGCGTGGCAGTCCGCCAGGCAGCCGAGGAGAGCGCGGCGCATGTGCATCGCGAGGGCGTTTACGTCGTGATGGAAGGCCCTGCTTTCAGCACGCGCGCGGAGAGCGAATTGCACCGCGAGTGGCGTGCTGACCTCATTGGCATGACCGCGTTGCCTGAGGCGAAGCTGGCCCGCGAAGCCGAGATTTGCTACGCCATGCTCGCCGCCGTGACTGACTACGACACCTGGCATGACGCGCACGAAACGGTCGACGCGCAGATGGTGTTCGAGACCTTGAAGCAGAACGTGGTCGCAAGCCAATCGATTGTCAGGAAGCTGGCCGCGAGCTTACCGGCGCGCGCAGCGTGTGAATGTGCCCGGGCGTTAGATACGGCCCTGGTCACCGCGCCGCCGAGTATTTCGGACGAGAACCGGGAGCGCCTCGGACCAGTGCTCGCCCGTCGATTGGGAGGGAGCGAATGACCACGCTTATCACCGGGTGGGTGGCCGTCGACCACATCGAGACGCCCTTCGCAGCGGCGGAGGACGTCCTCGGTGGCTCGGCGACTGCCGCGGCGCTCGCGGCGGCGCTGTTTACCGATGTGCGGCTGCTCGCGGCGGTCGGCGAGGACTTCCCCGACGAGCACCGGCGCGCGTTCGAACCGTTCCCGATCGACCTTGCCGGCCTGACCATGGTCAAGGGAGGCAAGACCAGCCGCTGGCACGGCCGCTACCATTACGACCTGAACAGCCGGGACACCCTCGAGACGGTTCTCGGGGTGAACGACGGTTGGGCGCCGGAGTTGCCTGCCGGCTGGGAGACTTCCGAGGCTGCATTCCTCGCCGCCACTGACCCCGAGGTCCAGCAAGAACTCATGCGCCGGTTGCCCCCGGCGAGCATCACGATGGTCGACACCATCAAGTTCTACATCGACACCGCGCGCGAGGGTTTCCTGAAAGCCATGTCGGCCGCCAATTTCGTATCGATTAATGAGAGTGAGGCGCGTGAATTGGCCGGTACTCCAAGCATTGCGCGCGCCGGCCGGAAACTGCTCGAAGGAGGTGCTGGCGGGGTGATCGTGAAACTCGGCGAATTCGGCGCCGCTTTCGTCAGCGCGAATGACTACTTCGTTGCCCCCGGGTACCCGCTGGAAGAGGTCGTGGACCCGACAGGCGCCGGTGATGCCTTCGCTGGCGGGTTCATCGGCTATCTCGATTCGGTGGCGGAAGTGACGCCGCGAGAGATCCGCCGCGCGATCGTCTATGGTTCGACGGTCGCGTCGTTCCAGGTGGAAGGTTTCGGACCGTCCCGGCTGCTTCGGCTCACGCGCGAAGAAGTCGAAGAACGGTACCGCCAGTTCCGCGGACTGACGCACTACGAGGTGGATGGCTGAGATGGCCGAACGCGAGGTGCGATGGCAGGGAGTTGCCCGGCAGAGGCTCGACTACGTTGTCCAGCCGGTAGCTGACATCGCCTCCATCCGCTCCATCCTCGCGCCCCGCGTGGAATACACGGCGTACGCCCTGGGGCAGCTCGAACCGGCACTGTTTCCGCGGACCCGCTGGTACTACGCGCGCGGCACAACCGGGACGGGCCTCGTTCTGCACAGCCGTGGCGGCCTCGGCGATGCGACCTTCGTGCTCGGCGACCCGGATGCGGTCTCTGCGATCCTTTCGATCCACCCGGGGACGGCCCAGACCTACGCGACCTGCCAGCCACAGCACCTCGACACACTGCGGCGCTACTTCCGGCTCGCCAACCAGCAGCCGATGATTCGCATGGCCGTCACGCGCGAACGATTCGTCCCGATCGAGGACCAGTCGACAGCGGTCCTCAGCGGAATCGACATCCGCAAAGTGAACGCCCTCTACGGGAGCGAGGGCGGGCCGAGCTACTACATCCCCGAACACATCGACAGCGGTGTCTACCGCGGCGTTGTCGAAGAGGGCCGGCTGGTCGCCATCGCCGGGACGCATGTGGTCTCGCGCCAGGAAGGCGTTGCCGTGGTCGGCAACGTGTTCACCCATCCCGGCTACCGCGGCAAAGGGTATGCGACGGCCACCACGAGCGCCGTCACCGAGACGCTCCTGAAGTACTGCGACCACGTGGTCCTGACGGTCGACCCGAACAACACGCCCGCGGTCGCTGCCTATGCGCGGCTTGGGTACCGGGAGGTCTGCCAGCTCGTCGAAGCGAGCGCGGCGCGGCGTGACCCGTCCGGCCTCGGGTCGTCTCTGCGGCGGTTCCGTGCCGCAATCCGCGGGCGAAAGTATGATGGAAGCCTCGTGACGCTTCACGACTAATCGCAATCCCGGCGCGGCGTGCCTGCGAGCCGCCCGCGCCTTCGAGGAGAACCCCAGAACGTGACTGTCCCCAGCGATATCGCCAACCACGCGTTGGCGCCCGAAGGTGTCCGCCGAATTGAATGGGCGGCGCGTGAAATGCCCGTCCTCCGCCTGATCCGCGAGCGCTTCCAGCGGGAGAAGCCGCTGCAGGGCATCCGCATGACGGCCTGCCTGCACGTTACGACCGAGACCGCGAACCTCGCGATTACCCTCCGCGATGGGGGCGCAGACTTGCGGGTGACCGCCAGCAACCCGCTTTCGACCCAGGACGACGTTGCGGCGGCGCTCGTCAACGAGTACGGCATCCCGACGTTCGCCATCTGCGGCGAAGACAACGAGACCTACTACCGGCACATCCACCAGGCGCTCGAACATGCCCCCCAACTCACCATGGATGACGGCGCCGATGTCGTCGCGGTGCTCCACAAGGACCGGCGCGACCTGCTGGCTGGCGTCGTTGGCGGCACCGAAGAGACGACGACCGGTGTCATCCGCCTGCGGGCGATGGCCGCCGATGGTGCACTCGGCTACCCCATCGTCGCCATCAACGAGGCAGACACGAAGCACCTCTTCGACAACCGCTACGGCACCGGCCAGAGCACCGTCGACGGTATTGTCCGGGCGACGAATGTGCTGCTCGCGGGCAAGACCTTCGTGGTCGCCGGATACGGCTGGTGCGGACGTGGAGTGGCGTCGCGGGCGCGCGGGATGGGCGCCCAGGTTGTGGTGACCGAAGTCGACCCGGTGAAGGCGCTCGAAGCGGTCATGGACGGCTTCCGAGTGATGCCGATGGCTGTTGCGGCCAGGGAAGGCGACTTCTTCGTCACCCTGACCGGCGACTGCAACGTCATCGACCGCGCGCACATGGAAGTCATGAAGGACGGCGCCATCATGGCGAACTCCGGCCACTTCGACAGCGAGATCAACCTCAAGGCGTTGATCGGGATGAGTGAGGGCAAGAAGCGCGTACGGGATTCGGTCGATGAGTACCGGATGCAGGACGGGCGAAAGCTGTACCTCCTTGGCGAGGGGCGGCTCGTGAATCTCGCGGCCGCAGAGGGTCATCCGGCGGCCGTGATGGACATGTCGTTCGCGAACCAGGCCCTTGGCGCCGAATGGATCGCCGTCAACCACGCCCGCCTGGAGAAGACGGTCTACGAGATCCCGCACGAAGTCGACCAGGAGATCGCGACCCTGAAACTGCAGGCGATGGGCATCAGCATCGACACCCTCACCGAAGAGCAGAAGCGGTACCTCACGAGCTGGCAAGAGGGAACATAGGCGATTTCGGATTGCCGAGTTCGGACCTGGATTGGCTTGAGTCGTGATCGAGACACCGTGGGGGACGTGGGATCATCTCTCCGTCGAGTCCGTGGCGTCGCTGTTCGCCGGGTTTCCGGGGCCGTGGTGGGTGGCCGGCGGCTATGCTATCGATGCCTTGGCGGGAGCGAGGCGGCGGGAGCACGATGACGTCGACATCGGTGTCTTCGCGGCCGACCAGCTCGCGGTGCAGGCGCACCTGGCGGGGTGGGAACTGCACGCGGCAGACCCGCCCGGGACGCTTCGTCCATGGCTGGACGGCGAGACGTTGCCGCCTCCTGTGCACGACATCTGGGCGCGGCGTGACGCCGGGGACGCGTGGCGATTCCAACTCATGCTGAACCCCGGACGGCCCGGCGAGTTCGTCTGCCGCCGGGATGAGCGAATTCGTGTGCCGGTGGGCGATGCCATCTGGTGGCGGGATGGCGTGCCGTACCTCGCCCCTGAGGTTCAGCTGTTCTTCAAGGCGAAGGCTCCGCGCGCGAAAGACGAGCAGGATTTCGCCGACTGCCTGCCGTTGTTATCGGCGGCGCAGCGGGGCTTCCTGCGCGAGGCGTTGGAGCTTAGTCATCCGGGGCACCCCTGGCTAGGGGCGTTGTCTGGTTAGGCTACGTTCAGGTCGACCCGGCCGAAGATCACCTTCTCCGCGTCTTCCCAGTCCAAGAGGGACTCCGGGTGCTCATCGGCGCATTGCGCTTCCCGTTTGAGCATGGACTCGAGGTCGGGCGCTAAGGACTCCTGAACACGAAGGACGAGAATTGCCCGTTCATTCGGGCTCAGCTCAAGCGCCTGAGCAACTACGGCATCGAGGGTCGTCATCGCCCCAAGTATAGCAAGCGCTACACCGCCTCAGCGGCAGCCTGGGTTCGGACGCGCGTGAGGTTCGGCGTGGGTGTCGGGTCGATGCCGCGCAGGACCGCGAGGTAGCAGGAAACGAAGTCGGTGACGGCGGTGGCCTCCCAGAGGTCCGCCAGGAGGGACCGGCCGGAGAGGGTGAAGCGGCGGAACGGGAAACCGCGCTCCTCATAGAGCCGCTCCGTGAGGTCGATGCGGCGGCGGTTCCCCGGTCCCAGCAGCGGCGAATCGAACGCGATGGCAGCCTGCGGCGTGCCGGCCGCGGCTTCGAGAGAAACCACGGTGTTGTGGGTCGATTCCGGGATCTCCTCGAACACCGCCAGCGTCTTCGCGTTCTCAGCGAACTGGTTCTTCCCGCGCTGGGCTGCCGCAGTCAGGTGTTCGGCGGCGAAGATGACCGGCACAGTGTCCGGCCCGATGGCCAGCGCAGCCTGCTTGGCCGGATTGGCGCCTGTGGGGATGGTGCGGCCGAGTGTGTTCTCGACCAGTTCCCGGTGCGTGCTTGCGGCGGTACGGATGTCATCGGTCGTGAACGCAGACGTGCCGGTGAGCGGTGCGAGGGCGAGCAGCGGCGTCAGCATATGCGCGAGGGCAGCACGTGGCGGGGCGACATAACCAATCTGGCAGAGGGGCTGACCGTGGCTGCGTGCCAGTGCTGCAAGGTCGCCGCCGGAAGTGACGGCGAACGTGCTCGCGCCGCGTTCGAGCGCCTCGGAGTAGCAGGCCAGTGCCTCTTCAGTCGTTCCCGAATACGAGACTGCCGCAAGCAGCGAACCCGGCCCGACATGGCCGGGAAGGTGGTAGTCACGGACAACAGAGACCGGGATAGCTGCCGAGCGGGAGACCAGTGCTGCGAAATAGTCGGCTGCCGAGGCTGAGCCGCCCATCCCCGCGAGGGTGAGCGAAGCCGGCGGCAGCCCTGCAGCCGGCGAAGTCCCGTGCGCAGCCCAGGCGATCTCGAGTTCCGCGCCGAGCCGCTCGATATGCCCGAACATCCCGGAGGCGTCGACTGCGTAGGAGGCGGGGGAATCGAGCGGGTTCAAGCGGGCAGTCCGGCGAGCTTCTTCCCGGCATCAAGCACCGGCCTGACCAGGTCTGCCGATTTCACCTCGGTGTAGATTCGCAGCAACGGCTCGGTGCCGGAGAGGCGGAAAAGGAGCCAGCCATCGTCAATGAAGAAGCGCCAGCCGTCCGTGCGGTCGGAGCGAATGACGGTATGGCCGGCTATCTCGGCCGGATTGGCAGCGTTCAGGAGTGACTTGAACCGCTCGTTCGATCCGGGTTCGAGTTCGATGTCGATGCGTTCGTAGTAGTGCGCGCCGGTGATGGCGAAGACGTCGTTCAGCAACTCTGAGGGCGGTTTTCCGGAGGCGGCGACGTAGTCGAGCAGGTAAAGCCCGGCGAGGATGCCGTCGCGCTCGGGAAGGTGGCCGCGGAAGCCGTAGCCGCCGCTCTCCTCGCCACCGATGAGCGCGTCTTTCTCCATCATCAGCGGGCCGATGTACTTGAACCCGACGGGCGTCTCGTAGAGTTCGACGCCGTAGTGCTTCGCGAGGATCGCCGCCATGTTGGTCGTGGTCACCGACTTCACGACCGGGCCGCGCAGCTTCCGTTCGCCGAGGAGGTAGTTCACCAGTAGCGCGAAGGAACGCAGCTGGTCGATGTACACGCCGTGCTCGTCGACGAACCCGACTCGGTCGGCGTCGCCATCGTTCGCGACTCCAACGTTGTACGAACCGCTCGCGAGGAGGCTCATGAAGCTGCCGAGGTTCGACTCGATCGGCTCAGGGGCGCGGATGCCGGGGAAGGCCGGATTGCGCTCGTTGTGGATCGCCGTGACGGTGGTCGAACCACCCTCCAGGAGGCGTTCGAAGAGCCCCATGCCGGCCCCGTACATCGGGTCGACGGCGACGCGGAGACCGGCCGAGCGCAGCCGCTGGAGGTCTACCTTCGCGCCGAGGGTTTCGAGATAGCCGGGAAGCGGGTCGAACCGTTCGATGAGGCTGGAGTTCGCGGGCGCGAGTTTCACGCTCCGGGGGTTGGCGAGGATGGCGGGCACGCGCCGTTCGATATCAGCGACGATTTCCGGGCTGGCGCTGCCGCCGTAGTGCGGTTTCACCTTGAACCCGTTCCAGTTCCCGGGGTTGTGCGAACTGGTGACGATGACGCCGCCGCAGGCCTGAGCCTCGATGATACGGTAGCTCAGCGCGGGCGTCGGCGCCGGACGGTCTGCAAGTTGGACACGGAAGCCGTTCCCGGCCATCACGCGCGCGACCGCGAGCGCAAAATCATCCGAAAGGAAGCGGGTATCGAAGCCGGTGATGACAGTGCGGCCTTCGCCGTAGGTGTCCCGGAAGTGGTCGGCGGTGGCCTGCGCGCAGGCCATCACGTTTTCGAACGTGAAGGTGTCAGCGATGAGCGCCCGCCAGCCATCAGTGCCGAAGTGGACCGGGTTCTCCGTCATCTGCCGCCATCATACCGGGCGCCCGGTTCAAGCGCCGTCCCGGGCGGAACCGTGACGCCAAGGGCCACGGACGCGCCCTTTCCGGCGACCACGCCCTTGAGCACCGCGCCCGGCTCTATGCTGACACCATCCGCGAGGATGGAATCGCTGATGTGCGCCCCGGGGCCGATGGTCACGCCTTCCCAGATGATCGAGTCCTGGACCGTGGCGCCCATGGCGATCTGTGAGCCAGTACCGATGGCCGTCCCGGTGACGTTCGCCGTCGCGGAGAGGCGCGCGCCGGGAGCGACCGCGTTGCGGAACTGGAGGAGCGTTTTCGAGGCCGCAAGGTAGCGCGCCGCCGTGCCGAGGTCGGCCCAGTGACCCTCGAACTGGTAGCCCAGCACGGTCCGGCGGCGCGCGACCAGGGACGGGAACAGCGTCTCCTCGACGCGTACTGCGCCGGGCGGAATCTCGTCGACGAGCTCCGGTTCGAAGATCCAGACGCCGGCGTTGACCAGGTTGCTCGGAGCGGTGCCCGGTGGTGGCTTCTCGACGAATCCAGTGATGAGCCCGGCATCGTCGCAGACGGCGACGCCGAACGACGACACGTCGGGCATCGGCTTGAGCGCCATCGTGAGCACGGCTTCGCGCTCGATGTGGGCCTGGATAGCGGCACGCAGGTCGAAATCGACGTAGATGTCGCCGTTGATGACGATGAACCGGCCGTCGATGCCGGCCTCCCGGACCGCATTGCGAATCGCCCCGCCGGATTCGAGGCGTTCGCGTTCCATGATCGGCAGCAGCTGGATGCCGCCGCGTTTGCCTGCCGGGTAGGCGTCGGCGAGGTCCTCGTTTCGCTGGCCGAGGGCGAGCACGATCCGGCCGACGTCCGCTGCTTCGAGCCAGTCAAAGAGGTACTCGATGGCCGGGCGGTTGACCAGCGGCACGAGACTCTTGTGACGGGCAGCCGTGAGCGGCCGGAGACGGGTCCCCTGGCCGCCGACAAGGAGAATGGCATCCACTGGGAGAAGCTTACCGCCCTGCCGTCTTCCGGAGGTCGGCCGCTCGTGAGGTGTCCTCCCACGGGAGCGCCAGGTCGTTCCGGCCGAAATGGCCATAGGCTGCTGTCTGGCGGTAGATCGGACGGCGCAGGTCGAGGTCCCGGATGATCGCGCCGGGACGAAGGTCGAAGTGCTTGCGGACGGCCGCGAGGATGGCCGCGTCTTCCACAACGCCGGTGCCGAAGGTCTCGATCCCGATCGACGTCGGCTGAGCGACGCCAATGGCGTACGAAAGCATGAACTCACAGCGGCTGGCGAGGCCGGCTTCGACGATGTTCTTGGCGACCCAGCGGGCTGCGTAAGCGCCGGAGCGGTCGACCTTGGTCGGGTCCTTGCCGCTGAACGCGCCGCCGCCGTGGCGGCCTACACCGCCGTAGGTATCGACGATGATCTTGCGGCCGGTGAGGCCGGCATCGCCGCGTGGCCCGCCGATGACGAAGCGACCCGTCGGGTTGACGTGGATGGTGGCGTCTTCGGCCAGGATCTCACCGACAACCGGGCGGATGACATGCTTCGTAATCTGCGTCTGGATGAACTCCTGGTCTTCGACGTCCGGGCTGTGCTGGGTGGAGATCACAACCGTATCAACGCGGATGGGCCGCCAGTTGTCATCGTATTCGACCGTCACCTGAGACTTGCCGTCGGGCCACACCCAGTCGAGTTCGCCGTTCTTGCGCACTTCGGCGAGCTTTCGGGTAAGCCGGTGGGCAAGGGAGATGGTGAGCGGCATCCGCTCCGGGGTTTCGTTGCAGGCGAAGCCCATCATCATGCCCTGGTCGCCTGCGCCGGTTTCGAGTGGGTCAGAGGCGTTGACGCCCTGGGCGATGTCGGGAGACTGGCCACTGATGGCCGCCATCACGCCGCAAGTCGCGCCATCGAAGCCCTTCAGCGACGAGTCGTAGCCGATATCAAGGACGGTCTTTCGCACCAGCTGCGGGATGTCGGCGTAGCCATTCGTGGTGATCTCGCCCATCACGAGGACGAGCCCGTTGGTCGTCGCGGTTTCGCAGGCGACACGGGAGTGCGGGTCCTGGGCGAGAAGCGAGTCGAGGACAGCGTCCGAGATCTGGTCGCACATCTTGTCCGGGTGGCCCTCGGTGACTGACTCAGAGGTAAGCAGTTTCCGTTCTGACATGGGAGTCCTTCTGTTCGAATGCTCGCGGCACAGAGAAACCCCTCGCGGGTCCGGAGAGGGTCAGGCGTTGTTCGCGCCGAAGCCCCTCTGCTGCGAGGGGCGAGCCCTTCCGCGGAAGGGACCCGCCTTTTGTTGCTGCCTGCCGGGGGTTGCCGTGCATGCAGCCGCGTTGTCTTGGCACCTTGGAGGCTTAACCAGGTTGCCGGGCGCCGGTCGCCCTCTGAACGCTGGAAATGATGGTAGCAGGCGCCGCGAGCAAGCGTCATCAGGAGCGCCCCGGAGATTGCGTGAACGCGCGCACACGACTGCGGACAGCAGGCGCCGCTAACGATTCCGGTCAGGCTGGGGACCGCGCTTTACGGCGATGCCGGGGAGAGGTCGAACTTCCAGAGCCCTCTGGCCACTGAGACGCCCGGGCCGGGGTCCAGGATGACCGTGCCATCCACATCAGAGGGCGAGGTGACGCCATACCGGTAGACAGTGGTCCCCCCGATGATCGTTCCCGAGGAGTCGCGGTTGAAGCCCACGATGCGCCCCAGGGTAATGGCGGTCTTGCCCGAAGGCAGGAGCAAGTCAGGCGGCGTGAGGCGGGCTGGGTCGCTGGCCGATTGGATGACCAGTTCGACGACGACCGCGGCCTGGTTCGTGCCGGATGTCCAGCGGATCTGCGATGGGGGAGTCCCCTCCGAGGAGAGAATGCGAGCCGGGCCAATGGCAGCGGTGTCCCCTTTCCCGGGGGCATGGCCCAGGTCGGCAATCACACCGTGCAGGTCGATGGTCGACCCGCCAACAGGCTTCGCTCCCGTGCGGACGAGGATGCTGCGAAACTCGAGCGTTGCGGCAGCGTTGAAGGCTTCGCGTGGGAATGCCCACGTCCCCACGGCTGGATCGGCGCCGGGCATGAGGACACCGTTGTACACACGTCCCGTACTGCGCAGGAGAGGCGGCGTCAGAATGTCGCCTGTGGAGGCGCCTTCGAACGAAACCGTCACGTGCGCGTCCGCGGACGTGAGGATGGCCTTTTCGAAGTGGATGGTGATGCCGGATGCCGTCGCCTCGGCTTCGGCCGATGACAGCGTTGTTGTCTTCAGCAATTCAGCGATGTCCGCCGGTTGAGTGACCTTCAGGTCCCAGCTGCCCTCGATCCGGCGGGCGCTCCCGTCGGCCAGCGAAAGGGTTATGGCGGAAAGGTGGAGGGACGCGGGTTCGCCCGGGACCACCGGGGCGAACGGCATGATGACCGGGATGGCGCCCTTCGTTGCCGGTCCTGAGACTCCGGCGCCACGCGGGGCGAGACCGCCCAGGGCGTCCTCTCGCAGCACCGCGATGGAGCGCACGGCCGCAAGGTCGACCGAGCCATCGGGCGCGGAGAGTTCCAGGCGGGCGAGTGTCTCCAGGCCGGTGAACTGGGCCCCCGTGAGCGCGACCCGGACTCCGGAGGACGTCGCAGCGGAGGACTGGGGCGAAGCAGCGCCCGGCTCCGGCCTGCCCGGGTTCGATCCTGAGAACCAGCCAGCCTGTAAGCCGCCAATGGCGGCGACGACCGCCACCAGCCCGGCGAGGGCAAGAATGGAGACCGTCCTCGTTTTCAGATGTCTTCGAAGGTTCATGGTCGCGCCCCCGTCAGCCGAGCAACTTCATGCACTTGAAGGCCAGGTCAGTCCGTCCACGGGCGCCGAGGAGCTCCCGCAACTCGCTGACGTAGTTCTCCACCGTGTGTTGCGCGAGCCCGAGTTCGCCGGCGATTTCGTCATTCTCCAGCCCGTTGCCGAGCAGGCGCGCGAGGGGCAGCAACCGGTCGGGGATGGACTCTTCCGCTTCGTTCACAGTTTCCGTCCCCCTGTGGGTTGGCCGAGAGAGCAGCTCAGCCGCGTCCCGCACAGGCTATGCGCGGGATGCAGGCAACACAAGACGTTGTGCTGCGGCCTTAACCCGGGAGGGTACTCACCGGACGCTCACGAACTTGCGGACGGGTTGTGGCCTGCGCACGGAGGGAATGGCTCCATTGTGAACGGACTGTGGTCAGCGACTGCGGACGCGTCGATCGTCACGGTTCGCGAGTAGATGGTGACGCTGGAGCCATCGGCCAGCGTCCCGGTCAGCTTCGAACCCAGGTCGTAGCGCTGGGCAGCGTCCACGAAGACCTCGCTGACGGTCGACTCGTATCCGGGTGTGTCCGGGCCGATCGCCGTCCAGGTCTCTGCCCCGTCGGTGACGCCGGCCAGGCGGAAGCCACGAGTAGCGAGGGATTCAGCGGTGACCGTAGGGATACCGGAGCCGGTATCGCCCGGCTTGAGGACTTCGGAACAGGACTGGCCCGTGCCCATCCAGTTCACGGTGTTCACCGTCTCCGAGCCGTCCTCGTAGAGCTGATCTTGCTGGACGTTGCCGTCCTCGCCGGTGGTTGTACTGCGGAAGCGGCTCATCAAGCCGTGATCATCGATTGCCGCCCACGTCACCGTGTTCGTGACGCCTGCATACCCCGCGTAGGAGTTGTCGCGCGGTGTAGCACGGGAGACCGTCTCGGTGATGCGGATAGTACGTCCGGCGAGCGCCGGGAGGGCCTGAGGCGCGGCGGAACTGCCGTGGGGTGTATCGCTTGAGCCTGTGAGAGGATTCGAAACCGGCGCGGCAACAGCGACACCGACGACTGCGGCGGCTGCCAGACAGGCGGCGACGGCCCAGGTGGCGCGAGAGCGCCTGAGTGTGTGGAACATGGACTCGCTCCTTCCTCCTCCGAGTGTACTCCGCGGGGGGAGGGGGACGGCCATGGAGCGAACTCCTCAGTTTGCCCTGGTCTGCGCTCGCGCCTCGTTCGCAGGTCCGGGCAGCGGCCGAGTTACTCTACCCGGCCGGGAGTTCGAGCAGCTTGATAAGCACGTCGTACGTCGCGTAGGCGTCGGCGAGGGCCCCGTGTTCGCCCATCCGCCCGATACCGAGCCGGTCGGCGACGTGCCCGAGGTTGAAGCGGTCGACGGTCCCGGTGGCTTTCAGGAGCCCGCGGGCGATGGGCTGGACGTCGAGTGCAACCGGTGCAAAGGGCCACGGCTGTTCCAGCCGGCGGAAGGTTTCGACGAGGAATGCCATGTCCTGCGAGATGCCCCAGCCAGTGATGACTGCTCCATGGCCGAGCGTACTGAACTTCGTCCACGCTGCTTCGAGTTCGAGGGCGGTCTTCCATGCTTTCGGGGTATACCCGACGACCTTGAGCGCCGCCGGGACGGCGTTGCCGATGCGCTTCGGGCGCACGCGACTGCCCCAGGCTTCTTCTTCCGGGAACTTCGGGGCGAGGGTGGCTCGCACCCCGGCGATGTCGAGGATTTCGTGGATGGCGGCGTTCGGCCCGCTCATCTCGAGGTCGACAACAAAGAGAGACGCGACGCCTGCGATTTCCGCGGGGTCGCCCGGCTCGGGGGTGAGGCCGCCCGAGGAGTCGAGCTTGCGAAGGCCGGGCTGGATGGCGGTGAGCAGGTCTTCCACGCCGCTAAATCCTGCGCAACTCGCGGGAACCCGCAGTGATGGCAAGAGTCAGGATGGCAGCCAGCACCATCCAGCCGCCGACGACATGGGGCGCGCCCCAGATGTCGATCATCTTGCCCATGAGCAGCCCGGCGAACGGCGTCAGGCCCCATGTCATCGTCTGGAGTGCAACCACCCGGCTGCGGTACTCAGGCTCGGCCTTCATCTGCATGAGCGAGGCGTTGAATGCCGAGTAGACGCTGTGGAAAATGCCCGCGACGGCCAGCACCGCGACGGCCAGCCAGAGGTCCCGGGAGAGGCTGAACGCTCCGACGGCAGCGCAGTAGAAGAAGCAGCCCCACATCATCGGCGGGCCGAGCCGCTCGCGGTTCGACGTCGCAGCGACGATGCCGCCGCCGAGCAGAGAGCCGAGTCCGACGGCGGCCGCGAGGTAGCCGTAGGCGGTCTGATCCTTGTGCAGCACGTCGGTGGCGAAGACCGGGAGGAAGGTCACATACGGGTAGACAAGGATGCTGGGCAGGATCGCCATCGTCACAATCTGGCCCATGCGGCGGTCACGGACCACGTACTTCAGGCCTGCCGCCATGTTGGAGAAGATGCCCTCCTTCGCATCGCCGCGGTCTGCCGGACTTGGGCGCAAGCGGGAAGTGAGGAGGACGGCAAGGCAGAGGAAGATAGCCTGGGCGGCGAAGGTCCCCTGCGTATCGATCGCCCCGATGAGGACGCCGCCGATGGCCGGCCCGATGACGCGCATCGCGTTACCGCCGAGGGCATTGAGGGCGACGGCGTTCGTCATCTCGTCCCGGCCGGCGGTGTCGAACACCAGGAGGTTGCGGATCGGCCCGGCGAGGGCTTCAACCATGCCAGCCGCGGCAGCGAAGATGTAGACCATCCAGATCTGGATGTGGCCCGACCAGACGAGGACCGTGAGCGCGGCAGCGATGACCGCGCTGCCGGTGGTGTAGACCATCAGCTGGTTGCGGCGTTCGTATCTGCTCGCCAGGTAGCCTCCGAAGGGCGAAAGCAAGACAAGGAACGCGCCGCGAAGGAGGGCGACGGTCGCGAGGTCCGTGGCCGAACCGTTGAGGTCGTGCTTGACGAGCCAACCCTGGCCGATGGTCTGCACCCACGAGCCAATTTGCAAGGCCATGGTGGAGCCGAGGAGGAAACGGAAGTCACGGTGACGGAGTGCGGCGAGCGGACGGCCCGGAGCGGTGAGGCCGTTGCCGGAACCCCGGGAGGTGCGCGCAGACAGGGCGGGAGAAGCCAAGCACAGTCCCCGGGCGCTGGCTGCTGCCCGATAATTCGAACGTACACAACGATCTGCGAAGGGGCCACCGTCCGAAGGGCTCCAACTCCCTGACCCGAGCGGGCAGAAGCCCCGCTTTCCGAAAGCCTGCGCCGGTCATCGGCTACGATGGAACGAGTTCCTCCGGAGGATGGCTGGATGACCAACCCGGGCGCCGCTTCGCTCGAATTCTTCGCTTCCCGCTACAACATCGACAGCGTGGCGATGTCCTCGCTGCTTTCAATCGCGCTCAGCCGCGGCGGCGACTTCGCCGAACTCTTCTTCGAACACCGCACGAACTCGGCGATCCAGTGGGAGGACCAGCGGGTCAAGTCAGCCTCGCGGAACGTCGCCCAGGGGGTTGGCATCCGCGTCGTCAAGGGTGACGCCATTGGCTACGCCTACACCGAGTCGCTCGAGATGGAGGCGATGCGCCGCGCCGCGGAGACGGCCTCCCGTATCGGCACGGCTGACGAGCGGCCTGTCCCCGTGGATGCGACGCCCATGCTCCAGGCCGGCTCGTTCTATTCGACCACGGACCCGCTGACCGACGAGCCCGCAGCTCGTAAGGTCGCCCTGATGGAGCGCGCCGACCGCGCAGCCCGCGGGTACGACCCCAGCATCGCCCGGCTTGATGCGAGCATTGGCGACGAACTGAAGTACGTGATGGTCGCTCGCAGCGATGGCAAAGTCGTCGGCGACATCCAGCCGCTCATCCGGTTCAACGTCTCCGCTCTCTCGCAGAACGGGCAGAGCCGCCAGGTAGCCCGCACCGGTGGCGGCGGCCGGCTCGGCATCGAGTATTTCGACCGGGTAACCCCGGAGGAGTTGGCGCGGGAGGCGGCACGGCAGGCCGTCCTCCAGCAGGGCGCCATCGAAGCGCCCGCGGGGACACTTCCCGTGGTGCTGGCAGCCGGTGACAGCGGTGTGCTGCTGCACGAAGCGGTCGGTCACGGTCTCGAAGCCGACTTCAACCGGAAGGGCACAAGCAACTACTCCGGCCGTGTCGGCCAGCCCGTCGCCAGTCCACTGGTCACGGTCGTTGATGACGGGACGATCGCGGACTCGCGCGGGTCCATCAACGTGGACGACGAGGGAAACCCTGCGACGCGAAACGTGCTCATCGAAGGCGGCACGCTGCGCGGCTACCTTCACGATGAGGTGAGCGCGCGGCACTTCGGCGTCACGCCGTCGGGTTCGGGCCGCCGGCAGACGTTCAAGGACTACATCATGCCCCGCATGACCAACACCTTCATGCTGCCCGGCCAGAGCACGCCCGACGAGATCATCCGGGGCGTGGACCGCGGCATCTATGCCGTTTCCTACTCCGGCGGGCAGGTCAACATCTCGAACGGCGACTTCGTCTTCTCGGTCACCGAGGCATACCTCATCGAAGGCGGCAAGGTCACGGCGCCGCTGAAGAACGTGATGCTCATCGGCAACGGCCCTGAGGTGCTGTCGCGAGTCACTGCCGTCGGCAACGACTACCAGCTTTCGGATGGCCGCTGGACCTGCGGCAAGGACGGGCAGTCGGTGCCCGTGGGAGTCGGCATGCCGACCGTGCTCGTCAGCGGCATCACCGTCGGCGGCACAAAGGTCTAAGGAGCGTTCAGATGGAAGGTCCAGGCGCACTCGAAATTGCCCGAAACGTCGTTTCACTCGCCCGCCGCGCCGGCGCCGAGCAGTGTGATGCTGTCGTTTCGATGTACACAGAGTCGAACGTGACGGTCCGGCTGGGCGAACTGGAGAAGCTGATCGAGGCCGGCTCCATGTCGCTCGGTCTTCGCGTCATTAGTAAGGGAAGAACGGCCGTCTGCTCGACCTCGGACCTTTCACCGGCTTCGCTGGAACAGTTTGTGCGCGACGCGGTGGACCTGGCCTCGATCTCGGAGCCGGACGAATTTGCGGGCCTGCCTTCGCCGGCCGAGCTCTCGAACGTAACGAACGCGGATGGCCTTGGGCTGTACGACGAGCAGATTGAGTCGCTTTCGACGGAGCGAAAGGTCGCGATGGCGCGTGCCTGCGAAGGCGCGGCATTCGCTTTCGACAAGCGGATCAACAATTCCGACGGCGCGAGCCTGTCCACGCGGGTGGGCCAGTTTGCGCTCGCGAATTCGCTCGGGTTCGAGGGGAGTTACCCCTCGACCAGCATCTCCCTGATGGTCGAGGCCATCGCCGACGATGAAGAAGGCAAGAAGCGGAATGGTTACTGGTATTCCGCCGAGCGGGCGCTCCACCGGCTGCTCGACCCGGAAGAGGTGGGCCGGGTGGCGGCGCGCCGCACCGTGGACCAGATTGGCGCGCGGAAGATGCCGACGCGGCAGGTTCCGGTGGTTTTCGAACCGATGATGACAGTGGCGCTGGCCGGTGACCTCGTCGGCTGCGTGTCCGGCTCCGCCCTGTATCGCGGCGCCACCTTCCTCGCAGACCGCCTCGGTGACACCATCGGCTCGCCGCTCGTGACCATCGTCGATGACCCGAGGCTGGCAGGCCGCCTCGGCGCCCGGCCATTCGACGGCGAAGGCGTGACGACGAGGAGGAACGACATCATCCGCGAAGGACAGTTCAGCACGTTCCTCTTCGATTGCTACACGGCTCGCCGCACCAAGAACAGCACCACGGGAAGCGCCCAGCGCGGCATCGAGACCCTGCCAGCGCCCGGCGTCTCGACGATGGTCTTCGAAGCCGGCGCCGACACGCCGGAAGCGGTGGTGGCCGGCGTTTCGGAAGGGTTCTACGTCACGTCTTTGATGGGGAACGGGTTCAACCCGACGACGGGCGACTACTCGCGCGGGGCCGCAGGGTTCTGGATCGAAAACGGACGGCTCGCCTTCCCGGTGACGGAGGTCAACATCTCCGGCCAGATGGAGGCGATGCTCCGCGACGTGGATATGGTGGCGAACGACCTCACCTGGTTCGGATCCTCGGCGGCGCCGACGATTCGCGTAAAGTCGATGACGGTGGCCGGGAC
This sequence comes from Dehalococcoidia bacterium, assembly GCA_020853755.1. Classification (GTDB taxonomy): domain Bacteria; phylum Chloroflexota; class Dehalococcoidia; order Tepidiformales; family Tepidiformaceae; genus Amarobacter. Next base: position 52,602 of record JADYYG010000045.1, on the reverse strand, counting down.
GTAAGCCCCCGGGTTATCTCGGCAGGCCGAGACCCCTGGTCGCGATGATGTTGCGGTTGATTTCGCTCGTGCCCTGGCCGATGGTCAGCCGGCGCGCATCGAGGAAGCGGAACGCCGGCACGCCGTTGGCAGGTGCGTGGGCGCCGTCGCGCAGTTGGCCGGGCAGCCCGAGGACGTTCACGCTGAAGTCGGCGACGCGCTGCCCGAGCTCGGAGTTGAACGTCTTCGACATCGAGGCTTCGTAGTTCGGGACGAGCCCCTTGCTCTGGAGATAGGCGACCCGGCGGGCCATCCACTGGCCTGCTTCGACAGCGATGAACAGGTCTGCGACCTGGTGCCGCCAGACCGCCGGCCGGGAGGCGAGCCCCGAAACTGTCCCCGACCGCAGCAGGCCGTACGTTCGGTTCCAGTCGCGCCGGGCGACGAGGTTGCGCTCGATGCCGGAGCGTTCGAAGTCGAGTGTCGTGGTGGCCGCGTACCAGCCTCGGTTCAGTTCGCCCACCATGTTCTTGGCGGGCACGCGCACGTCGTCGAAGTACACCTCGTTGAAGCCGTGCACGCCGGTGAGCTGGATGAGCGGCCGGATAGTGATCCCCGGCGTCTTCATATCGACGAGGAACATCGAGATGCCGCGATGCTTCGGGGCTTCCGGGTCTGTCCGCGTGAGGAGCAGGATCCAGTCGGCGTGGTGGGCGTTGGAGGTCCAGATCTTCTGGCCGTTGATGACGAAGTCGTCGCCGTCGCGGACGGCCCGGGTTTGAAGGCTGGCGAGGTCGCTCCCCGCGCCCGGCTCCGAGAAGCCCTGGCACCAGCGCACTTTGGCTCCGGCGATGGCCGGGAGGTGCGTCGCTTTCTGTTCGGCGTTGCCGTGGACCATGATTGTCGGTCCCGCAAGTTGGACGCCAAGGAAGTCGAAGCTGCCGCCGAACTCGAACAGTTCTTCCTTGAAGATGAGTTGCTCCATCTGGGAAGCGCCGCGGCCGCCATACTCGGCAGGCCACGCCATGGTCAGCCAACCATTTGCCGCCATCGCCCGTTCGAGCGAGGTATTCGGCGCCTCGTCATCACCGTCCGGTCTTTCGAGTGTTGCGAAGAAGCTGCGAACTTCGGTGCGGAGTGCTTCCTGGGCGGGTGTGAACGAGAACTCCATGGGTGAACCTCGGGGGCGATTTCAGACCTTGCGGCGGGCGTACGGGCTGGTCGCCTCATTCACGGCATCGGCCAGGAAATTGAGGCAGAGCAGGAGGAAGGCCATGGCGGCGGCGGGGAAGACGGCCATCCACCACGCTTCACGCAGGTGACTCTTGGCATCGTTGAGGAGGCTGCCGAGGGACGGCTCAGGGGGCTTCTCCCCGAGTCCGAGGAAGCTCAGGGCCGCGGCCAGGATGATTGCGCTGTTGATGGCGAGCGCAACCTGGGTGAGGAGCGGCGGCACCGCGTTCCGGGAGATGTGCCGGAAAATGATCCGCGCGGGTCCTGCCCCGATCGCCTGGCTCGCGAAGACATAGTCGCGGTTCTTTTCGACCAGTACTTGTGCGCGGGACAGCCGGGCGAAAGCTGGGATGTTGAAGACGGCGATCGCGATGGCGAGGTTGACCAGCCCGGTCCCGAGGATGGTCAGGATTGCCATCGCAGCGAGGAGGCCCGGAAAGGCGAGCATTGCATCGACGAACCGCATCATGATGGCGTCGGTCCAGCCCCCCGCATAGCCGCTGATGAACCCCAGGCTGATCCCGGCAAGGGAGCCGAAGATCACCGCCGCGAGGCTTACGGCGAGCGAATTGCGGAGGCCGAAGAGGGTGCGCGAGAACATGTCCCGCCGGACGTTGTCGGTGCCGAATGGGTGATCCAGGGACGGCGCCAGGTATCGGGCCGCGCCGCGGTAGGCCTGGTCTGTCGGCGAATACTGCGACAACAGGCCCGCCCCGAGGGTGGCCATGAGGATGATCAGGAGCCCACAGACTGCCAGGAGGCCGAGGGGATTTCGAAGTACGCGTTCGACGGTGGCGAACAACATCGACTCGTGCGCTTTCCGCACCCGCCACGATTCCCGGCCGAGCGTCGAGAGAGGAGTGGCCTCAGTCATCGGCGCCTGATCCTTGGGTCGAGGAAGCCGTATGCCAGGTCAGCCGACAGGTTCACGACAACGAAGATAACGACGAGGACGATGAGGGTGCTCTGGACGACCACGTAGTCGCGGTTCTGGATTGCCTCGACGATGAGACGGCCCATGCCCGGCCTCGTGAACACCTGTTCAATCACCACGGCGCCTGCGAGAACCGCACCAATTTGAAGCGCCGTGATGGTGATGACCGGTACCAGCGCGTTGCGCAGGGCGTGGCGGATGATCACCGCGTGCTGTGCGAGCCCTTTTGACTTCGCGGTGCGAATGAAGTCCTGGCCCATGATTTCCGCGACTGAAGTCCGGGTGTAGCGGCCGAGCACGGCGGCCAGGTTCCCGCCAAGCGCGTAGGCGGGCAGGATGAGGTGTTCAATCGAAGCCCCCGGGTTCGAGAAGAGGGAGATTCGCCCGGACGTCGGGAACCAGCCAAGTTCGACGCCGAATACCCAGAGCAGGAGGATGCCGGTCAGGAACGATGGGATCCCGATGCTCATGAGCGTGAACAGCGAGAGCGCCCAATCCCACCCCGAGCGAGGGTTCGCGCCGGCCATCACACCGAGGGGGATACCCACAGCGATCGCGAACAGGTAGGCGGCGATTGCGAGTTCGATGGTCGAAGGCATGCTGTCCTTGAGCAGCCGGGAGACTTCGATCCCGCGGATCGAACTGCCGAGGTCTCCACGGGCGAGTTGGCCAACCCACCTGGCGTACTGCACGGGCAGAGAGTCATCGAGTCCCAGTTGCTGCCGGATCTGGGCGACCTGGTCCGGCGTGGCGTCCGGACCAGCCAGCGAAACCGCCGGGTCGCCGGGCACGAGCCTGAGGATGAGGAAGACGGCAACGCTGGCGAGGACAAGGACGGGAATCCCCTGCAACAGCCGCCGGAGCACAAATGCGATCACGCCGCGATCCTTCAATGCGGTGACCCGGACCCCATCACGAGGCCCGGGCGGGCAAGACTACGCTTTCTTCCAGAGCAGCGCCCAGTTCGGCGAGCCGGCACCCGGTTCGAGGATGTAGCCATCAAATCCGCGAACCTTGCTGCCGACGAGGTCAATCCGGTCATACGGGGCGAAGGGTAGGAGCCATGCCTCTTCAAGGAAGAGCTTGTTGAACCGCTTGTAGACAGCCTTTGCCTGCTCGGAGAGCGGGTCGAGGGCCTCGAGTTCCTTGATGATGGCGACGTAATCCTGGCCGGAGGTTCCACCGGGTTCGCCGTAGTAACTGATGTTTGGGATGCGGTACGGGAAGGTCTGCTGGAAATTCGTAAGCGGCGCCATGTCGCTGAAGGAGTGTCCTGAGATCCAGAGGTCGGTGAGTTGGCGCGCGGTGAACTTGGCGGTCAGAGCGTTCGCTTCCATGGGCGCGAGATCTACCTTGACGCCGATAGCCTCCCAGTTCTCCTTGAGCACCACGGCCTGCGGCTGGTACGTCGCACCGGCGTATTCCAGCTTGAGTGGCTTGTCCTGGGCGAAGCCAGCTTGCTTCAACAGGTCTTTCGCTTTCGTGGGGTCGTAGCTGGCCACTTCCAGGGCAGGGTCGAAGGCCGGCGACGTGCTCGGCCAGGGCTGGGATGTGAGCGTCGAGAAGCCCTCGCCCAATTCCTGCTGGAACCGTTTCCGGTCGACAGCGAGGAACATGGCCTGGCGGACGCGGGCATCCTTGAGGAGCGGATTGTTCACGTTGCAGCCGGCGTAAGAAAGGCCGGTCTTTGGGGCCAGACGGGTTTCGCCCTTCGAGCGGAACCGCTTAGCGATCGTGCCGTTGATGGCGAGCGAGAGTATGAGGTCGACTGCCCCCGATTCGAAGGCGAGCGCGGCAGCGTCGGCATCGGCGAACGTGGTGCTCTCGATCCCGTCGGCCCAGGGGCCGCCGTATTTGGACTTCAGGTGATAGTTGGGGTTCGCCTCGAGGCGGAACGATTGGTTTGGCGTCCACGACTTGAACACGTAAGCGCCGGTGCCCTGGAGGTCCTGACCCTGGAGGAGCTTGGGGAAGCTTGCGGCATGGGTTACCTTCAACTGGGCGAAAAAGTCGGTGATGTTCACTCTCGGCTTATCGAAAGTGAACTCCATGGTGCGTTCATCCACCTTCTTCTTGGCGGTGATCATCTTGGCGAAATTGACGAGCTGGAAACTGCCAGTGACGCCGTACTGCTTCGGGTTGATGATGACGTCGATGCCGAAGAAGACGTCCTCTGGAGTGACGGGCGCGCCGTTGTGGAAGGTCAGCCCGGGCTTCAGGGTGATCGTTGCGCGGGTAAAGTCGGCGGCGAGTTCGTACTTCTCGGCAAGGACGAGTTCTGGCTTTAACGAGTCGTTGTACCGCAAGAGCGACTCGAAGACCGGCTCCTGGATATAGCGGTTTTGGGGCAGAGAAACGAACGGCATGCCCGTGTTGAAGACAGCGTCGCCGCCGATCTGTGCGACTTTCAGCGTGCCACCCTTCTGAGGCTGTTCTTTTGAGGGAGTGGCCGTCGGGCCCGCCCCGATCGGGGTCGAGTCGCCGCCATCATCGGATGAATCATCGTCTCCGCACCCGACGAGTCCCATCGTTGTGAGGGCGGTGGCACCGGTGGCGACGCCTGCGAGGAAGCGGCGGCGGCTCCATTGGGATTCGTTGCGTGGTTCCATGTGTGACTCCTGCAGGGTGTGGCGCTCTTGTGGCTGGCCACTGCTTCGGGGGCTTGCAGAAAGACTGGTTGCTCCCTAGGCTTGTGAACGGTTCATTTTGGAAAGGTTTCAAATGAAACGTTTCGCGGAAAATCTACGGGCAGTTACCGCTGGTGTCAACGAGCAAACGCGATGGTGACTATTCGTGATGTGGCGGAAAGGGCGAACGTCTCCCTTGGCACTGTCTCGCGCGTGCTGAACGGCCACCCGGCGGTGCGGCCAGTCGCCCGTGAGGCGGTTGGCCGGGCCATCGCTGAACTCGGGTACGTCCCGAACCCGGCAGCTCAGTCCCTTCGGCGCATGAAGTCCCATGCACTCGGATTGGTAATCCCGGACCTCCTCAGCCCGATGACCGTAACGCTCACGCGGGCCGTGGAGGACGTCGCCGGACGCGCCGGTTACACGGTGTTCGTCGCCGATTCGCGTCTCGATGAAGGCCTCGAAGCGTCGCATATAGCGAGGCTGCTCGAGCGCCGCGTCGATGGGTTGCTCGTCTCGCCGGTGCAGCCTATCGCCGCCGTTGAGCGGTGTGTTTCGAAGATGGGCCGGGTGCCGACCGTCCTGGTCCAACTGAGGAAGCCGGTCCGCGAGTTTCCCACCGCTTTCGTCGATGAACAGCCGGCGGTTTACGAGTGCGCCGAACACCTTGTTTCGCTCGGGCACCGGCGAGTCGCCGTCCTGCATTCGGGTTCGCGCGCCGGCGGTGGCCGGTTTCGGCGCGACCTCATCCGTGGCGCGCTCGCCGAGCGCGGAATCACCGGCGGGGGCGACCTGGACCGCAGCTTTGCCGAGACAGGCGAGTGTTATGCGGCTGCCATGGCCGCGCTCAACGGGCCAGAGAGGGCAACGGCCATCCTCGTTGGGGTCCACAAGTTCGTGCCGCCGGTCCTGCGGGCCATTCGCGATGCGAACCTGCGAATCCCCGACGACGTTTCCGTCGTCTCGTTCGGGGACTCGGATTGGGCAGAATCGATTTCGCCGCCGCTGAACGTCGTTGTGGTGGACCAGGCAGCCCACGCTGAAGGCGCAATGGCGCTGCTCCTGAAAGCCATCAGCGGTGAGCCGCTGCGCGAGCGCCACTTCCGTTCTGAATCTATCTACGTCCGCCGTGGGTCGGTGGGACCGGCAGGGGGCTGCGTCAATGACTAGCGTATTGGTGATCGGCGGAACTGGACCGAGCGGGCCGCCGCTGGTCGAACGGCTGCTTACGGCCGGGTTCGCGGTGACCATCTACCACACCGGCAGGCACGAAGTTGCGTTTTCAAGGCCGGTGGAGCACCTCCACGGCGACCCGCGCGATGAGGCAGACATCACGGCGAAGTTCGCGGGCCGCCATTGGGGCGTTGCGATCGCTACGTCAGGCCGGATGCGAGCGCTGGCGGCGCTGCTGGCCGGGAAGACGGACCGGTTCGTCGGGATCACTGGCCAGCCGGTCTACCTCGGGGCGAGCCAGCCGACACCCCGTGGTTCGCTCGCGCTGCCAGTCCCCGAACATGCGCCGCGGCAGTACGACGCCGCCGGGTACACGGGGAAAGTTGCTGCTGGCGAGGACCAACTCATGGAGCAGCACCGCAAGGGCGACTTCGAAGCGGTCATCGTTCGCTACCCCGGCGTCTACGGCCCGCGGGGCCCGCTCAGCCATGAATGGTCCATCGTCCGGCGAATCCGGGATGGCCGCCGGGCGATGATCCTTCCGCATGACGGGATCACGTGCTTTCAACGCGGCTACGTCGAGAACCTGGCACACCTCGTGTTCCTGGCGGCAACCCGCCCGGCGGCGGCGGGTGAAGCGTTCAATTCCGGCGACGAACGTGTGATGACCGCGAAGGCCGTTGCCGAGGCGATCATCGATGAGCTTGGCGCCGACCTCGAGCTGGTCGGGATGCCCGCGCCGCTCTGCCGGGGCGCATACCCGCTGGCAGAGAAGTCGAACCTTGTCCTCGACCTGACCAGGGCGCGCACCCTCCTGGGCTACCGGGATGTGGTGGATGTCGAGGCCGCAACCCGGTTGACCGCCCGCTGGCTGATGTCGCCTGAAGCCCGGGATGTGCAGTTCAGCGAACTCTTCGCTGGCTCGATGAGCTACGAGGCCGAGGATCAACTGATCGCCGCCTGGCGGGCGGTAGAACAGACCTTCGCTTTGGCTACCGAAGTAATTTCAACACCCACAACTACCACATCGGAGGTCCTGTCCTGATGGCTTCACCACTTCGCACTCGCGTTTCCGAGATGTTCGGCGTCGAGTACCCCATCTTCGCCTTCGCCCACCACGAGGACGTCATCGTCGAGACCGTGAAGGCGGGCGGCGTCGGTATCTACGGGGGCACGCGGAAGACGCCGCAGGAGATACGCGCCGTCCTCAAGAACATCCGCAGCCGGGTCGGTGATCGGCCGTTCGGCATTGACCTCGTCATCCCGAAGGGCATGCCGGCCGAGAACAACCGCGAGGAGATCGAAGCGCAGCTGCCCGCCGAGCACCGGGCCTTCGTTGACCACCTCTACCAGAAGTACAACGTCGGGCGTCCGAAGAGGGCTGGTTTGCGTTCGCGCTTCGTCCGCTCGGAAGAAGTCGCTGCGCAGCAATTGGAAGCCGTGCTCGAATCGGACGCCAATGTGCTCGCGCTCGGGATTGGCACGCCGACCGCCGCCGTCGAGGCTGCTCGGGCCGACAAGAAGACGGTCGTGTCACTGGTCGGTTCGCCGAGGAACGCGCGCTACGCGATCGACGCCGGCGCCGACATCATCGTGGCGCAAGGGTACGACGCCGGCGGGCATACCGGGACGATCGGGACGTTCTCGCTGATCCCGCAGATCGTGGACATCGCCGGTGGTCGGCCGGTACTCGCGGCGGGCGGCGTCGCGACTGGACGGCACATCGCGGCAGCCTATGCGCTCGGCGCCGAAGGTGTCTGGGTGGGCACTCCCTGGCTGGTCACGCGCGAGAACCACACCGAACCACTGCTCCTGAAGAAGCTGCTGGCGGCAGGGCCCGAGGATACGGTGATCTCGCGGGCCGATTCGGGGAAGACGCTGCGCCAGGTGAAGTCGGCGTGGAGCGAAGAGTGGGGTGCACCCGACGCCCCGACACCGCTCAAGATGCCCTACCAGGACATCCTCATCGGCGACCTCCTGGGCGCGATCGACGATTACCAGGTCGAGCCGCTCATCCACACGCCGGCCGGGCAGGGCATCGCCCAGTTCCGGGAGGAGACCAGCGTGGCCGAAGTCATGCGCTCGTTCGTGAGCGAAGCCGAGGCGGCGATGGCCCGGCTCAGCCGGTAAGGCGCCGATGACGCGAGCCCCGGCACAAACTCGCTCGGTGTTTTTCGACGTCGATGACACACTCATCACGTGGGATCGGCGGTTGCGCCCTCATGCCCGCGAGGTGGTCGAGGCCGTGCACGAGATGGGGTTCGCGGTCTACGTCTGGTCTGGAGTTGGTGTGCGCTGGGAAGTGGTGGACGTGCATTTGCTGCGGCCGTTCGTGCGGGATTGCTTCCAGAAGCCGCTTTCGCGCCACCACGAACGGCTCTCCGAACTGCGCATCCCTGTCGTTCCCGACCACGTGGTTGACGACGACGACGAGGTGGTAGCAGCGTTCGGCGGCACACTGGTTTCGGCGCCGCTTGAACCGCTGAGTGCCGACAGGGAACTGCTGCGGGTACTCGACGATCTGCGAGCCAGATTCGATACGAACGGGGGCCGCGGATGAGAGACGGAAGCGAAAAGCCGGGGCCGTTCACGGGCCTCCGGGTTCTTGAACTCGGGCAGTACGTGGCTGTCCCGTATTGCGCCGAACTGTTCGCCCACGGCGGCGCGGAAGTCATCAAGGTCGAACCGATCGACGGCGACGAGACGCGCAAGAACAGCGCCATCATCCCGGGCGAAGGCCGCCAGTACATCATCAAGTCGCGGGGCAAGAAGGGTATCCCAATTGACCTCGGCAGCGCCGCTGGCCGCCAGCTTGCGCGGCGGCTGGCCCTCAGTTGCGACGTTGTCCTTTCGAACATGCGCCCCGGCGCGGTTGAGGAGGCCGGGATCGGGTACGACCAGTTGAAAGAATACCACCCGGGCCTGATCTTCGGCGAAGTCAACGCCTTTGGTTCGAAAGGTCCGGATGCAGCGCGGGCGGGCCTCGATGTCATCGTGCAGGCCGCCTCCGGGCTGACGCTCTCCGGGCGGGCGTGGGAGGACGGCGTTCCCGTAGGGAGCGAGGCCTTCCTCACTGACTACATGGCCGGGACGACGCTGGCTTTCGGGGTGACGACCGCTCTCCGCGAACGTGACCGCACCGGACGAGGCCAGAAGGTCTCGACATCGCTCCTCCAGGCGTCTCTCGCGCTGCAAACGGCGACCGCGAACGTCATCGATGCCGTGGACGGCTGGAAGCGGGAGTTCGTGGCGCGGCGGGAGCAAGAGGGCACAACCTACGCTTCGTTCGTCGAGCGGCGGGACCAGACGGCTTCGAACCGCTGGTTTTACAACACCTATCCAACGAAAGACGGCTTCGTCGCGCTGGGCGCCCCCGGGAAGCTTCGCGGGAAGCTGATGGCGATTCTTGGTATCGACGACCCCAGCGTCAGCGACCCGAATTTCCGGATGCCCGATGACCCGCGGCCGATGCTCGCTGAACTGAAAGCGGCAGCAGCGGCCTCGGTGGCCAGTTTCACGACGAAGGATCTGCTCGATCGCTGTTCCGCGGCGGGTGTGCCGGCGGCGCCGCTGCGCTTCCTCGAAGAGGTCGTGCTCGGCGAGCAGGCCCGCGCGAACGGGTTCGTCGAGACCTTCGACCACCCGGCCGTTGGACCGATGACGATGCCGACCACGGCACTGACGTTCTCGGAATCAGCCTACGAGGCGTCGCCATCTTCGCCGGCGTACGGCGAACACACGCGGGACGTCCTCACAGGGATCGGGTTCTCGGCGGACGAGATGGACGTGTTGGCGGACGGCCGAGTCGTGGGGCTGCCAGAGCATCCGCCCCGCTGGTGATGCTCCCGGCTACCAACCCATGTAGAGGTTGGACTTCGTCTTCGCGATGACCCAGTAAGCGCCGCCCTCTTTCATCTTGCCCAGGTTGTTCAGGAAGCCGGGCAGGCCGGGGAAGAACCGCTTCCACTCCCGGGCGACCGGGTCCCATTCGTAGACGACCGCGACGGTGGTGTTGCCGGCGAAGGCGACTGCCGGGTCGACGTTCCCGCCGCCCCAGGCCACGAGGTTCGCGCCGGGAGCGAGTGGGAGCGAGTTGCCGGGCGGCGGCGTCGCGCTTGGCGTCGCTGTCGGGCTTGGCGTGGCCGTGGCCGCCTGCGTTGGCGTGCTGGTCGCCTGTGGCGTCGGGGTATTGGTCTGCCCCGGCGGAGGCGTGGGCGGAGTGGGCGGCGTGCTGGTCGACTGTGCCGGAGTGGGCGTACTGGTCGGCAGTGGCTGGGTCGGCGTTGCGGTGTTCCCGGCCGTGGTCGGGGTGCTTGTTGGGGAGAACTGCGTTGGCGTGCTCGTCGGAGCAACCTGCGTGGGGGTGCTGGTGGCTGCAGGCTGCGTTTTCGTGGCCGTGGGGCTCGGCGTGTTCGTCGCGGTGGGGTTGCCAGCGCCGCCGCCGCCGGTGCCGTCGTTCGTGGATCCGAAGGTCGTCGCCCAGTACCAGGTGTAGGGCGAGCCGGCCTTGTAGTACCGGGCGATGCCGATCTGCTGGTAATACTGGCCGAGCATGTTGGCGTTGTGGCCTGGCGAGGCCTGCCATGCCGACATCGCGCTCGAGGCTGAGCTCCAGTTGGTGCCTGCAGCGAGGTTTTCACCTGCGCCGGCCGGGTACCCGCAGTCGATGGCGCGGGCGTAGGGCGAGCGGCCCAGCGAGTCGGTGTGGGAGAAATAGGCCTTGTCAGCGAGGTCCTGCGCCATCCATGCCGCGCCACGGTTCAGGTTTGTGGAGATGGTGAGCGCACCGAGGCCGTTCGAAGCCCGGTAATTGTTAATCATCCCGAGGAAGGCCTGTTCTTCGCCGTCGAGGGAGTCGTGGCTGACGCTGCAGTTGGTGATGGCGCCGGCCTCTTTGCCGTTGCTGAGCATCATTGCCGCCGCCGCCAAGAGTGCGCCCGCAATCGCGAGAACGAACGGCGCGACGGCGCGCTGCCGGACCGAAACTGCCACCATGGAAACCCCCACAGGACCTGCCGGTGCAGGAACCTGTATGAGAGTTCGACCCTCGATGCGGAACAGCGGGTTGACGCCGGGTGACCGGTTTGGGGCAATGCAGGGGCCGGGGAACTGCCCGCTCCTGAGAACCCCTGAGAGACCGGCGTGCTATCCCTGGCTGCGGGAGCGGTAATCCTTGATGGCGGCGCGAAGGGCATCGGCGGCGAGCACGCTGCAGTGGATCTTGTCCTTCGGCAGGCCTCCGACCGCTGCGGCGACCTCTTCGCGGGTGAGGGCTTCGACCTTTTCGAGCGGCCAGCCGCGCACCATTTCGCTCGCGACCGAGCTTGTGGCGATGGCTGGAGGACAGCCGCGAGTCTGCCAGCGAACCTCGGTGATCGCGCCGTCCTGCACGCGAATCATCACACGCATCCGATCGCCGCAGACGGGGTTCGCGCGGGTCGCTTCGCCATCGGGAGAATCCATTTCGCCGGAGTTGCGCGGGTTCTGGAAGTGCTCGACCACGAGGTCCGAATAAGCAGCCATCGGGATCGACAGTACAGGAATGAGGCCAGCCGTGCAGCGGGCGAAGCCGGTGCGTAAGCTTCGCGGAGTATGAGCTGGCACGACGTTCCCGAACTGCCGACCCGCGTCGACCTCCGCGACCCCCAGTACAAGACGAACCGCCGGCGGAACCTTGAACTCGTGGCGGATCTTCGAGCACGCCTCGACAGTGTCGCCCTCGCCGGGGGCGAAGAGTACATCCGCCGCCACCACGACCGGGGGAAGTTGCTCGCGCGGGAGCGTGTCCAGCGGCTGATTGATCCGCTCACCTCGTTCCTCGAGTTCAGCCCCCTGGCGGCCGATGGCGTGTACGAAGACGCCGTGCCGTCAGCCGGGATCGTCACCGGGATAGGAACGATCCACGGGCGCGAGTGCGTGGTAATCGCGAACGACGCGACCGTGAAGGGCGGCACCTACTACCCGCTGACCGTGAAGAAGCACCTGCGCGCGCAGGAGATCGCGGAGGAGAACCACCTGCCGTGCGTCTACCTTGTGGACTCCGGCGGAGCGTTCCTCCCACTCCAGCACGACGTGTTCCCCGACAAGACGCACTTCGGGCGCATCTTCTACAACCAGGCCAGGCTCAGTGCGAAGGGCATCTACCAGGTCGCCGCGGTCATGGGTTCGTGTACAGCTGGAGGGGCGTACGTCCCCGCGATGAGTGACGAGACCGTCATTGTGCGAGGCACCGGGACGATCTTCCTCGGCGGTCCGCCGCTTGTGAAGGCGGCGACCGGCGAGGTGACGACCGCCGAAGAACTCGGCGGCGCAGATGTCCACACCCGCATCAGTGGCGTGGCCGACCACTTCGCGGAAGATGACGGCGAAGCAATCCGCATCGTCCGGAGCATCATCGAGAGCATCCCGTCACGGAAGACGGCGCCGTGGGAGCGGGCCGAACCAGAGCCGCCGTATCACGACCCCGGCGAGCTGTACGGCCTCATCCCTGCAGACCTGCGGCAGTCGTTCGAGGTGCGCGAAGTCATCGCGCGGCTTGTCGATGGCTCGCGGTTCCACGAATTCAAGTCGCGCTACGGGACCACGCTCGTCTGTGGCTTCGCCCGGATCGAGGGGTACCCGGTCGGGATTGTGGCGAACAACGGCATCCTGTTCGGTGAGAGCGCGCTGAAAGGCGCGCACTTCGTTGAACTCTGCGCCCAGCGGAAGACGCCACTCGTCTTCCTTCAGAACATAACCGGCTTCATGGTCGGCAAGCAGTACGAGAATGCAGGCATCGCCAAAGATGGCGCCAAGATGGTGACGGCCGTGGCCTGCGCGAACGTCCCGAAGTTCACCGTCGTCATTGGTGGCAGCTTCGGCGCGGGGAACTACGCGATGTGCGGCCGAGCGTACGGACCTCGGCAGCTGTGGATGTGGCCAAACGCCCGCATCAGCGTGATGGGCGGCGAACAGGCGGCTTCGGTGCTGCTCCAGGTGCGGCTCGACCGTGGCGAGGAGCTTTCGGACGAAGAACAGGCGCGGTTCAAGGCGCCCACGATTGAGCGGTACGAGGAAGAGGGATCGCCCTATTTCAGCACGGCGCGCCTCTGGGATGACGGCGTGATCGACCCGCTGGACACCCGGCGGGTGCTCGCTCTGGGCATCGCTGCCTCGCTCAATGCGCCGTTCGAAGACACGCAGTGGGGCGTCTTCCGGATGTAATCTCGCGCCGGTGTGCTGCCGCCGCCAGTCCGCGGCGAGAATCCTTGTTCAGGAGAGAAAACGTATGGCAGGTCCGCTGGATGGCATCAGGGTGGTGGAGGTCGGCGTCTGGGTGGCCGGTCCGTCATGTGCTGCGGTACTCGCGGACTGGGGCGCGGACGTCATCAAGATCGAGCCGCCTGAGGGCGACCCTTTTCGTGGGCTTGGCGCGGCCTTCGGAGCGGTGATGAACCCGCCGTTCGAACTGGATAACCGGGGCAAGCGGAGCGTCGCTCTCAACCTCGACGTTGAGGATGCGCGGTACATCGCCGGGGACCTGATTGACCGCGCCGACGTGTTCGTTTCGAACATGCGGCCACGGGCGCTCGACCGGATGGGACTGGGCTACGAAAAGCTTTCGGCGACAAACCCGGGTCTGATCTACTGCAACGTGGGCGCCTATGGGCCGCTGACGTCGGCTGCGAACCGCGCTTCGTACGATGTCGGTGCATTCTGGTCGCGGGCTGGCGTTGTCGCGGGCCTGACGGCTGCCGGCCAGGAGCCTCCGTTGCAGCGGGGCGGCATGGGTGACCACATGACCGGGACGAACGCGGCCGGGGCCATCGCCGCCGCGCTTTACAGCCGCGAGAAGACCGGCCGTGGACAGCGTGTCGCGGTCTCGCTGATGCGCGTGGGTATCTACATGATGGGCTGGGACACCAATACGCAGCTGCGGACCGGACTTCCATTCGTCCCGCCGAACGACCGCCGCCATGCACCAAACCCGCTCATCAACCCGTTCAGCGACAGCGAGGGCCGCTGGTTCTGGCTGCTCATGCTGCAGGGAGACCGGCACTGGCCGGATTTCCTGCGATCTCTCGGCAACCCGCCGGAACTCGCAGCGGACGAGCGCTTCCAGAGCATCCCGGGACGGCGGGACCACGCCGAGGAGCTGACTGCGCTCATCGACGCCATCCTCAAGACCGGGACCCTCGCCGAATGGGGGCCGATTTTCGATGAGCACGACGTCTGGTGGGCGCCGGTTCAGAATGTGGCCGAAGTCGTTGCGGACCCGCTGGCTGCCGAAGCTGGCGCGTTCGTGACCGTGGAGTCGCCTTCGGGGCCGCTCCGCCAGGTGAACACGCCGGCGGACTTCTTCGGGACACCGGCGCGGCCGGGCGCCTGGGCGCCGGAACTCGGCCAGGACACGGAGACGGTGCTCCTTGAAGAGTTGGGGTATGACTGGGACCGGATCGCTTCGCTCAAGGAACTCGGGGCGATCCCGTGAGCGAGCGGCGGCTCTGGCTGGCACGGCTGCCGGAGATGCGGCTCGCCTACTTCGAAGAGCTGTTGGAGGCTGCGCCGTCCGAGGACAGCGGCGTCGTTGCCGACTTCGCCGGGATGGGGCGGCTCTTCGATGCCTTCAATGAGTGGCGTGTGACCGTGCGTCCGGCTCTCGGACGAATCGATATCGCAGCAATCGGTTGGGCCATGCCCCCCGCCGAGGACGGCCGCATCCCCTATCGCGCCTGTGTCCCGATTCGCAGCGACTACCGGCCACCGGAACCTGCGCGGACGACGTTCTTTCCTGGCGGGAGCTACTTCTACGCCTATGCCGACAACGTGGACGAAATCGAGGATGTTTCTGCGGCGGTGCGAGACGCACTTGGAGCGGCAGAACTCCGGGCCCATTCCGGGCTCGTCGAGGTGTACAAGTTCCACTACAACCTCGACCAGCACCCCTGCGACTGCGGGTTCCTCGTGAAGAACCTGGACGGGAGCGAGCCGGTGCCGGCATCGAGCGGCCACAACGCGCCGCTGCCCATCGCGCGGGGTTAGTCCTTGCCCGGTTGCCCGGCGAGTCCCTGCTCCAGCCAGCCGATATGCTCGTTGTAGTGGTCCCAGGTGTTGCCGTGAACCCAGCCGATGACCGGGTTCGCGTTCGGTGTTGGGTCGAACGGCTGGTAGGCGGAGTAGGGGAGATTGAGTTCGTCGATCGTCAGCGAATCGAGGAGGTCGAGCAGGGCTGCGTGGGTTTGTTCGCTCTTCCGGGCGACCTCGGCGACAGGTATCGAACCATCCCGTTCGGCGATGAAGGCGTTGATAGCATCGGTGTCGTGAGACTCCCAGAGTTGCGCTGGTAGCCCCATGGTTGCGGGCCGGCGTTCTTTCCGGAGCAGGCCGAGGAGAGACTGCTCCCACGCAGCGAGGTGCGCGACGTGCTGCTTCGGAGTCCAGCCGTCCCCGAGCGGCTGCTGCAACTGCGCCGCATCCAACTGCCCCAGGAGGTCACGCAGCACACCCCAGCGCTCGTTGATGAGGGCCAGCAGTTCTGGTTTCGTCCCTGGCTCACCGGTCATGGTCTCCTCCTGCTGCGGTCAACGGCGGTGTTGCTCATCGGTAACGCCAAAGCGAAAGGCCCTCACGCCGGAGGGCCTTTCGACGAGATTGCGACGCGACCCTGGCTACGCGCGGGGCAGGCCGAGTCCGCGGGTGGCCGTGATGTTCCGCTGGATTTCGCTCGTGCCGCCTTCGATGGTATTGGCGATTGAGCGGAGGTACTGGTACTTGTACCGGCCGTAGAGGGCTGCGTTCGCGACGCCATCGGTCTTCGAGTCGAGCTGACCGTAGAGGCCGAACACCTTGAGGGCGGTGCGGGCGATGCGCTGGTTCAGCTCGGTGCCGTAGAGCTTGGCGACGCTGGCCTCGTGGCCCGGGGCGACGCCTTCCTTCGCCTGGATCGAGATGATCTTGAGGCTCATCTGGGTTGCCACGCCGGCTTCGACCATGCGGTCGACAAGTTCGTGGCGGATTGCTGCGTTGGCCTTGAGCTGGCTGGCTGCATCGGTGCGGGCGAGCTTCACGAGATCCTCGACGCCCTGCCGAGCGCCGACTGCGCCACCGATGTTCGAGCGTTCGAAGCTGAGTGTGGTCTGGGCCAGGTACCAGCCCCGGTTCTCCTCGCCGATGATGTTCTCCTTCGGGATGCGGACGTCTTCGAAGAACACTTCGTTGAATTCGTGCGTGCCCGGGAGGTTGATGAGGGGCCGGACCGTGACACCGGGGGCCTTCATGTCGGCGATGAAGTAGGTAATTCCGCGGTGCTTCGGCGCCTCAGGGTCGGTTCGAGCGAGGAGGATCATCCACTTGGCCACATGGCCGCCAGAGGTCCAGATCTTCTGGCCATTCACCACGTAGTCGTCGCCGTCGCGGATGGCGCGCGTCTGGAGGCTGGCGAGGTCACTGCCGGAGCCCGGTTCGCTGTAGCCCTGGCACCAGACCACGTCGCCTTCAACGATCTCCGGCAGGTGCTTTTTCTTTTGCTCTTCGGTGCCGTGGACGATGAGGGTGGGGCCCGCGAACCCGGTGGCAATGCCGCCCGGGCGGGGAGCGCGAGCCTCGGCCATCTCCCAGTTGAAGATGAACTGCTCCATCACGCTCATGCCGGCGCCGCCGTACTCCTTCGGCCAGGCCGGAGCGACCCAACCGCGCTCCGAGAGCTTCTTGACCCATGTCTTCCAGGCGTCGCCGCTACCGCCGAAGCCTTCGCCGCGGGCCATGTTCTTGGGCGCTTCCTTGTCGATGAAGTCGTGCACTTCCTTGCGGAATGCGGCCTCTTCGGGCGTATCGCGATAGTCCATCAGGTTCCTCGAATGTGTTGTGAGGGCATTGTCGAACGTGTCGTGCCGGTTGTCGATTACTGGCCGAGGGCAGCGAGGGTGCGGTCGAGGTCCGCGGACGTGCGCACCTCGCGCATGAGCTTCAGGAAGACGCCGACATCCTGTGTCTTCTGCCAGACCTGCTCGATCTTGGGTCCGATGGGGTTCGTCGACTGGGGCGAGTCGGCGTAGGTGCCGTAAAAGGCGAAGTATGCCTGGTTGATCTTGCGGATAGCGATGCCGTGCTGGTTGAGGTACTCGCGCTTCTGGTCCATCAGTTGTTCGGCTTCGCTCACCTTGCCGTTGGCGAGCAGCACGTCGACCTGGACACGGAGGTCGTGCATCTCCGTGCTGAAGTCGACCGTTGGCGGCTGGCGGCCCTGGAGACTCCCGTCTTCGCCCGGAGGGAGCGTGAGGGGGTGTTTCGCGCGGATCAGGTTCGCGATCTCCCGGCCTGCAATGTTCGCGGTTGTCTCGTTCAGCGTTTCGGCGTCACCGCCTTTGCCCCATTGCTCACCGAGCGGAAAGAACGCGAGGTAGTGGTGCACCCATTCGTGGGAGGCGGTGTCGAGCAGCGAGTCATAGGAACGGTCATCGCGAACGATGGCGGGGTAGGCCGCCAGCCCGCCGATCGAGACCACCACGGTCACGGTGTCATCGTTTGTCGTCTTTGCTTCCAGGCGCTCGATGTCGCGCAGACTCAGGTCGTTCTTGAGGAGCGTATCCCCGGAGCGTTCGATCTTGTCGCGCGGCGAACGGACGAGGAGTTGCGGTGGGTTCGTGAGTTCGAAGTCGACCGGGGGCCAGGTGATCCGCTTCGCATTGAACAGCGGGAGTGGCCGTTGCAGCCCGGCGCCATCGACGGCCTCCGTGATGTACCCCTCGATGAGCCGCTCGACGTCGTTCTCGTAGTTGCCGCGCTCGTTCGTGAGGGTATCGACGAGCGCGAGGTCGGGGGTCTCCGTGTTCTCTGCTGCGCGGATCTGGCTGGTGAGCTTGAAGTACTGGCGCACAGCGGCCTCGCCTTCGGACTGGCTGGGGTCAGGACCAATGCCGACGCGAGCGAAGACGTTGTCGAGGAGCGTGTTGGCTTCCCACTTCCAGAGGGAGTAGCCATCGGACCCGACAGCGCCTCGCGGCCACAGGGCGCTCAGGAGCAGGCCGAGGGCGATGCCCAGCGTGGCCGCGAGGATGAGGATCAGCGGCCAGGGCGATGGCGACCACGGCCGGTATTCGAGGTTGCCTGCGGAAACGGGGCGCCAGCGCACAGGCCAAGCGTAACGGGTAGGCGATAAAGGATGCGGCTTCCGGAGTCTTCTGTTCCCTTACGCGGCGGGCCGTAGACTTGGGAGAGCCTATGAGCGCAAGCGCGACCACCATGCAGGAAGTCGACCGCGGCCGCCGCCCACCCTTCCGCCTTCATTACGCTTCGTTCGAGTCGCGCGTGGCGGCAGGGGCGCTCGATGTGCTCGTGATGTTCATCATCGCCGCGCTGCTGGTGACCGCTGGCTCACTCATCGTCCTCATTTCGTCGGATTTCGAACGGGTCGAACCGTCGAGCACGGCGCTCAATGCATTCTGGGTGTGCGTGGGCTGCATCCCTCCTGCGCTGCTGCTCTACTTCTTCATCGGGTTCGCCTGGAAGGGACAGACCATCGGCGCCTCGGTGATGCAGGTGATGGTCATCCGCTCCGATGGCCACGCGCTCGGCGTGCTGGGCGCGATGGCGCGCGTCATCGGGCTGCTGGTCTACGTCCTCATCTGCGCGGGTGGCGCAATCGTTGGCTACGCCTTCCGCGACAACGCCCCGGTCGCTGCCGCAGCCGTGGGTGGAGCCCTCGTTGTTGCGGCATTCGGCTTCATCTGGGCGGCGTTCGACAAGCACCGCCGCACCCTCCACGACCGTATCGCCGGCACGATTGTCGTGCGGCTGGTCTAGGCGCGACTCCGCGTGTACCCGGCCCCCGAGGACTACGACGTTGACGTTCGCGACCGCGTGTACGGGGCCGCAACATCGTCGCGCGAGGGGCGGCGCTCGATCGTTGTCGTACTCCTGGCGGTTTCCGTGTTTGTGCTGGTGTTCTCCGTGAGTTGCCGCCAGGTCACAAGCCAGGGGGCAGCTCGGAACATCCTCGAAGCCGGGGTCGTGAACCTCACCGATCTCGACCAGCTGCTGGCTGACGAAGGCCCTGAACTGCGCCAGGCCGCCCTCGAAAGCCTCGACCAGGTTGTGACCTTCCCGGACTATCCATTGGATATCGTCCTGACGCGGGACGAAGTGCTGAAGAGCTCGGATGCTGAATTGCGGTCGATCATCCTCGACCGCTCCTCCGCGCTTCTCTACGTCGACGGGGTTTCGGCGTTCGACCGAACCGGCGATGGAACCGTCAGGCGGTTTTCGCTGCAGGGTGTACTTGAACTTGCCGTCGGACAGGTTTCGAGCAGCAACCACTCACGGGCGACGTTCTTCGCGCTGGTGAGCCTCGTGGGCTGCGTCCTGGCGGGCGTTGCGACTGCGGCTAGCGGTCAGGGCTGGGGCCGGATGCGGGCCATCGGCATGGCCATGGGCGCTGGAGCCGTCCCGGTCGTCCTCATGTTCTTTCTTGCGAGGCTCGCCGTGAACGCAGTGGGCGCAGAGGACCCGTTCGAGGAGAACCTGTATGACACGGCAACGGCGGCACTCAGCGTACCGATCCGAAACGGGCTCATCGTCCTTGGCGCAGGCGCGGCGGTGGTCGTTGCTGCGGTGGTTCTGTCCCGGCTTGAGCGCCTCGCCGGTCAAGGATCGCGGGAATCGCAGGAGCCTGTGGACTACTGACGCGCACCTGCCATCGTACGCAGGACCTTCGCGAGGAGCGGCATCCAGTTCGTCCCCGCGCCAATCCGGTCGATGCGCACCTGGTTCGGCCCGACAAGGATACTTTTCAGATTCAGGCCTTCGACTGCTGCCTTCACTTCGGGCGGGGTGCCGCCGCGGATACGCAGGTGGAACATGTGCTCGTCCGTCTTCAGGCTCTCGACGTTTGCCTTTCGTGCCATGGCGCGGATGAGCGAGACATAGAGCAGGTTTTCCACCGACCTGGGGACGGCGCCGAATCGGTCACGAAGCTCGGCCTCCATCGTGGCGACGGCTTCGGGAGAATCGACTTCGGCGACCCGCTGGTAGACGGACAGGCGAGCGTGCATGTCTTCGATATAGGTTTCGGGGACGTGCGCGCTCAGCGGCAAGTCGATGAGCACCGACGGCGGGAGCGGCGGCGGGCCGGAGGTGTCCCCGGGTTTGATGAGCTTCTTGAGGGCGGAGACGGCTTCGGCGACAAGCTTCGAGTACATGTCGAAGCCGACAGCGGCGATGTGACCGCTCTGCTCATTGCCGAGGACGTTGCCGGCACCCCGGATTTCGAGGTCGCGAAGGGCGATCTGGAACCCGGCGCCCAGTTCGGTGGCTTCGAAGATGGCTTCGAGGCGCTTCTGGGCGGTCTCGCTCATCGCCCGGTTCTTGTCGTACAGGAGGTAGGCGTAGGCCCGGTTGGCTGACCGTCCGACGCGGCCACGCAGCTGGTAAAGCTGGGCGAGGCCGAGGTGGTTTGCGTCGTTGATGATGATGGTGTTGGCGTTCGGGATGTCGAGGCCGCTCTCAATAATGGTGGTGCACACGAGCACGTCGTGCTCCCCCGCTGCGAACTCCATCATCACGCGTTCAAGCTGGTCTTCCGGCATCTGGCCGTGGCCAACCGTGACACGCGCCTCAGGGATGATGTCGCGAATCCGGGCGACGATTCGCTCGATGTTGTGCACGCGGTTGTGGACGAAGTAGACCTGCCCGCCGCGTTGGAGTTCGCGGTCGATGGCCTCGCGGAGCAGTTCGTCGTCCCACTGGAGGACGTAGGTACGGATGGGCTGGCGCTCTTCGGGTGGGGTCATCACGGTGCTCATGTCCCGGATGCCGACGAGCGACATCTGCAGCGTGCGCGGGATTGGCGTGGCTGAAAGGACCAGGCTGTCGACCTCGGCGCGCATTTGCTTGAGACGCTCCTTATGGGAGACGCCGAAGCGCTGCTCTTCATCGATGATCACGAGACCGAGGTCCCGGAACGCTACGTCCTTCTGGACGAGACGGTGGGTGCCGATGGCGATGTCCACTTCGCCCGACGTGATCGCACTGACGATTTCGCGCTGCTGTTGTTCGTTGCGGAAGCGGGAGAGCACTTCCACACGGACCGGGAATCCGGCCACGCGTTCGCGGAAGGTGTTGCCGTGCTGCTCTGCGAGCACCGTCGTCGGGACGAGGACGGCGACCTGCTTGCCATCCATGACCGCCTTGAAGGCTGCGCGCACCGCAACCTCCGTCTTCCCGTAGCCGACGTCTCCGCAGATGAGGCGGTCCATCGGCTTCGGGTTCTCCATATCGGACTTCACTTCAGCGATGGCTTCGAGTTGGTCCTGTGTTTCGACGAAGGGGAAGGCCGCTTCCATCTCCATCTGCCAGGCGTTGTCGGCAGGGAACGCGTGCCCGCGGGACATCTCGCGCCTGGCATAGAGGTCGAGCAATTCCTGGGCGAGCTCGACGACAGCCTGTTTCACCCGGCGCTTCGCCCGTGCCCAGTCCTGCGAGCCGAGCCGCGTCAGCGCCGGCGGGTGGTCGGTTGGGCCGATGTAACGGGTGACCGAATCGAGCTGGTCCGCGGGGACATAGAGCTTGTCGTTCTCGGCGTACTGGAGTTCGAGGTATTCGCGTTCGACGCCGTCTGAGGTCCGCCGGATGAGGCCGGCGTAGCGGGCGATGCCGTGGTCGGCGTGAACGAGGTAGTCGCCGACTTCGAGGGTCGAGACGAGGTCGCTGCGGACGCCCTGGCGTGAGCGCGTCGGCCGTCGGCGCTTGCGGAAGCCGAAAATTTCCGAGTCGGTGACGACGGTCAGCGTGTCGCCGAGGGTGAAGCCTCCTCCCGTTGCCAGCGGGAGGAGCACGATTTCGCCCGGTTGGGGCGCAGTGCCAAGCGAGCGGAGGCTCGTGGCCGAAAGGCCTTCTTCGTCGAGCAGTTCGGCGAGGCGCAGGGCCTGCTGCGAGACGATCGCGACGGCCCGGCCGTCCTTCGCCCATGCGCCGGCCTGTTGGGCGAGGGTCCGGAGCTTGCCTGCGAAGCTGGGCGTGCTGGCGAGTGGCAGGCGCTTCGCTCCCAGTTCCTCGGTCCCGAAGCGCTGGAGTTCGATGGACGGTCGTGCGGCCAGCGCGGCGGACAGTACGTTCGGGGCCGTCCGAAGCGCCGGCAGCCCGGCCGGGATGGCGCCGCGCTGCTCGAGTTCGTGCCTCGTGCGGGCTTCGTGTTCGAGCGCGGTGGTGAGGGCGATTGCGCCGTCGTCGGGCTCGTCGAGAACCAGGAGCGCGCCGGGCGCCAGGTGCGCGCATGCGTCCGTCGTGTAGAGGAGCGGTTCGAAGAAGCCCGCATAGTCGCTCCGGTATCCATCCGCGAGCAGTTCCAGTTGTTCGACGACCAGTTCTGCTGCTTCCCCCTCTGCGTCCAGTGTCCCGGCGAGGCGTAGGGCCGCCAGTCGCGCGGCCGCCGAGTTCGAAGCCGCCGGCGGGAGGTGCAGGCTGTCGAGGCGTGCAATGCTCCGCTGACTTGCGAGGTCGAGCTCGCGGATGCTCTCGATTTCGTCACCGAAGAATTCGATGCGGAACGGCCGCTCAGCCGTGGCGGGGAACACGTCGATGATGCCCCCACGGCGGGATGCTGTCCCCGGCGAGTCAGCGAGCGGCTCGACCGCGTAGCCTGCGGACTCGAGGGTTGCCATGAGTGCCGCCGGGCTGATGGTCGCCCCGGGCTGAAGCTGGACCCCTTCGCCTTCGAGTTCCGGGCCGGCGCAGTGTTCGGAAAGGGCCGCCCAGGAGGCGACCACAAGCGCCGGACCGTCAGAACGGAGGAGACCGAGCGCCCGGCTGCGGTCGATGGCTACCGCGTGGTCGTCGCGGACGAACTCGTAGGGCAGTGCCTCCCGTTCTGGCAGGCGCGCGAGCGGGATATCGGGCCGGAGGAACAGGCCCAGTTCCTCGTGCATCGCCAACGACTTGGCAGGCGAAGCAACGAGCAGCAGGGTAGGCAGGTTATGGGTCCGGGTTATCGCCGCGGCAACCGCGGCCCGTCCAGCCTCAGGGAGCCCGAGGCGCAGCGAACCCTCCCCAACCTTCAGCAGGGGCTGGATCGCTTCGGCAACTGCGGCCGATAGGCCGGCAAGCTCTCCGGACAGGCCGGTAAACCCTCATCCGGGCACGATTGCCCGTCGTTTCAATGTAGCATCGGGGCGGTCTGCTAGCATGGAGGCATGCACGCGCACCCCGGGCAGGCCCGCAATGCGCTCCTCGCCGGACTCATCGTCACGGCGGCGTTCGTCGTCGTCGAAGCGGTTGCGGGGTTCCTGACGAACTCACTCGCGCTGCTCTCGGACGCGGGCCACATGTTGGCGGATTCAGGTGGCCTCGTCCTCGCCCTCGGGGCGGCGACACTGGCGCGGCGGCCGGCCTCAGGCAGGCACACCTATGGGCTGGCACGTTTCGAAGTCCTCGTCGTGCCGCTCCACGTCGTCATCCTGATGTGCATTGCAGGATACATCGCTTTCGAATCGGTCTCACACCTGCGAAACACGCCCGAAGTCGATACGACTCCGGTGATGCTCGTCGGCGCCGCGGGGTTGGCCGTGAACCTCGCCGTGGTGCGCCTGCTGCACAGCCACGGGAGCCACAACCTGAACGTCCGTGCAGCAACCCTCGAAGCGACGGTCGATGCTGTCGGCTCCGTGGCCGTGATCGTTTCGGCCGGGATCATCGCGCTTGGCGGCTGGGAAGGTATCGACGCCGTGGCCGGCCTGGCGATCGCCGCCCTTGTTGTGCCACGAGCGCTGACGCTACTCAAAGCTTCGGGCGAAATCCTCCTCGAAAGCGCCCCGGCAGGCGTCGAACCCGGCGCCATCGAAGCTGCAGCGCTCGACGTCGAGGGCGTCGTAGCGCTCCACGATGTCCACGTGTGGTCGATCGCGCCTTCATTCCCGGCCCTCAGTGCACACGTGGAACTACAGGACGTGACCTGCACTGAGCACATCCTTACCGACCTCGCCTCGCTCTTCCGCGAGCGCTTCGGTATAGGGCATGTGACGTTGCAGCCGGAAACGCCCGCCTTGCATGCAGCCATGGAGTGCTGCCTCAGTCCGGACGCGGGCCTTGTTCCCAGCGGCCACGAGCACCAGCCGGTCGCGCCGCGGTGAATGTCCGGCTACCTCGCCGGGCGTTCCTGGGAGGCGCGGCAGCGGGGATGGTAGCAGCAGGCGCGGGCGCTGCGGGGCTCTTGTCGCACAGGCGTGACGCCATTGCCCCTGAAGCGCCGGAGAGCTCACCGCCGTCCTCGACGCCAACTATCGTGCCCACGCAGACCAGTCCCAGGGTTGGCGGCTCGCAGACAATTGCCGCCGCCGCGCGGTTCAACTTCGACACCTTCGACGCCCAACGCACCGGCGAGCCGTCGGTGGTGGAGGTACTCGGCCGGACGCACTCGCGATTGCTCCAATGGGAAAACGGAAAGCTCGCAGGGGATCTCGCCGGGCGGTGGGAAACACCCGATGAAGGCGCGCTCATCCTCCACCTGAACCCGGCGGCGCGCTGGCAGCCGAAAGCGCCGCTCAACGGGCGTGCGGTCACGGGCGCCGACATCGTTGCCCACCTGGAACGGGCCCTTGAGTTGGCGAAGAGCGATACAGCGCCTCGTGCGCAGCGTTCCTGGGCATACGGGTCCATAGCCTCGGTCGACTCCCCGGGTGAGAACACGGCTCGCATCCGGCTCGTTCGCCGAGACCCCTTCATGCTCGACACGCTGGCCTCGGAGTTCGCGCTGGTGCAGGCGCCGGAAGCTGTTGCTTCGTTTGCGGAGCTGTGGCCGAAGCAGGATTCGGACCATGTTGTTGGCAGCGGGCCGTGGCTCTTCGACTGGGCCGATGACGGGCTCAAGTTCACGGCATGGCGCGAAGGACATCGCAAGCCGTTACTGGACCAGTTGTTTGTGGTTGAGCCGAAGGACGCGGCTCAACGGTTCGCTGACGGTTCGCTCGACGAATTGACGGTCTTCGACAGGCGCGAGGCTGCACGGCTGCGAACGATCCCGGGGGGTACCCAGACGGTGCGACCCCAACGTGAAGTCATCATGAGTTCGTTCTTCATCGGCGCGCCGCCCTGGAACCAGCCGGAACTGCTGGCCGCCTTCAGTTCGGCCCTGAATCGTCAGTGGCTGGTCAAGGCGTTGTTTGGCGGGCGCGCGGAGGCCTGTGGGCCGGTCCCTCCGGCGCTGTTCACCGCGCCCGGCCGTGCTGCGGACCTGTCCGGGTTACCGGGCTACGGCCCCTGGGACGAACGTGCGGCCGCAGATGCACGGCGCCGCTGGGAAGCCGCGGGAGGCCTCGGGCTCGGGCCGGTTATGATCGACTTCCCGAGCGTCTTCGACCCGTTGTACAGCGCGAGTTCCATCGTCATTGAACAACTGAACGGGGTGCTTGGGCCGCAGTTCCGTGCCGCGGTGGAGACGTACGCGACTATCAGCAAGCGCGTTGTGGACGGCTACTACGGACGAGGGCGAGCGGCGGCGTGGTTCGGTTGGGGTCCGCCGATGACTTCACCGGACGCGAACCGCTTCGTTGCCGAGGTGTACGAACCGGGTTCACCCGGGCAACGGGTAGTTGGAGGAAGCGGGCTGTCGGCCCCGATTGATTCGAAGCTGGTTGCCTCGGCCGGGTTTGGGGGAGTGCTCCACTGGGTGCTACCCGTGCAAGACGTCTTCCGCAAGGCCGGCGTGAGCGGCCCGGCGCCAACGCCGTTCTGGGACCAGCACCTCGACTACCAGCGGTCGAACAGCTGAGAAGCGGCCAGCCCGCCGACAAAAACGGACGTCGAAACCGCCAAAACAGGAACGCCCCGCCCCCTTTACTGTCTATGACTTAGGTCATATGTCATTAGCACCACGCTAACTACGCTCCCGCCTGCAAGGCTCGGGCCGTCATACACGCCCTGTGAGCCGAAGCGGAGGGGAATTTGGATCAGCGCAACTACTGGCTACGCAAGGCACAAACTGGTCGCGTCACGCGCCGGCGATTCGTTGGTGGAGCCGCCGCCGCAGGGGTTGGCGCGGCAAGCCTGGGAATCGTCGGTTGCGGCGATGACGACGACAGCCCGGCACAAGCGACAACCGCTCCCGGGCAGACCGGCTCGCCTGCGGCTGGCAGCCCGACAGCAGCCGCTTCGCCGGGCGCCGCGGTCGTCAATGGCGGCGTTGCTCGCTCGGTGTTCCTGGGCGGCACGCAGTTCGATTCGGTCGACGTGCACCGCGGCCAGCGCGACGAGATTGGCTGGCTGACCGGCTCCGTCCTCAGCAAGATCGTCCGGTTTTCGAACCCGGACTCGGGTGACCTCGAAGGCGACCTCGCCGAAAAGTGGGAGACCCCGGACGCAACGGTCTACACCTTCAACCTTCGCAAAGGGGTGAAGTGGCAGAACACCCCGCTCACGAAGGGCCGCGAGTTCACGTCCGCTGACATCAAGTGGCACATCGAACGGCAGGCAGCTGGCCTCCTCGCCGACGGCACGGCCGCGACCTTCCGGTTCAAGTCGGATTTTGCCGGGATCAAGGTGGAGACCCCTGACGACTACACCGTCAAGCTGACCTTGCCGACTCCGAACGGTTCGTTCCTCGGGCGTCAGGCAGCATTCTTCGCCGGCGTCCCGAACCGGGAGGCGACGGAGAAGTACGAGGGCAGCCACAACACCCTCACGGAAGAGGCCATCCCGGGGACGAGCGGCTATACGCTGAAGCAGTTCCGCACCGGCAAGGACATCATCCTTCAGAAGAACCCGGACTACTGGGATAAGGGCTACCCGAACCTCGACGGCGCGATAAACCCGTGGGGCCTGTTCGAGGACCCGAACGCCTACCGGCTCGCGTTCGAACAAAAGCTCGTCGATGCGTGGTCTTCGCCCGATGCTTCGCTCACCAAGAAGGTGATCGAAGACAACAAGACGAACATGTTCGAGACCCTCACTGGCATTTCGAACACGGTGTTGATGCACCTCAATGTGCACAAGCAGTTCAAGGATCCCCGCCTCGTGAAGGCGATGAACATGGCCGTCGATCGGCGGGCGATGATCCAGGCCTTCCACCAGGGCCTGGGCCAGGTCAGCGGCGTGGTGCCGTGGCTCCAGGAAGGCTTCGCGATCAAGCCCGACGACCTGATCAAGCTGCCTGGCTACCGGACGGACCGCGCACAGGAGATCAAGGAAGCCCGCGAACTCTGGGCCGCCGGCGGCGGGCCAGCCCTGGGCGATGTCGATATCAAGGGTGTTGAGACGTGGACTTCGGTCTGGCCTGATACCTACCAGCTCATCGGCAAGATGTTCAACGACGCTCTTGGCGTGAACCAGTTCAAGTCGACCAAGGCGACGTACAACGACGACATCATCCCGAACCTGGCAAAGGGCGAGTATCCGAACTGGATAGCGTGGACGAACGCCGTGAACTCGCCGGATCCGCGGCAGGCGCTCTACGTTACCTTCCATTCGAAGGGGAGCCAGAACTGGAGCAAGGTGAACAACCCTGAGCTCGACAAGTTGCTCGACCAGTCGCTGGTTGCGGCGGACCTGACAAAGGCGCGTTCGCTCGTCCTCGATGCCCAGAAGATCCTCATGGACAACGCCCAATACGGAGCCTGCGTGCTCTACAACTACATCAGCCGGAGCGCGCGGTGGAACTTCGCGCATTCGCCGCTCAAGACCCAGCCCCAGGCTGGCAAGGCGGCCGCAGGCTACTGGAACACGGCCGGCGCCCACCTCGCCTTCAGACAGAGTTACCTGGACCCGAAGGACCCCAGCTACACGGACGCTATCAAGTCCCGCACGCTGGCCTAGGTTCCGCAGGAACCCGGCCTCCAACCACGACCGTCCAGGGAACCAGCATTGACGAACTACATCATCCGGCGATTGTTACTCAACGTGCTGGTTCTCTGGCTGGTCGCCACCATGGTCTTTCTTGGGACGCATGCGCTTCCGAGCGACTTCGCTCAGAAGCGCATCGCTTCGACTATGACCGGCGCTTCCCAGACCGAGGCGATCGAACTTGCCCGGAAAGAACTGGGGCTCGACAAGCCGCTCTGGCGGCAGTACCTCAGCTTTATGGGCGAACTCTCGCGCGGCGACCTCGGCCATTCATACGAGAGCAAGCTCAGCACCTGGACCGAAGTTGGCCGGCGCGTAACGACGACGCTCGAACTCGGGATCATGACCCTGCTGATTTCGTTCGCGATCAGTATCCCGATCGGGATCATCAGCGCGGTGAAACAGAACACCTGGATCGACTACCTGTTACGAGGCGTCGCCATCCTCGGGGTGGCGATGCCAGTCTTTGTCGTCGCCATCTTCCTTTCGCTGGCGGTGGTCAAATTCGACCTGTTCCAGATAGACGTGCTCGGGCGGCCGCACTTCTGGACGGACCCGGTGAAGGCGTTCCAGTTGTACATCGTGCCTGCAATCGCAGGCGGCATCGCGGGCGGGGCCGGGATCATGCGCATCCTGCGGTCTCAGATGCTCGAAGTGATGCGCCAGGACTACATCCGGACGGCGCGGTCGAAGGGCCTTCGCGATGATTCGGTGTGGATTCGGCACGCGCTGAAGAACGCGATGCTGCCGGTGATCACGGTCATGGGCCTGACGATTAGCGGCCTCGTCGGCGGGCAGATCATCCTCGAGACGATGTTCAACATCGATGGTATGGGCAGGTTCCTGTTCGCCCGGTTGAACCTCCGCGACTTCCCGCCCTTCCAGGGGACGGTCATCATCATCTGCTTCGTCCTGGTGACGGTGAACCTCATCGTGGACATCATCTACGCGTGGCTCGACCCGCGAATTCGCCTGACGTAAGGGAAGCGCACCGTGAGCCAGATTGAAGCAGCCAACCCCCTCGCAGCGGGCGGTCTCCAGTTCGAACGGCGCCGGAAGTTCCGGCGAGCGATGCGCCAGACGCTCCTGATGGCGAACCGCAACAAACTCGGCGCGTTCGGCGTCATCCTCGTCATCTTCATCCTCGGAATCGCGCTGTTCGCCCCGTGGATCCAGCGGTATGACGACCTCGAACAGTTCCAGACGGCGAACCCGCGCTTCAACCCGACCGCGAACCCCCTCGACATCGCCCAGGACCCCGACATTGGCGCGCCGTTCACGCTCGACCGCTGGGAGAACCCCCTCAGCTCCAAACACTGGCTCGGCACGGACTCGTACGGGCGTGACATCTACGCTCGGGTCATCTCCGGAGCCCGGCTGGCCGTCATCATCGGGGTTGGTGCATCGATTTTCGCCGTCATTACCGGGACGCTGGTGGGGCTGATCTCAGGCTACTTCGCCGGGAAACTCGACCTGTTCACGCAGCGCGTCGTGGATGCTATCCAGGCGTTCCCCGGACTCGTGTTGCTGATGCTCATCGTTTCGGTCATGGACCAGCCGAGCCTGTTCCTCACGGTGCTTGCACTGGGGTTCCTCGGTTTCGCCGTGTCGGTGCGCATCGTCCGGTCCTCGGTACTGACCGTTTCGCAGAGCGCCTTCGTCGAAGCTGCCCGATCCTACGGCGCCGGCGACTGGCGGATCATGATGCGGCACGTCCTGCCGAACGTCCTCGCGTCGGTGCTTATCGTGTTCTCCATCAGCATCGGCGCCTACATCCTGGCGGAAGCGTCGCTCTCGTTCCTCGGGCTTGGGCCGGCTGATAAGACCACCTGGGGCAAGATGGTGAACTCTGGCCGGGTAGCCCTGGACCTGCACCCGTGGGAGTCCGTGATTTCCGGCAGCGCGATTACGCTTGCGGTGCTCGGGTTCAACCTCGCTGGCGACGCCATCCGGGACGAACTGGATCCGCGGCTCCGCGGCCGGTAATCAGCTTCAGTCTTGCTGCTGGCTGTTTGACGAGGCCGCCTCGTCGAGTACTTCCATGAGGTGCATGACGCGCGCAGGGATGCCGGCTTGCCGCACTGCAGCTTCGTACTGGAGGTGGCAGCCGGGGTTGGCCGTCACCACCACATCGGGCCGAGCGGCGGCGAACTGGTCAGCCTTGCGCTGGCGCAGGACTCCCGACATCTCGGACTGCACGAGTGAGTAGATCCCGGCTGCTCCGCAGCAGACGTCGGCGCCCGGCGTCTCGACAAGCGAGCAGCCTGCGAGCGTGCCCAGCAGTGTGCGCGGCTGCTCGCGAATGCGCTGGGCGTGAGCAAGGTGGCAGGCGTCCTGGTAGGCAACGCGCCCTTCGAAGGAGCCGCCCGGGAAGTCATTCAGCAGTTCCGAAGAGTCCTTGACGCGGACTGCGAAGGCAGCGGCGCGGCTGGCCCACTTCGGGTCGCCCGAGAGGAGGTCGCCGTACTCTTTCATTGCGGCGCCGCAGCCTGCTGAGTTCACGACGATCGGGCCCGTTGTCGTCTCCAACGCCGCGATGTTCTTGCGGGCCAGCTTGCGCGCGAATTCGAGGTCGCCGTCGTGCGCGTGAAGCGCCCCGCAGCATCCCTGGCCGGGTGTCGCTCTGAGGTCGATACCCGCCCGCGCGTAGACGCGTTCGGTCGCGCGGTGGACGTTCCCGAACAGTTCGCCCATGACGCAGCCGGTGAAGAGCACACCGGATGATGTCTCATCAGTGGCAGCGGCGGATGGCGAGGCTGTGTTCGCCGGCCGGTAGGGCCTGCCAACGTTGCGAGGGAGCTGGCTCTCCATGGCGCCGAGGCGGCCGCGCAGCAGACCACTGCGGCGGGCGAGACGTCGCGCGAACGAGTTCGCATACCAGCGTGCCGGGGCCATCGCTGCAGCGAGAACACGCGGGCGAGCGATGACGTTCCGCAGGAGGAACTTGCGGACACGGCGCTGGCCCCGCTGCTTCGGCGCCGCATGGTCGAGCTGTGCGCGAGCGTGCTCCTGGATTCGGCCGTACGGGACGCCGCTGGGGCAGACCGCTTCGCATGCGCGGCACTGGAGGCAGAGTTCCCAGTGCTGCTGGATAGCGGGAGTGAGTTCGCTGCGGCCCTCGTTGACGAGTTTCGCCATGTGGATGCGACCGCGCGGTGATTCGACCTCAAGGCCCGTCACGATGTACGTCGGGCACGAACTGAGGCAGAGCCCGCAGTGGACGCAGCGGGCGAGGTCCTCGGCCGTGGGCGCTTCGGAAAGCAGAGGCCAGAGCGGGCTGTCAGATGCCACCGATGAACCTCCCGCGGTTGAGCCGCCCGTCGGGGTCGTATGCAGCCTTCAGCCGTCGCATAAGGTCGAACGAACCCGGCGGGTCCCCCCATGGGTCGATCACTCCGCGGAAGCTCGTTGGCATGCGTTCGACGATAACCGACCCGCCGACGGCGGCAAGCTGCCCCCGGAGCGTTGCGAGCAGGCCAGTGGTTTCGCGAGCCGCCGGCGCTTCACCAGACTCCCAAGTCGCACGAACGAACGACCCGGCCGGCCGGGCAAGGACGGCGGTTGGCCGCAACGATTCGACCGCCTGGACGGTCGCAGCCATCGCCGATGGCAGCACGGCAATCCGAAGCGTCAGGGTATCGCGGTCATCGAAACCGAGGTCGCGCAAGCGCTCATAGGTCCCGGGTTGCGATGGCCTGGCCTCCCGGCCGCTGGCAGCCGCCCTGGCGGCGTCCACGAGCCGAGGCTGCAGCCGCACGCAGACGAGGTATTCGTTGCCAGTTCGAGCGACTTCGAGGTACTCCGGGCGAAGGTCTCCGGCGATAAGGCGGTCGGCGAGGGCGAGGCCCGATTCGACGCTGGAGACCGGCCACTCGAGGTCGGCCGTTTCGGGCAACGGCAACACGCGTACCGCAACTGAGGTGATGATCCCCAGCGTCCCGAGCGAGCCGGTCCAGGCCCGCATCAGGTCGTAGCCGGTCACATTCTTCACCACGCGGCCGCCGGCGTTGACCAACTCGCCATCCGGCCGGAGGACGGTCATCCCGAGGACGAGGTCTCGTGGCAGGCCGTATCGGGTGCGGAGCGGGCCGCCCACGCCCACAGCCAGTGCGCCGCCGATCGTCGCTGACGGCGCAAGCGGAGGATCGAGGGGGAGCTGTTGTCCACGGGCACGGAGGGTGTCGTTGACAGCGCTGATGGTGATGCCTGCCGGGATGACCGCGGTCAGATCTTCGGGTGCGTGTTCGATTTCCCCCGAGAGCGCCGGCTTCAGGTCGACGGTTGCGAAGCGCCCTTCAGGTGCGTTCCCCAGGGATAGCTGGGTGCCCGCCCCGGACGGGACAAGCGTGAGACCGTCTCTGCGGGCGACCAGCTCACGCAATTCGTCGAGGGTCTTGGGCGCGAAGTGCTGTTCTGGCGCTCGCCCGGCAACGGTGAGGGGCTGGGCTGTCTCGTCAGACATAGGCATCGGGGCCGGCCGCGGCGATGGCCGCCGCCTGGTGGGCCATCTCCCCGCAGCCAGTTCCGGTCGGCAGCAGCTTGCAGGGATTGAAGTCGCCAGTGTTGCCGAAGACGGTACGGAGCCGGGCCATGTTCTCGATGTCCGTCTCGTTGTAGAGCCAGGGCATGAACATGCGCTTCTCTGCGCCGATGCCGTGCTCGCCGCTCAGTGCGCCCCCGGCATCGACACAAGCACGCATGATCTCGCCGCCCGCCTCAAGGACCCGCGATTTCGCACCCGGGGTGCGCTCATCAAACAGGACGAGTGGATGGAGGTTGCCATCGCCGGCGTGGAAGACGTTGGCGATCGGGATATCGAAGCGCTCGGAAACGGTGGAAACAGTTTCCATAACTTCCACCAGTTTCGAGCGAGGAACGACGCCGTCGAGGATGTAGTAGTTCGGGGCGAGCCGGCCGAGTGCCGGGATTGCTCCCTTGCGCCCCTTCCAGAGCATTTCGCGTTCGCGCTGGCCTGAGGCGAGCCGCACCTCTTTCGCGCCCCGTTCGAGACACTCCGCGCGGACGGTCGCCGCCTGGCCATCGATGATGTCAGGGAGGCCGTCAAGTTCGACGAGGAGGACCGCTCCTGCGTCGGGAGGATAGCCGCACTGGAAGCCGGCCTCCGCAGCCTGGAGGCAGAGGCGGTCCATCATCTCCATGGCCGCCGGGATCATGCCCGCGGAGATGATTGCTGAGACGGTCTCACTCGCTTGCTGCACTGAGTCGAACACGGCGAGCAGCGTGATGACGCTTGCCGGGGACGGGACGAGCCGGACGATGACCTTCGTGGCGATGCCGAGGGTTCCTTCGCTACCGATGAACGCGCCACGGAGGTCGAACCCGAGCGCGTCGGGCACGCGACCGCCGAGCCAGGTCAGTTCGCCGCTCGCAGTCACCACTTCGATGCCGAGCACGTGGTTCTGAGTGACGCCGAGCGCGAGGCAATGCGGTCCACCGGCGTTCTCCGCGACATTGCCGCCGATGGTGCAGGCCTGTTGCGAACTCGGGTCCGGGGCGTAGAAGAGGCCGTAGGGCGCCGCCGCTTTCGAAAGGTCGAGGTTCGGGACGCCGGGCTCGACGATGGCGATGCGGTCGACGGGGTCGATTTCGAGGATGGAGCGCATGCGAGCCGTGGAGATGACGACGCCCCGCCTGGCTGGCACGCTGCCCCCGCTGAGGCCGGTACCCGCGCCCCGCGGTGTCACCGGCACGCCAAGCCGGTTGCAGGCGCGGACGACTGCTGCCGTCTCGGCGGCGTTCGCGGGGAGGGCTACGGCATGGGGGGTCGAGCGCTCGATTGTGCCGTCGAACTCGTAGACAGCAAGGTCTTCTGGACGCCACATAACGTTGGCGGGACCGACCGCTTCGGCCAGTGCCGCGACAACCTCACGACGCGTCGGCATCGGCGCTCTCGGCGAGGTGGCATTCCCGGCAGAGGCCGAAAATCGCGAAATGGTGCATGTCGGGAACGAACCCGAAGTCGTCCTGGATGCTGTGTTCGAGGCCCGCCAGGTACCGGTGTTCGATCTCCACAACGTGGCCGCAGGCGGAGCAGATCAGGTGGTGGTGCGGCTCATCGGGCGCCCACTCCCAGACCACATCGCCGCCGCCCATGTCGGTGGAGGTGGCGAGCTTCATGCGCTTGAGGACATCGAGCGTCCGGTAGACGGTGCTGACGTCGACGAACGGGTACGTCTCGCGGACGAGTTCGGCGATCTGGGCGGCGTTGATGTGCCCACCCGAGTGCCGCAATGCGCGGACGATGAGCAACCGCTGTGGGGTCATTTTGTGGCCCGCGCGGCGCAACAGTTCGGCGGTTTCCTCTTCGCAGGACATCGTTCTCCAAGTCTACCGCGGAATCTGTAGTGGCGGCCCCGGCGTGTCCTGCCGTATATCCCGCTATGGGCATATCGGACGAAGAGTGGCTGGCGGCTGCGCGCGCCCGGGCGGCCGGCGGCTCGTGGGAACGGGACGCGGACGCCGTCTTCGCCGAGATGAGGGCGAGCGCGCCTCTGCCGGAAGCGGCGCCGAAGGCACTCCATTGCCCCTACTGCGATGAGCACCCACCGCTTTCGTTGCTTCAGCGGTTCGAACAGCAGACGAACAGCCCGTTGCGGTACTGCAATACCTGTTACGGGTTCTGGGCCGTGAGAGACGCGCTTACTGCGGGAGTGAGTGACCCCGCGGAAGAGCATCCTGCGTTGTTCGCGACCCGTGGGCCGAAGCGGTGCCGCAATTGTTTCGGCCACCTGAAGCCGGACGGGGTGTGTGCGAAGTGCGGGAAACCGCTTCCACCCCTGAACTGCCCCGGGTGCCAGGCGCAAATGGAGCGCATCGATCGCGAGGGCGTGACCCTGGACCAATGCGCTCCATGCACGGGAGTCTGGTTCGACACCGGCGAGATAGCGGCGGTGTTCAGGCTCGAACCGCCCCAGGGACTCGCCGCAAGCCGCATCGATGAGAACGCCACGGATGACGGGGCTCCTGACTGGCTCAGTGCGGCGATGATCCTCAGCCGGCTCTTCCTGCCGTTCTTGCCCATCTGAGGCCGGTGGGGAAGCGGCCTACCAGATGCCGAGCTGCATGCGGACGTCTTCGCTGGCCATCGTGCGGGGATCCCACGGCGGGTTCCAGACGATCTGGACGTCGACGTCGTTCACGCCGGGGAGTTCGCGAAGCCGGGCGTAGGCTTCGCCGCGGATCACCGGGCCGAGCGGGCAGCCGGGGCTCGTCAAGGTCATCGTCACGAGCACATCGCCGCCGTCGTACTGGACGTCATACACGAGGCCAAGGTCGACGATGCTCATGTTCAGTTCCGGGTCCATCACTTCCCAGAGCTTGTGCATGAGCTCTTCGTGGGTCGGCGGCGTCTGTGTGGTTGCTTCGGTCATGGCGTGCCTCCTCAGGCGGTGGTGGCGGCCTGTGTGAGGCCTTGGTCGAGTACGTTCCAGCAGAGCAGCGCGCATTTCACGCGGACAGGGAGTTTGGCGACTCCCTCGAGGGCTTCCAGGTCGCCAAGGTCATTTCCGGCCGGCGCACCGTCGATGAGCATGGCGCGAACCTCGGTCATGACGTCCTTCGCTTCGCTGGCCGGCCGGCCCTTGAGGCGGTCGGTCATCATCGATGCGCTGGACTGGCTGATCGAACAACCGGCGCCCCAGAACCCGATATCCTTGATGATGCCTTCATCGACGTTCATGTCGATGTGGATTTCGTCGCCGCAGACAGGGTTGACGCCCTCGACGTGGATCGGGGCGGTCGGGATAGGGCCGTGGTTCCGGGGTTTCTTGTAGTGCTCGAGGATGAGCTCCCGGTAGAGGTCATCGAACGGGTCTGCGCTCACGCGAACACCTGCTTCGCGTGCTCGATTGCTTCGACGAGGGCGTCGATTTCGCCCGGTTCGTTGTAGACGCTGAAACTGGCGCGGCTGGTCGCCGGAACGCCGAGGTGGCGCATCAACAGCTGGGCGCAGTGGTGGCCAGCGCGGATGGCGACGCCGTGGGAGTCGGCGATCGTTGCCATGTCGTGGGGGTGGACCCGGTCTACTTCGAAGCTGACGACGCCGCCGCGCGCGAGGGGATCCCGGGGACCGTGGATGGTCAGGCCAGGAATGGCTTCGAGGCGGTCCATCGCGAGGGAGGTCAGCGCGATTTCATGTTCGCGGACGGCCGGCATCGTGAGTGATTCGAGGTAGTCGATGGCCGCGCCGAAAGCGATCACATCGGCGATGTTCGGCGTGCCGGCTTCGAACTTGTGGGGCACGTCCGCCCAGGTCGAGCCTTCCTCGCGAACGGTCGCGATCATGTCGCCGCCACCGAGGAACGGCCCCATCTGCTGGAGGAGACCGTCACGCCCCCAGAGCACGCCGACGCCGGTCGGACCGAGCATTTTGTGCGACGAGAACGCCAGGAAGTCTGCGCCTGTTTCGTCAACCGAGAACGGCAGGTGCGGCACGCTCTGCGCGCCGTCGAGCAGGAATAGCGCGCCTGCGGCGTGGGTCATCCCGGCGATTTCTGCGACCGGGTTGATCGTGCCGAGGACGTTCGACATGTGGACGAGGCTCACGAGGCGAGTCTTCGGGCCGATGAGCCCGCGCAGGCAGTCCATGTCGAGCCGCCCGTCCGGGGTCAGCCCGGCAAACCGCAGGCGGATTCCCTTCCGCTGGGCGAGCAGCTGCCACGGCACGATGTTCGAGTGGTGTTCCATGATGCTGATGACCACCTCGTCGCCTTCGACGAGGTTCTGGTCACCCCAGGCATGGGCCACGAGGTTAATGGCCTCGGTGGCGTTCCGCGTGAACACAATGTCATTGGCGTTGGGTGCGCCGATGAACCGGGCGACTTTCCGCCGGGTGTCCTCGTACTCCTCCGTGGCGCGCTGGGCGAGCGTGTGGATGCCGCGGTGGATGTTGGCGTTGTTGGTCTCGTAGTAGCGGACGAGCGCGTTGATAACCTGGCGCGGCTTCTGGGTCGTCGCCGCGTTGTCCAGGTAGACCAGCGGATGGCCGTTGACCTCCTGGTGGAGGATCGGGAAGTCTTCGCGAATTCGTGCTACGTCCAACATGGAACTGCCTTTGGCCGAGGATTGCGGCCACTGCCGTTGCGGGCAGTGAGAATTGTCAAAGACCCCTAGACTTCGACCTCGATTTCGCCGTTTTCGACGCGTGTCTTGTAGCTGCGAACGGGCCGAACGGCAGGCAGCGCGAGCACTTTGCCGGTGCGCACATCGAACTGGGCGCCATGGCGCGGACATTCGATGCGGTAGCCCATCAGGGTTCCCTGGTCGAGCGGGCCGCCGTCGTGCGTGCAGACATCGTCGATGGCGTAGAAGCCGTCCCCGGTGTTGCAGAGGGCGATGCGCCTTCCCTGGGCTTCGACGACCTGGGCGTGGCCCGCTTCGATGTCGGTGGCGCTTGCGACGCGTACCCAGCTCATGCGTTCAGCCGCTCCTCGAGTTTGGCGATGAGTTCGGCTCGAACCGCCTCGCCGGGGATGCGGGCGAGGACGTCTTCGAGGAAAGCGGTGATCAGGAGCGCTTCCGCATCCGGCCGGGCGATGCCGCGGGCCTGGAGATAGAAGAGCTGTTCCTGGTCCACAGGGCCGGCAGTTGCACCGTGCGATGCGCGGATGATGTCGCTGGTCAGGATTTCGAGGACCGGGTCGCTGTCGGCGCGCGCGTCCTTGCTCAGGAGGAGGTTGCGGTCTTCCTGGTTGGCGTCGGCATTCTTCGCACCGAGGCCGACGCGAGTCAGCCCGTAGTAGACGGACCGCGAGCGGTCGCGGAGGGCCGACTTGTACTTCAGGTCGCTGCGGGTGTCCGGGCCTACATGGTCCTGGAGGGTGAAGAAGTCGGCGTCTGTGTTGCCCAGGCCATATATGAGGCCGAGCAGATCGCTGGCGGTGCCGCGTTCCTGCATCGTGGACTCGAGGTGCCCCTTGATGACCGCGCCGCTCAAGACCATCTGGAGGCCCTGGTACTCGGCATCGCGGGCCGAACCGAGGAAGCGCTGGTTCAGGAAGACCCGCGTCTTCGTGCCCCAGCGGTGTACCACGTAGTGCTGCACCTGGGAGCCCGGGCCGGGCACGACTTCGGCGGCGGGAAGCACCACGATGTCGTCATCACTCGATGTGAACTCTTCGACGACCGTCACCCGCGCGTTCGCGCCGGTGATGATGCTTGTGTGCGGGGCCGCGAAACCGGCGCCGGCCACGGTCCAACTGATGCGCACCGGCTCATCCGGGTTCGCGTTGGCCGGCACTTCGACCACGGCGCCCTTCCCGAGGAACGCGTAGTGGAGGGCCGTGATGCGATCCGTCTCCGGCAGCACCACCGAGCCGAAGTCAGCAGGCAGCTTTGCCGTATCGAGCGCCTGCGCGAAGGGCGCTCCGGCGAAGCTCACCGCGATTGAGGCGAGCGGGCTCTCCGGGGTGATGGCGATGCTGTTCGCGTCGTAGTACTTCCAGGGGCGCTGTTCGTGGGAATCCGGCCAGGCCATCTGGCCGGCAAGGCCCGCCGCCCGTGTCCGTAATTCCGCAATGCGCCCGGTTTCACCGGCAGCGAGGGCGCTGCTGGCCGGGCCAAAATCAACTCGCTCTGCAACGAGAGTCATCTGTTCTCTCCTCGTCTTTCGAATTCCGGTCTTCGTTGCGGCCTAGCCGACCGCGCCTTCCATCTGGAGTTCGACGAGCCGGTTGAGCTCAACCGCGTATTCCATCGGTAGCTCTTTGACGATGGGTTCAACGAACCCGTTGACGATCATCTTGGCGGCGGCTTCTTCGCTCATGCCCCGGCTCATCAGGTAGAAGAGCTGGTCTTCGCCGAGCTTCGAGACGTACGCCTCGTGCTGGATGCTCACGTCCGGCGAGTCGATCTCCATCGTCGGATACGTATCCGAGCGGGAGACTTCGTCCAGCAGCAGGGCGTCGCAGCGGACGTTCGACTTCACGTTTTCGCAGCCGTCGTACACCTTCAGCAGGCCGCGGTAGCTGGAGCGGCCGCCGTCCTTGCTGAGTGACTTCGAGATGATGGTCGATGTCGTGTCAGAAGCGACATGGACAACCTTGCCGCCTGCATCCTGGTGCTGGCCAGCGCCCGCGAAAGCGAGGGAGAGGATTTCGGCGTGGGCGCCCGGCTCCATCAGGTAGACGCTCGGGAACTTCGTGGTCAGCTTCGAGCCGAGGTTGCCGTCGACCCATTCCATGACCGCGTTCTCGTAGGCGACGGCGCGCTTCGTGACGAGGTTGAACACGTTGTTCGACCAGTTCTGGATGGTCGTATAGCGAACGCGGGCGTTCTTCTTCACGATGATCTCGACGACGGCGCTGTGGAGCGAGTCGCTCGAGTACACCGGCGCTGTGCAGCCTTCGACGTAGTGAATCTGGCTGCCCTCGTCGGCGATGATGAGGGTCCGCTCGAACTGGCCCATGTTCTGGGTGTTGATGCGGAAGTAGGCCTGGAGCGGGATATCGACCTTGACGCCCTTCGGCACGTAGATGTACGAGCCGCCACTCCAAACGGCGCTATTCAGGGCCGCGAAGCGGTTGTCCCCCGGGGGCACCACCGTCCCAAAGTATTCCTTGAAGACGTCCTCGTGCTCGCGCAGTGCCTGGTCGGTGCCGAGGAAGACGACGCCGAGTTTCTCGAGGTCCTCGCGGATGTTGTGATAGACGACTTCGGAGTCGTACTGAGCGCCAACGCCTGCGAGGTACTTCTTCTCCGCCTCGGGGATGCCGAGCTTGTCGAACGTGTTCCGGATGTAGTCCGGGACGTCGTCCCAGGAGCGTTCGTCCCGGTCGGTAGCGCGGACGAAGTAGTGGATGTCGTCGAAATCGACCTCGTCCATGATGGGGCTGGCCCACGCGGGGTTGCCCGGGTACTTCTGGAAGAGTTCGAGCGCGCGGAGGCGGAAGTCGCGCATCCACTGCGGCTCGTCCTTCATGTCCGAAATCATGTTGACGATGTCGGCGTTGAGGCCCTTCTTCGCCTTGAAGAGCGCCTCTTCTTCGTCATAGAAGCCGAACTTGTAGTCGGAAACGATGGATTCGGGAGCCGTGGTCATCGGTTACCTTCCTGCCGCTGCGAGGGCTTCGTATTCGTCGTAGCCAGTGGCTTCGAGCTGTTCGGCCAGTTCCGGGCCGCCCGAGGTGACGATGCGGCCTTCCACGAGGACGTGGACGAACTGGGGCTTGATGTAGTTCAGCAGGCGCTGGTAGTGGGTGATGAGCAGCAGCCCCATACCCGGGTTCATCAGCGCGTTGACCCCTTCGGCGACGGTCCGGAGGGCGTCGATGTCGAGGCCCGAGTCGGTCTCGTCGAGGACGGCCATCGAGGGTTCGAGCATCGCCATCTGGAGCATTTCGGCGCGCTTCTTCTCGCCGCCGCTGAAGCCGTCGTTGACGTAGCGGCGGGCGAAGTCCTGGTCCACTTTCAGGAGGTCCATCTTCTTGAAGAGCGACTCGCGGAACTCGCGGATGGGCACTTCGGCGCCGCGGCGGGCATTAACGGCCTGGCGCATGAAGTTCACGAGAGTCACGCCGGGGATTGCGACCGGGTACTGGAAGGCGAGGAAGAGGCCGAGGCGGGCGCGTTCGTCGGGCGCCATCTCGAGGAGTGACTGGCCCTTGAAGAGCACGTCGCCGCCGGTCACCGTGTAGCGCGGGCTGCCCATGAGGACGTTGGCCAGCGTGCTCTTGCCGGAACCGTTCGGCCCCATGATGGCGTGGACTTCGCCAGCATCGACGGTCAGGGAGAGGCCTTTCAGGATCTCTTTCTCGCCGATGGAAGCGTGGAGTTCGCGGATTTCGAGGAGTTTGGTCATGAAAGTTCTCCTTACTGGATCTCGATGATTTGTGGCCGGGCAGGCGTGCGTACGAGGTATTCGCAGCGCGCCGCACCGTCGACGATGCGGTTGATTTGTTCGACGTCATGCCCAAGGAGCAATTCGATCGTCCTGCGGTCCGCCTCGCAGGGGAGCTTCGAGATTTCGGCTGCCTTGTGGTACGGGCAGCGTCCGTTTACGAAGTGGATGCCATCGGCTTCAGCGCGCCATTCTTCGAGGATGCCCTCGGCACGCAGACTCTCGGTTACCTGGGCGGCCAGTTCTTCGGTCGAGAGGCCGGTGACTTCGCTCTTGTGCTTTTCAGCGAGGGATTCGGCGACGCTGGTCATCACTGCGCCGATGACTTCGTCCTGCTCACCGAGGCCGCGCAGCATCCGCTCGAGCAGGTCGGCGTAGGCAGGGGGGACAGCCTCAGTCGCTTTTTCGGTAGCGAAGTAGGCGTAGTAGGGACGGCCGGTGGCCTGCTTCACCGCACGCGCGCCAACCAGCCCGTCAGCACGAAGGTTGTCCAGGTGGCGACGGACTGCCGCGACCGTGATTCCCATCTCGGACGCCAGCTCCTCGACGCGCACGTCGCGGTGCTGGATTACGAAATCGAGGATGCGGTCTCGGGTACCTTGCACACGTACAGTTTACCGCGCTTTCTGACCTTTAGCTACTTCTATGTTGCAAAAGTCGGCTATTCCACATATTGGAATCGGCCCCGTTCGGCCACGAGGTGGCCGGCCAGCGGGCCGGGCCGCACGAGGGAACGATCTAATTTGAGGGCCGTTTGGGGAGTTTGAAGTCGCCGCGCACGAGGCAGAGAAAAGTGGCTCCGCGGGCCGGGGGAGAATCCGAACTTTTCTGCGTTTCGAGGCCGTCCTGAACGTGAACTGCAACAGGAAGAGCGAACTTGGCGAGAAGCGGTACTACTTCTCCTGGGAGGACACACCTTCAACCGAAGGACCGCAACGAACCGAGTCGGCCTGCCGCCGGCCGAACCCGGTGCGTCTCGCTCGCGAATGGCAGGCATCGATGGAAGAGCGCGGCGAATCGAGGGCGGATCTCGCGCGGCGTCTCGGCGTCTCGCGGGCTCGCGTAACGCAAGTCCTGAGCGTCCTGGACTTGGACGCAGCTGCCTTGGAGCTGTTGGAGCGGCAATCTGGACCAGCGATGGTATCGGAGCGGGCACTACGGGGGTTGAAGGGATTGGCTCTGGCGCGCCAACGTGAACGGCTGACCACATTGGCCGGCCGTTGAGGTTAGAACATTGGGAACGGCGTAGCCGTTCGAGATGCAACTCCGTCGGAGGCTAACCTCGCGCGACGACTCCTCCGCGTCACGCAAGCTGAAGCTTACCGCCGACGCTCGGACGCAACTCGTTCTCGACGCCAAATATCACTCGCCCGTGAACTCGGGGACGGGCCGGCGCTGCGCTTCCTCTTCGGTCGTCGCCTTGCCGTTCTCGGAAATGTCGGAGATGAGCCAGTCCATCTCTTTGATCTCACGGCGTTGCGTGGCCGTGATGCCGTCGGCGAGTTCCCGAACGCGGACGTCGTCGATGCCGGCCCGTTCGCTGGTAAGAATGGCGATGGAGTGATGCGGAATCATGCCGCGCATGTAAGACTGGTCATCGACGAAGTATTGCGAGCGCGACAGCCAGAGCGACGCCAAGCCAACGGCGACTGCTCCGCCAATGATTGCTCCGTTCAACTGCTTGTTCGGGTACATTTGCCACATAAACCCAAGCATTACCACTGTCATCATCGAACCCATGAGCAGGGCCATGTAGAGACGTTCCTCGCTCCAGCGGATGTGACTGGCGGAGAAAACGTTGGTGTACGTGAGCATCAGCATGAGCGTCGTGGAGACGACA
The DNA here is from genome assembly GCA_020853755.1 of Dehalococcoidia bacterium. Classification (GTDB taxonomy): domain Bacteria; phylum Chloroflexota; class Dehalococcoidia; order Tepidiformales; family Tepidiformaceae; genus Amarobacter. Next base: position 10,159 of record JADYYG010000045.1, on the reverse strand, counting down.
ATCATGCCACCAAAGCGCAGATACATGACGCCTGGATCACGGCTGGTCATGGCTGCGTCGCGGGCGGGCGCTCCGCTTTCAGCTGCGTGCATAGCCTTTTGCTGCATTTCGAGTGAGCCCCCTTTAGCCTCAAGAGATGCTAACTCTGAAGCTGTTTCATAGCTGCAACGCGGGGACGCTGTTCTCTGCCTGAGGCCTCGCGACAGGCTTCACGTGGGGCCAACGCGCCACTATCCGGCAGGGCGTGTGACGCTGAGAATGAGATGCACATCCCCGTGGTCAGCGCCGGAGTTCGTGGCCTGTCCCGGATATTTTGGTTCCGCGTGAAGCACGAGCCGCTTAGATTCCGGCTCCGCCGATGCCGACACCAGCGCGTATTTCAGGCCGGCGCTGCTTAATCGACACAATGCCGTTCGCTGGACGGTCTCCGAAGACGCTGTTGACCGCGTTTATGCCGAGCAGTGCCATGGTTCAGTGCTTCATCGAGCGCCTTTCTTCGGGCTCGACTGTTTCGGCGCCCAAGCAATCAATCGAGACGTGCATGGGCGACGGTGACAGGCGTGTCATTCATCGCGCTCGTGGTGGAGTAGCGCGGTTGGAGGCTATTGAGGCCCGCCAATCCACCGCACGAATCGGTCCAAATTTGGCAACTGACCGCCAGCTTCAAAGAGGAAGACGAGGCCAAGCACAAGGCTGAAGATAGCGGCGATGATCCCTACCGCGACGTAAATCGCCCGTTGGCGCCCCGCGGAAACAAATCCGGCCGCTGTCGCCAGCGTTACCACCGAGTTGGACACGAGCAGTCCCACGACGAAGACCAGCAGCGCGGCGATGCCCATTGGCTTCGAATCAGCCCCGACCGCGGTTCCGATAATCAGAACCTGAGTACCTGTTTCGGCACCAATGCCGTGAATGAGGCCGATTCCGTAAGCGGTTCCAGCGCCGTATTGCCTGGTCGGATCGGGCTCGTGCGGGTGTTGACCGCCACCGACAGCATGTCGCAGCCGATGAGTCGTCCTCCCGACGGCATCGAACACCAGCATCCAGCGGCTGCGAAGGTGAAACTCGCCCGTCCCACGAAAGTGGCGGTACAGCGAGTAGAAGAGGAACCCAGCCAGGAGCAGCAAGGTCACGCCTACCACGCGTTCCATCACCGGGTCAATCCAGGCTGGGAGAATGCCCTCGAACAGAATCGCCGCCAGGCCGAGGACCACGACCATCGTGCCGTGCCCGGCTGCGTAAAGCGTACCGAGAACGAGCGGCACCTTTTGGACGACGTGCCTCGAGACCGGCTGAGTCGGCGCCGGGATCGGGAGGCCAGCGGTTGTCGCCAAACCATGTTGTGATTCGTCAGTCAGCAGAACGCCCGGTTCGTGGGAAAGGGCAACCAGCTCTGGTTCAGGCGGCGTCGACGTGGTGCTGGTAATGTCGGTGATAGCGGCGATGTGGTCCCAGTCGACGCCATGTCGCAGGCCAAGCGCGAAAGCGCCGCCCAGAATAGCGGCAGCCTCGCCGACACCCAGCAAGAGAAAGACTGTCACGGCGCAGATACTACCAAACGTAGTGGTGGGCGTGCACTCAATTGCAATTGCAGTCAGTGACTCACCAGCCGAGCCACCGCATGCCTCTTTCCAATGCCTTCCGCGGGGAAACGGCGCGTAGTGTCACTGGGGTCAGCCCGGGAATAGAGCCCCGTTCCAAGCTTCGCTCCGTGCAAGCGGAGTCCCGTCTCCGTTTCGATCGACGGCGCCGATCGTGAACCAGCACGTTGACAGCGCCATTGTTCACTCCTGAGCGCTTCGGATGTTCGCCGCAACGGTCCGGATGGTGGCCACGAGTTCCTCGTCGATCATCTGCTTCCCGACGACACCCGCGGCCCCGAGCCTTTTTGCTTCCGCACGAACACGAGCATCGTCGTGCATCGTCAGGAAAATCACGCGAACTCCCGGGTCATCTGCCAGGATGCGAGCCGCAGCGCTGAGTCCGTCGAGACCGGGCATGCGGACATCCATAAGAATCAGGTCCGGTTTCAGTCTCCGCGCACAGTCGATGGCGCTCAGGCCATCCGGAGCCTCGCCCACGACGTCAATGTCGGGTTCGGCGCGCAACCTCAACAGGAGGCCGCGGCGGATGGGCCTCTCGTCATCCACAATCAGAATTCGCGTCGGTGCCATGCGACCATGTTGGAACCGGGCTCAGAAGGTCGCATCGTGCGCCGGAACAAACCCTCGATCCTACGGCTGACCACCGCACGAATCCTCCGTTAGGAGGATGACTCCTCTTTGACCTGTGCTAGGCTCCACCAGAAGTCCGCCTGGGATACATTCGTATGCCGATCCGGGTCCTCATCGTTGACGATCATTCAGTCGTACGGCAGGGATTGCGCCTGTTTCTCCGCACAGACCCAGAACTGGAAGTCGTTGGAGAAGCGCCTGACGGCGCCCAGGCCCTGCTCCGCGCTGCAGAGCTCCGCCCCGACATTATCCTGATGGACCTGTTGATGCCGGTGATGGACGGGATTGAGGCGATCGGCCGGCTGCGGAAGGAGCTACCTGAGACGGAGATCATCGCCCTGACCAGCGTCCTCGAGGACCGGTCAGTGGTTCGTGCCGTCCGTGCTGGAGCAATAGGCTACCTGCTCAAAGATACGGAGGCCGACGATCTTTGCCGTGCCATCAAGGCTGCAGCGGCCGGCAAGGTTCAGCTTTCGGCCGAGGCGGCAGAACGTCTCATGCGTGAGGTGGCGACGCCAGCCGACCCTGATCCACTGAGCGAGCGCGAAGTCGAAGTGCTCAAACTGCTTGCGCGAGGGGCGACGAACAAAGAGATCGCGCTGGACCTTTCGATCCAGGAGACGACGGTGAAATCCCACGTCAGCAGCATCCTGGGCAAGTTGGCGGTCCCGAGCCGAACGCACGCGGCCCTGTACGCTGCTCGCGCTGGACTGGCTGAACTCGCGAGCACGCCGTGACCAGTTCACCAGCGCGCTTGGACCGAGACGCGAACACGGAACACTCCACGCACGGCCCGGCAGGCGACCAGTTGTATCGTGCGATTTTCGAAGCGAGCCGCGAGGGGCTGTTCATTGGCGGTGCTGATGGCCGAATCCTTGAGGCCAACCCCTCATTCGAAGCCATGCTCGGCTCCGGCGATGTCGTCGGCTCCCTCGTGCATGATGTGTCGCCGGAGCTTTGGCGACTCGTAGCGTCCGCGGCACCTGGCGCACGGCCAGCGCGGACGAAGCACCGGCGCGCAGACGGAACCACATTCGAAGCAGAAGTGACCTGCCGGGCAATCCCGTACGGCGCTGATAGGGCGACGCTTGTGGCGGTTCGCGACGTCACTCGGCAGGTGCGGGTCGAGCAAATCCTTGAGGATCGTGTCGCGGAACGGACGCGCGAAATCACGAGCCTCCTCGAAGTCGCGCGCGCGGTGACCTCCACGCTGGATTTGCGGGAGCTCGTACGCCTCGTGCTGACCGAGCTGCGGTCCGTCGTCGATTACAGCGCTGCATCCCTGATCCTGATCGAGGGCGACGAACTGGTCGTCCATGACCTTGTCGTCGACCCGGAGCGCGCGGGGAAGGGAACGCCTCAGACTGGAGCCCGCTTCCGTATCGCCGAGCTCACGGCGCAGGCGCATGCCGCTGTGGTCCACCCCTCGACACTCGATTACCCGTGCGTCCAGGTCGCCGCAAGCCCAGAATTCTGGGACGACATCGGCCGCGCGCAGACGGTGGTGATCGACGACGTGCTGACGAGCGATGACGCCGTCGCCACTTCATACCGTGAGGCCATGGGTCACCTGCTCCACACCGAGGCCTTCGCCTTTATCCGAACGTGGATGGCCGTCCCGCTGATGGTGAAGGGCGTGCCGATCGGGTATTTCGGCGTCGCGAACGACACGCCGCATTGCTTCACCGAGAAGCAGGCCACGCTCGCGAAGGCGTTCGCCGACCATGCATCAGTCGCAATCGAGAATGCCCGGCTGTATGAGCAGGCACATGCCCTCGCCGTCCTCGAAGAACGGCAACGCCTCGCTCGCGACCTCCATGACTCGGTCGCGCAAGCAATGTATGGCGTGGCGCTTGGGGCCAAGGCTGCACGCAAGTATCTCGACAAGGACATCGACGCGGTCGAACCGCTGGACTACGTGATCTCGCTTGCGGCGGCGGGCCTGGCGGAGATGCGAGCCCTCATCTTCGACCTCCACCCCGGCGCCATTGCAGAAGAAGGAATTGTCAACGCCGTGAAGCGCCAGGTGACCGCCGTGGAGGCGCGTCACGGCATCAGTGTCGCATTCGACGCCGTCGAGCCGGAGGCTGACCTGGAGGCGAAGGAAGCGGTATATAGCGTGGTCCGCGAAGCGCTGCACAACGTGGTCAAGCATTCCCAGGCAAGCAGCGTCGCCATCACGATCGAAGCCGTTGAAGCGAGTCTGCGCTTTGTGGTACTCGACGACGGCATTGGATTCGACCCGACGGCGGAACACCCCGGCCATATGGGCCTGCAGTCGATGAGGGAACGGATCGAGCGGATGGGCGGGAAGATCTCCATCGAGAGCGACCCCGGCAACTGGAGCAGGGTCGCGGGCTCACTCCCGCTCTAGAAGAGCCACCCTCAGCCCGCCTCCGTCTCAGTCGTGCGCACACCGGCGCGATTGGCCGCGTTCGTCACCAGCCGTGGAGCGGGACTACGAGGCGTCAGCGGCAGCGAATCCTCCCAACGGAGGATCGGGCGTCCTCCGAAGCGCCCGAGAAGACTCTCCGAGCTGCCGATCTCTTCCCCGAGCCCCGCTGCCAGAGTCACCGGGACGCAAGTGCGTCCTGAGGAGGCTCCCGTGATATCTCGATTCGTGTTGCGGCGTTGGCGATCAGTGGCAGCGCCGGCCGCTCGTTGTACGGCGGTGAGGCAATCATGACCAGCACCAGCCCGGCAAGACCGTTTTCGACCGCCCGGAGCTCCGTCGATGTTTTACATGCGCGGCGCTGGTGGGCACTCGTCGTCCTGTGCGCTGCCCAGTTCATCGTCATCGTCGACACGTCGATCGTCGCGATCGCCCTTCCCGCCATCCAGAGCGACCTCCAAATCTCTTCCACCGACCTGCAATGGGTGTTCAACGCCTACGTGGTTGCGCTGGCCGGCCTCCTGCTGCTTGGCGGAAAGCTGGCCGACATGTTTGGCCAGCGGAACGTGTTCGTGGCGGGCTTCGCCATATTGACGGTCGCGTCTGTTGGCGCGGGCTTCGCCCAATCTGCAAGTACGCTCTTCCTCTCTCGTGGGGCCATGGGCGTCGGCGCTGCGCTGGTCGCGCCGTCGGCGCTTTCACTCCTGTTCACCACGTTTGGCGCCCAGCCTCGCGAGCTCGGTCGAGCCCTGGCCTTCTTTGGAGCAGCTGCGCCGGCTGGTGGCACGGCGGGAGTCTTCCTCGGTGGCGTCATCACCGAGTGGATGGACTGGCGTTGGACCTTCCTCATCAATGTGCCGTTTGGGCTCGCGGTGCTGGCCGCAACCGCCTTCGTGGTAGCTCCGGGGTCCCGCCGCGGCGGACGTCTGGATGTGCTCGGCGCGATCACCGTCACCAGCGCGCTCGTCATTGGCGTCTACGGCGTCGTGACCGCCCCGGAAGAGGGTTGGGCCTCCACTCGAACCCTCGCACTCATCGGGACGGCTCTCGCGCTCCTCGCCTTGTTCATCATGGTGGAAGCGCTCCACAAGGAGCCCCTGCTCAGGCTCGGAGTCTTCAGGGTTCCTCGCCTCGCGGCCGGGAACATCGCCATGGCGCTGTTGGGCGCAGCCTGGATACCGCTGTGGTTCTTCCTGAACCTCTATCTGCAGCAGGTGCTCGGCTACGAAGCGTTCGGGAGCGGGCTCGCGTTGCTCCCGATGACGGGCGCGATCATGCTCCTCATGGTCGTCGCCACTGGACGGCTCACGGCGCGCCTTGGTCTGAGGACGAACATCGCGGCCGGCATGGGACTGCTGGTCGGAGCACTCTTGCTGTTCGCGCAGTCACCCGCCGACGGCAACTTCCTAGCCCATGTGCTGCCGGCTTCGCTGTTGGCCGCCGCTGGAATGTCACTTGTCTTCGTTCCCGCGATGGTCTCGGCCACCGCTGGAGCCTCGGAATCCGACGCGGGCCTCGCCTCAGGGCTCGTGAACACGAGCTACCAGGTTGGCTCAGCGCTTGGCCTCGCGGCCATGGTGGCAGTCGCGCAATCGAACACCGGCGGGACTTCGGTGTCGCAGCTCAATGACGGATTTCATGCGGCGTTCTACGGTGCCGCCGTCCTGGCGGCGATCGGTGTTGCCGTGGCGCTCGGCCTCATGCGAACGAACTCGTCGCCACTCCAACCCACCGCCGCGCCAGGAGACGCATCATGACCGCCATCGCGATCCCGTCCGCCGTGCCGTCCACTCGCAAGGCGCCCGTTGCCCTCGTCGTCTTCGGTTCTCTCTTCACAGGGCTCGCAGTTGCCGGCGTGCTCGTCATGGTCCCTTTCGCCGGCGCTCGCGAAAACGTCATCAGCGCCGCGATCTTGCTCTCATTCGCCGCTGGCTGGGCCCTCCTCGCGGCGAGTTCCACCTGGTTCACCTCGCAACCCCAGCGATGGGCGTCCGTGCCCGCCGCTGTGATGGCGGTCGCCGGCGCAGGACTGGCAGCGTGACCGGGAGCGGTAACGAACGACTTGCTCGGTTGGGTCTGGCCGCCGGTGTTTGTCGTCCTCGTTGTATGGATGGTTCCCCGAAGCCGGAAAAGCCTCCACAGCCGCGCTAGCTTCGCCTTCCTTTACCCGGTGCTTGGCGTGCTGTTCCTGTCCGGACTGGGCGGCGCGTATGAAACCGTCAGCGAAACGTTCGATCCCGGCCCAGATGCGATGCCAGGACAGCTCGTCGATGTAGGTGATCACCGGCTCCACATTTCCTGCACCGGGAGCGGTTCGCCTACTGTTGTCCTTGAAGCAGCCATGGGTGACTTCTCGTCCACCATGAATGCCTGGCTTGCGCCCGGCATCGCAAGGGAAACGCGGGTGTGTACCTATGATCGCGCCGGGAGAGGCTGGAGCGACCCAGCCGGGCAGCCAGAGGATGGCGCCGCGGTGGCAACAGCGCTCCATAGTCTGTTGGCCCGCGCTGGTGAGCAGGGACCATACGTGCTCGCAGGCCACTCAGCCGGAGGTATCTACGTGCTCAACTTCGCGAGACTGTACCCGGACGATGCCGCCGGTGTCGTCCTCATCGATTCGATGCATCCGGAGCAGTACGAGAGGCTCCCGCATGGCCGGCGTTCTACACGATGTTCAAGCGGGCTTCCGGGTTGCTGCCATCGCTCGCACGGACGGGTGTGCCCCGCCTGGTAGGCCTCGCCAGCGGCAGCAGTCTCCCCGGCGATGTGTGGAGTGAACGGCGCGACCTCTCCTCGACGCCAGCCTACTACCGAAGCCTGCGTGATGAGTTCTCGGAACTGCGCACCGCCCTGAGGCAGGCCGGCGAACTCGAGAGCCTTGGCGGGACGCCGCTCGTCGTAATCACTGCAGACAAGGGCGCACAGGAAGGATGGCAGCCGCTGCAGGACGACCTCGCGCGCCTTTCATCGAATAGCGATCATCGCCACGTTGCGGACGCCACCCACGCTTCCCTGGTCGAGGACGAGAGGACAGCGGCAGCATCGACCCAGGCGATCCTTGATGTGGTGGCGTCTGCCCGCATGACCGCCACAGCATCGCCGTGATCAACTCCAACTAGAGTCGCCGCTCGAAGGCCTCGCGTTCCCGCTCGAACGAGACGGCATTACCACCCTCACCACTCGTCGACCATTCCGCCCTCCACGGACTCCTTGTGCGGATCCGGGACCTGGAAATGCCGATCGTCTCGATTCGGCGCCTGTGCCGGGGTCGAACCACCCAATAAAAAAAGGGACAGTCATGATCGAAGTCAACGATGTCACCAAGCGGTACGGCGAGACGCTCGCCGTAGACCATCTCTCGTTCGCCGTGAAGCCCGGCATCGTCACCGGCTTCCTTGGGCCGAACGGGGCGGGGAAGACCACGACGATGCGCATGATCCTCGGGCTCGACAACCCGAGCAGCGGCACGGTCACGGTCAACGGCCGTTGCTACCGCGACATTGGCGCACCAATGCACCAGATCGGCGCGCTGCTGGACGCGAAGGCAGCGAACGGCGGTCACACCGCCCGTCAACACCTCGGCTGGATCGCCCGGGCGGGGGGTATCCCCGCCGGGCGTGTCGACGAAGTGCTCGAGCTTGTCGGGCTCGCGGATGTTGCGGGGAGGCGCCTTGGCGGCTTCTCGCTGGGCATGTACCAGCGCCTGGGCATCGCTGCGGCGCTGCTCGGTGACCCGGAGACGCTGATCTTCGACGAGCCTGTGAACGGCCTGGACCCCGAAGGCATCCGCTGGATTCGCAACTTCCTGCAGTGCCTCGCGTCCGAAGGGCGCACCATCCTCCTCTCGAGCCACCTCATGAGCGAGATGGAAGCGACCGCCGACCACGTCATCGTCATCGGCCGCGGGCGGCTCATCGCCAACACGAGCATCGCGGCCGTCACCCAGCAGAGCGCGAGCAACCACGTCCGCGTCGTGTCGCCGCGGTCCGCCGACCTTGTCCCGTTGCTTGAGCGCGCCGGCGCAACCGTCAACGCCGAGGACGGCGCCCTCATCGTCACCGGCATCGAAGCGCCAGCCATCGGCAAGGTCGCCGCCGGGCACGGCCTGGAATTGCACGAACTCTCGCCGCGCCGCGCCAGCCTCGAAGCCGCCTTCATGGAATTGACCCAGGGCAGCCAGCAGTACCAGGGCGTGCTCAGCAGCTCTGCCGCCTGACGCCCGACTCACACACAAGGAGAACGGAACAATGACCACCGCAACGATATCCTCGAACAGCAAGATCGCCACACGCGCCGCCACCCGGCGGACCGGCTTCATCGACATCCTGGCCTCGGAGTGGTCCAAGCTCGCGACGCTTCGTGCCACGCAGCTCACGCTCGGGCTTGGCTTCCTCCTTTCCGTCGCGACCACCGCCATCGCGTGCATCGCGCTCGGCACGACGCAGGACGATTGGTCGCCGGACTTCAGCCCGGTGACGACCTCCATGATTGGCGTAGCCTTCGGGGTGATCGTATTCACCGTGTTCGGCGTCATGGCCGTGAGCCGCGAGTACGCCAGCGGCACCATCCGGCTCACGCTGACCGCCACTCCGGCCCGCGGCCGCGTCTTCCTCGCCAAGTTCGCGCTCGTCGGGACGATGCTCCTGGTCGCTGGTCTGGCGTCGACGATCAGCATGTTCTACGCGGGCCAGGCGCTGCTCGGCGCCTATGGCATGCCGACCGCCAGCCTGGCCGACCCCGACGCGGCGCGCATGGTGCTCGGCCTCGGTGTCGCCATGCCATTCTTCCCACTCATCGGCTTTGCGTTCGGCGTCCTGTTCCGCAGCACCGCGGGCGGCATCACCACTGCGCTCGGCCTCCACTGGCTCCCGCAAATCTTCGGCCAGCTCGTGTCCGAGAGCTTCCAGGAGAACGTCCTCAGTCTGCTCCCAAGTAACGGCATGGACACCATGACTTCTGGCCACATCCAGCACTCGCCGGCGTTCCCCGACCCGATGGTCGGCGCGGTCGTGGCGGCCACATGGTTCGCGGTCATCGTGGGTGCCGCCTACCTCGCCTTCGTCCGGCGGGACGCGTAGTTCCACACCGAGAAATGCGGAGTCCACGACGAGGGGGAGTCTCGCAGGGCTCCCCCACTCACTCCGGTTATGGCCTCGGACTCTACGTTCGGCCGGGCCATCTCCCTCGTGCAGGCAGACTCTGCGCTGCTCACGGACCAGCTCACTCAGAACGGAAGGAACACACCAATGACGGCCCCGACCGCCAAACTCGCCACTAACGCCCCAGACACGGCCACCCGCCAGACTCGGACTGCCGCTGTCGGCTCGCCGCCCACGTACCGCCTGAACATCATGCGGGCGGGCTACCTGCTGATGGCCGTAGGACTCGTGGCCGTTAAGTGGCCCATCCTGGTCAGCGGGGAGGCGGCTTCGCTACCGGTGTTTGAAGGCGTGGTGGCCGCTCTGCTGGCGACCATGTCACTATTTTGGTTCCTGGCGCTTCGCTACCCGCTCCAGATGCTGCCACTCCTCAT
>JADYYG010000044.1 GCA_020853755.1 Dehalococcoidia bacterium | reverse complement strand
GCCGACCATCGAGACGAAGGTGCCGATCTGGTCGAACAGGGACTACTGCCGATAGGCCGAAATGATGCCGATCGGGATGGCGATCAATATGCCGAACAGATAGGCGAAACCGACGACCATCAGGGTCTGCGGCATCCTCTCGGCGATGAGGTCGACGACGGGGCTGCGGGTGGCCCAGGAGCGGATGCGCAGGCGTTCGGCGGAGTTTCCGATCTCGATATCGAACATCCGCTCCATCAGGTTGAGCGGTTCGTTGACGACGAATTGCTGCAGCCAAAGAAGGTAGCGCAGATGGAACGGCTCGTTGAGGCCGAGCCCTTCGCGGATCTGCTCGCGAACCTCAGGCGGGATGGTCAGCGGCAGGTCGCCGGTCGGGTCGTTCGGCGCGAGGTCGAGCAACGCGAAAATCATGAAGCTGATGACAAGCAGCGTCGGGATCGCGAGCGCAAGCCTGCGAAGTGCATAGTTGAGCATCGAGACCCCCTGTGACCCGGCCGCTTCCGCCTAAGGCGTGTCGCGTCGCCCGGGGCCCCGCCGCGCAGCGCGGAAGGACCCCGGGGACGATCAGGCTAACGTCACTTCTTGCGGGTCCAGTCCGCGGCGTTCCACATCTCCGTGTCCCAGGTGTTCATCCGCACGCCCTCGAGCGTGACGGACCGGGCCGACACGTCGCCGCGATGGATGAGCGGGATGACGGCGCCCTCGTTGGAGAGGATGTCGTTCATCTTCTTGGCGAGTTCGCCGCGCTTGTTGAAGTCGGAGGTCACCGCCATCTCGGCGACAAGCGCGTCATAATCGCTGTTGCAGAAGCGCGGCATGTTGGCGCCGAGCCAGCCGTTCTTCGGGCTCGGGATGTCCTTGCAGACCCAGCCGCCCATGTAGCGCTCGGGGTCGGTGCCGGGGAAGTTGTTGGTATACATCTCCACGTCCGCATAGAACTTCTGGAAGGTGTCCGGGCTCGCGGGGTCGCCGCCGAAGAACACGGATGCGCTGATGTTGCGCAGTTCGGCGTCGACGCCGATCTTGCTCCACATATCCTTGACCAGGGCCTGCGTGGCCTGGCGGACGGAATTGGTGGAGGTCTGGTACAGCATCGCGATGCGGACGCCGTCCTTGGCGCGGATACCGTCGCTGCCGCGCACCCAGCCCGCATCGTCGAGCAGCTTGTTGGCGCCGTCGATGTCCTGCTTCAGGCACCAGTCGACATTGGTCGAGGCATAGAGTTCCGGCGCAGGCAGGATGTTGCAGGTCGGGCGGCCGGCGTCGCCATAGACCGATTCAACGATCAGCTGGCGATCGATGGCCATGGAAAGCGCCCGGCGCACGGCGGGGTCCTTCAGGAACGGATGAGGGCCTGCCTCGACCGTCGAGCGGATGTCACCCTTGGAGGCCGATGGGTCTGTCTGGTTGACCTCGAGACGCTCGACCGACGTCCCGAAGGCGATGACGACCTCGCCCTTTCCGGCTGCCGACATCTGCGCCAGCACCTCGGGCTCGACCTGAAGGTTCCAGGCATAGTCGAACTCGCCGGTTTCAAGCACGGAACGGGCCGCCGAGGTGGCGTCGCCGCCGCCTTTCAGCGTCACGGTGGCGAAAGCCGGCTTCGAGGCGTCGCGGTAGTTCGGGTTGGCCTCGAACGTGACGACGTCGTTGGCCTTGAAATCGGTGACGCGGAACGGCCCCGTACCGTTGGGGGCGAAGTTCTGCTTGGTGCATTCGGGCGCCTTGGCGCCGAGGCAATCCGCGAACTGGGCCTTCTGGATGATGGGGGATTCAGCGCCGACGAAGACGCCATAGGGGTAGGGCTTCGGCACCGCGAAGTTGATCTTCACCGTGTGCGCGTCGACCGCGTCGACGCTGGTGATATCGGTGAATTTCGCCTTCTGCTGGCATTTGGCTTCAGGGTTGGTGCAGTACTGCCAGGTGAACACGACGTCATCGGCGGTGAAAGCGCCGCCATCAGACCATTTGAGGTCGGGGAGCAGCTTCCAGGTGATCGACTTCAAGTCCTGGGAGACGCCGCCGTTCTCAAGCGTCGGAATCTCGGTGACGAGGGCCGGGACCATGCTCGCATTCTCGTCGAACTTGGCGAGCGGCTCGATCACCAGCGACGATCCCTCGACATCCTTCGTGCCACCCGAGAGATAGGGATTGAGGATCGAAACGGCCTGCCAGTAGAGGATCTTGAGGTCGCCGTCGGTTCCGCGCTCGGCATGCGCGGCCGCGATCATGGCAGCCGTTGCGGCCGTGCCAATAAGAAGCGATCTGAACGCTTTCATTTCCAGTCTCCCATTTTGTGTCTACCTGTTCTGGAGTGCATTCGGCGCCCGGACGATCGTCTTCGTGTTGTTTCAGGGCCGGGCTGGCCGCATGTCCGCGTGTCTTCTTCTTTCATGACTTGTCGGGGCAAAACCTCCTCGTCTATTCGGCGAAATGGCAGGCGACCTTGCGGCCGTCGTCAAGGGTGCGCCATGCCGGCTCCTGCTCCGCGCAGATTTCCGCCGCCCAGGGGCAGCGGGTGCGGAAGCGGCAGCCGGATGGCGGGTTGACCGGGCTCGGTATGTCGCCCTTGAGAAGGATGCGCTGTCGGGTCGCCTCGACCTTCGGATCGGGAACCGGCACCGCCGACAGGAGCGCGCGCGTATAGGGATGTTTGGGCGCGTTGAAGAGCTCGTGGACGCCGGCAAGCTCCATCATCTTGCCGAGATACATGACGGCAACGCGGCTGGCGATGTAGCGAACCATCGACAGATCGTGGCTGATGAACAGGTATGTGAGGCCGCGCTTCTTCTGGAGGTCCTGCAGCAGGTTGACGACCTGCGCCTGGATCGACACGTCGAGCGCGGCGATCGGCTCGTCGCAGACGATGAAATCAGGGTCGAGGGCAAGCGCGCGCGCAATGCCGATGCGCTGGCGCTGACCGCCCGAAAATTCGTGCGGGTAGCGGTTGACGTATTCCGGATTGAGACCGACCGCGTCGAGCAGCTCGCGCACCCGCTCGCGCCGCCCCGCCGCCTTCAGCACGCCATGCTCGACCAGCGGCTCCTCGACAATCGCGCCGACGGTCATGCGCGGGTTCAGCGAAGCCTGCGGGTCCTGAAAGATCATCTGCATGCGCGGGCGCATGGCGCGCAGCTTCTCGCCGTCCAGCGCGGCGATGTCGTGCCCCTCGAAGACGATGCGGCCGCGGGTCGGCCGGTAGAGGCGCAGAAGCGCGCGGCCGGTGGTCGACTTGCCGCACCCGCTTTCGCCGACGAGCCCCAGTGTCTCGCCCCTGCGGATGTCGAAAGTCAGCCCGTCGACCGCCTTGACCGACCCTATCTGCCGGCGCAGCAGACCCTGATAGACCGGGAAGTGGAGCGCCAGATCCTCGACGGCCATCAGCCCGGCCTCAGGCGAGGTGGCGTGCTGGCCTTCGCGCGCGTCAGCCGTCACGCCGCCCTCCCTTCCTGGGGCCGCTCCAGCCAGCAGGCGACGTCGTGGCCGGGGGCCACGCGCTCGAGCGGCGGGTTCTCGCACAGGCAACGCTCGAATGCGTTGGCGCAGCGCGCCTGGAACGGGCAGAAGGCCGGATCGGCCATCAGCAGGGGAGGCTGGCCGCCGATCGAGTGCAGCCGCTGGTCGCGACCATGCCG